>JANQHV010000391.1 GCA_028282505.1 SAR324 cluster bacterium | reverse complement strand
TCACGGTGGGATCACTCTCCAGGCGCATCTTACGTTTCAGACGATTGTGAAAAACAGCTGAAATTAAGGCACGATCATTTTCCTGTCCTGTTTCTTTTTCAATAATAGAGGCCAAAACGATAGTTTCATAGGCAGAGAGTCCCAGGGCCAGTGCTCGCTCATGATCTTTTTGCTTATAATTTTGATTAAATTGTTCAATCATTGCCTTCAAGATATCGAATTCTGAGTCCACTTTTGAAAAAAAATAAGTTTCTGGAAAAATAAAACCCTCCAGGGAAGGCACAACTGGAGAAATATCAACGATTTGCCGCAATCGTAAATCATCCTTCAACTCCTGGAATGTTTCTGTTTTACCCAAACCTGCTTTTTCCAGACGCAGCACAACCTGGTCAAACGTCAGTCCTTCAGGAATCGTGACTCTATGAAGCTGGCTTCGTCCTTCAATCAGATGATTCAGCATTTGATCAGGAGTCCAATTCGTCTGTACTCTGAATTCACCTGCCTTTATTTTTGTAAAGGCATCCCGGTATTTGGCTAAGATTCGAAATCGGCCAGGCACATCCACCAACTGGTTTTCTTTCAGAATTTCCAATACCTGATTGAACCCAGCTCCTTTGGGAATGGTGATCACTTTATATGGTTGTTCCTGGTTGCTCGTGATTGGAGTATGGAGGTAGGAATACGTTTCATAAGCTAAAATTGCCCCAAACAAGAGAATCACCACAATCAACAATCCAGCAACTTTGATGGCGACTTTTTCCATGAACATTTTCATGAACATGCCCGCTTTTTTGGAGGATTCAATAATCGAAATGTCCCCGTCAGATCAAAGTCAAATACATCCCCACACTGCATTCCTTGCAGCATCAAGGCCATTGGTCCCAGGGCCTTTTCCACTTCTTCGGATAAGGCAAACTTCAAATGCAACTTCACCTTGGAAGCCTGTAAATTACGGTGATTTAAAGCAATCTGTCCTTCAATGGAGCCTTCAATGGCTCCTTTTAATTCAATTTTTTGAATAGTCAGCATTTTATCATAATTTACATCAATTGTAATGGTGGAGAATAATAAATCAGGAACAGATAGTCCTCCAGGCAGGAGCTGATCCAAATTTTTCAAGCGCACCTGTAAATTCTCCAATTGTGCAACGATTCGCCCTTCTGGCAGTTGCGCCTTGCCACTTTGCAAGGCTTCCACATTCCGAACACTGCCAAAAAATTTCTTAAGCGTGCCTTTGAAAAAAGCATAAGGGAAGAGGTTGACGATGGGGATCAGGTTTAGAGAAACATTTTCAGCTGCCACCCCAAGCGTTCCCTTCATATCCAGATCCAAAATACTTTCAATTTTTCCTCCATACGCCTCTGCCTGCACATGCAGTTTATTTTGCAATAACTCGGGAAGCAGTTTTATTTGGAGATCTTCCAGCACAAAAAGGTTCGTAATATCTTCAGAGGGCGGTGCCAAAATTGCCACATTTTCAATGCTCACATGGCTCACATGGTTCAACTCCAGTGGAGCAATTTTTGTTTGAATGGAGACTTGTGCCGCTAACTGTTGCTCTATATATTGAGCAATCATCTGTCCCGGGAACGTATGGCGTATCCCCAAAATGAAGGAAACGACTCCCAACAAAAGACAGACAATGACAACAATGACTCTTTTTTGTAATGATTGATTGAGCATGAAAAAGACAACTATTCTTTTTTCTGTTTGTAAAGGCGAAAGGATGCTCGCAACAGGTTAGATCGGGGAATAAGCAAAATATCCAATTGTTCTATCAACAACACCGGTTTATGGTTCTCTAAAAAATAGAGCATATCAAATAACTGATCCAGGTTCAACCGGTCCAACTTCACTTGGATACCTTCAGTTCTTTCAGGAACTGAGGTAAGAGCATTCAATTGCAGATGATTTTCCAAATTAAATTTTCGTGCACCATTCTCTACGAATGTATTCAAGGACTGAGGAATCACAGGCAGGTTGGGAAGGCGGCTCAACTCCCGCCATTCTCTTTCCAGGTTGGTTACGGTTTCCAATTGTTTTTGTTTGAAAACCAGTTTTTCCCGAAGTTCTGCCTCATGTTCTTGAAGCTTCCGCCATCCCAAAGTTATGGCAACCACAAGCGCTAAAACCAGCATCATGGCAACCAATAGATACTCTCGTTGTGTCAATGGCCTCATTGTTACAGACTCACAGAAATATTATAAAGAATCCCTTTGGGAGTGGAGCGATTACTTTCGACAACCGTTTTTCCTTCAAATTCTGACAATTTTGCAATCCCGTTTTTGAGGGTCTGTAAATTCTTATAGCTATCAATCACTCCTTTTAGAGTAAATCGGGTGGTGTTCAGTTCCAAATGCTGAACTCGAAATTCAACATTTTCTGGCAGCAGTTTGGAAATTTTTTGCAAGAACTCCAGATTACTATAAGAGCGTTGTTGAAATCGCGTGTCTTGTTGGGCTGCTTTCTTTTTTTCGATTTTGGTTTGCAACTCAGCAATCGCTGCTTCCTCGTTCTGGTTTGCTTTTCCAGGCACCAGACGCTTGAGCTTGGTCCGGAGTTGCTGTTCGGTCACCTGAGTGGCTTTTTCCAAAGCATGAAGCTGCACAAAATAGTTGGTGGTGAAGGCTCCCAGCCCCAGAACCAACAGTAAAATTCCGAGAAATGTCAGTATACGATGCCTGCGCCAAAATTGAAGCCACGGCATCACTTCTGAGTAAAAAGACGGACCATGTCCTTCCAAATATTTCCACCCATACTTCTTCAACTCTCCCAAGATCCCCCAATGCTTTTGAAAAGCAGACAGTTCCCCCCCCTGAAACGTGGTGGCCGGATTCCACTCAAATGATGTTCCGTTCCAAACAATGGCTGTTTGAAATAACCCATGAAATGACACATGGACGGTTTCACTCAGTTGCCAACCTTTGGCAAACAGGTTGAATTGCTGACACAACCCTCGGATTTCTTCTTGAATCAAAGCAATCACTTGCTTTATTTTTTCCTGCTCCAAATCAGGATATTTTTCCATGTTCCAGGCAGAATGATTGACCATCTGAGCAAAGTCATCCGGCTTGATTTGTTGGAGTTCTGGATATTCAACCAAATAAAGGGGAATTCGGTTTGGAAAAATTTTCACCACCTGAAGACATTGCTCTTCGATCACATTGATAAAGGTTTCTTCGGTTCCCAAGTATACTTGAAAATGGGTGTCCACGTCTTCAGAATAAGGAGCTGTTTTGAACAAGACATGAGCGGAACAATCAATATTGCGAATCAAGAGATTGTGTTGATTGGCGATTGTCTGCAACGATTCCAGATAACTTTTGTGAGCAAGGAACAAAAACACCCTGGCCTGACCATCAGGCAACAGTTGAGTTGTATAGTAATACGTTTTTTCTGCCGCATCTTCCAACACTTCATTTTCGATTTGAAAGGGCAAGGTTTTTTTGATCTTGTTTTTATCCTGAAACGGGAAGGTAATCGTACGAAAAGTGACTTCTTCTGTAGGAATGATTAAAGAGGTGTAGTTATTCTGCCATTGGTGAGACTCCAAAAATGTATCCACTTTCTCCAAAAGCTCCTGTCTTTCCTCTGTTTGCAGAAATGCAGCAGAATGTTCTGCTTGAATCAACAATTCCTGGTGTTGTCCCTGCAAAGAGATACCTTCGATGCATTCTGGATGAATCAATAACGAATAAAAGGTTGTTTCCATCGGATTATTTTTCTAACCACTTTGCTATTTGTAAATCCACTTGACGCGAAATTCGGTCAGTCCTTGCAACCGTGACCATTAAACGCTTTCCCGGACGAATTAGACGTTTTTTTCGGCTGCCCAACAACGATAAACTCACTTCATCATATCGGTAATAATCGTCTGTCAGGCTTTCTAAAGGAAGAAAGCAGTCCACACAAAGATCTTCTAATTCCACGGATATCCCGGTTGGATTGACCGCAAGGACTTGGGCCAATAATGACTGGCCTAAATAATTTTCTAAAAAGATGGTTTTGATCAATTCAAAACTTTGTTTTTCAGCCGTATCTGCTTGCCGCTCCTGTTGCGATAAGTGAGCAGCTACTTCTGAGGAAACGAGCTCTACCTGGCTTTGATTTTCCTCATGTTGCTGATGCTGCGTGGCCTTCAAAGCACGATGTACAATCAAGTCAGGGTAGCGTCGGATTGGGGAGGTAAAATGCGTATAAAATTCAGCCGCTAACCCAAAATGGCCATCATTGGTTATACGATAACAGGCAAGCGCCATACTTTTCAAGAGTAATACCTGTATTTGTTCCTGAGCGGGGTGCTCTTTTATTTTTTCCAAGACCCGGTTGATTTGTTTAGGATTGCCCAGTTGAGCCAGTTTGGCGGAGATACCAAAGTGCCAAAATGTTTCTTGCAGCTTCTCTAATTTGAACAGATCCGGCTTATCGTGGACACGATACAGGGCAGGAAGATTATTTGTCAAACAGTGTCGTGCTACGGTTTCATTGGCTTCCAGCATGAATTGCTCGATCAGCTTCATCGAAACAGATTGATAGTCCTTATGGAAACCAACAATTTTCCGGTCTTGATCCAGCGTTGCGGCATATTCTGGAAACGAAAAGTCGATCGCACCACGTCGGTATCGTTTTTTAGCCAAGATCTGAGCCAACTCATGCATCACCTCTAAAGATTGACATATTTTTCGATTGCGCCGCAAAGTAGAGGGCCTGCCCTCCAAATAGTCAGCAACATCGGTATAATTCAAACGCGCTTGGCTTCGAGTAACACTTTCATAAATGGAATAATCAATTGTTTCTCCTTCAGGAGTCACTTCCATTTCACATGTTAATGTCAGTCGATTGACGTTGGGTTTCAAGCTGCATAAATGATTCGACAGCGCTTCTGGCAACATTGGAACGGCATGAGTGGGAAAATACGTACTGGTTCCACGTTGATAGGCTTCCTGATCGATTGGTGAACCTGGGCGGACATAGTGGGCCACATCAGCAATGGAGACAAATAAAAGATAGCTGCCCGACATTTGTTTTTCGACAAAGACAGCATCATCAAAATCCCTAGCATCTTTGCCATCAATGGTTACAAAGCCAAGATCCCGTAAATCGGTTCTGGCAGATTTGGGATTGTATCTTACTTGTTTTCCAAAATTTTCAGCTTGCTGGAGTGCTTCTTCCGGAAAAGCTGTACGGATTTTATTTTCCACCAAAATCAAATCAAAAGCCACTTCACTCACTGAAGCCACCGGCAAAATACGAACAATACCCCCAAATAATTCCTTTGATTCCGAATAATCATCCAGCAAACGAGCCTCTATAATATCTCCCGATTTCGCCTCTTCTGAATCATGATCCGGTAAAATCACAACGGGAGGAAGTCCCGATTTTTGATTGATGGGAATGGCAAGACTCACCCGTTTTCCACGTACTAAACGGGCTAAAAATTGCTTGCAATTTCGCTCAATGATCTTCACCACTCGCCCCTTCTGACGCCTGGTGTGCTGGCTTCGGGAAAGCTCGACTTCTACCCGATCTCCACTGGAAGCATTCAACTGCCTGGATTTTGGAATGAAAATATCATCCTTGCCACTACCAATATCCACGAAGCCATATCCTTGGGAAGACTTGGAAAATACTCCTGTGATTCGTTGGGCAGTCCTTCGACCCAACGACTCCCCATTGCTGATTTCTGATTTTTGGAATTCCAGTGCGTCTGTCGCCCCAGCAAGTGCGTATTTGCTATTTTTTTCCAGTATCTTATTTTTGACTATCAATTCATGCAATATGGCCTGTAATTTGGCACGTTGCCGCTTCCGCACTCCCAAACGATGCCGAATCTGGTTCAAGTTTAACGGAACAGCCGATTGCTCCAACACACGAAATATTGCTTTCTTTTTGAGCTTCATACATTCAAAATGATATAGTACCGCGAACAAGGTATGTCTTGCACAGGGTTCCCCCCTTAATCATAATCTTACTCTCACTCACAAATCAGGAGTAAGAATAAGAGTAAGAGTAAGAGTCTTTATAAGACAAGACATAGATAATACGAGCACAAACCAAAATCATATTAGCCACAGATACAGGAAATGGTAACAAAGAGAAGAAAACAGCAAGGAGAGTAATAATTGATAATCATGAAGTTTTGCCGAGCACACAATAATTTACTAGTCAAACATGGATGGGAATAAATTTCAATTCAATTTAGAACCTGTTTGGGAAAGTGATTCGTTGCGAAAAATCGAACTCATTGAGCGGATTTTTGAGAAAATTTAAGGCAAATAGCCCGTCTATTTAACGAAAATTTTCTCAAAACAGACACCAATGAGACAGTTTTGCAGCAGGATAAGAATTTCGGGAAACCCTCTCAGGAAGGCAAAAGAAATCACCTCACTTGTTGAGCAGCAAAACTTGATCGAGTTCTTTTTGCACATTGGTATCATTTGGACTCAGTTCCAGGGCTTTCTTAAAATCCTGAATGGCCTGACTGTATTTTTTTTGATTGCGGTATGCCTTGCCCCGGCCATGGAAAATCGCAGCATGTTCTTGAAATTCTAAAGCACGGTTATAATCCTCGATGGCCTGATCATATTGTTTCTTTTTATTGTACGCATCACCACGCATTGTCAGTGTATAGGCATCCTGCGGATTGATCGTCAGTGCTTGATTGTAATCGGCAATGGCACGATCATAGTCTCCTTTATGCGAGTAAACAGTACCTCGATTGGTGTAGGCCTGCACATATTTTGGATCAATCGTCAGTGCTTGATTATAATCGACAATGGCACGATCATAGTTTCCTTGACGTTCATAGACAATCCCACGGCGATTGTGCATATTGACCAGATTTTTCTTACTCAAATCTCCATATTCGATACAGACATCATAATGTAGAATGGCCTCATCCCAACGTTCATTTCTCTGGGCATGTATGCCTGACAGACAATCGGCCAAATATTCACCACTTGCAGAAAACCCAAATCCCACCAATAACAGCCAAACAACCAACAGTTTTTTCATAATTTACCTTAGGAAAAATACTATCCTCTCTCTACATTTTTCTAGACAGTACGTCTCCATTATGCGATTAAAAAGTATAATGAATTCATAAAATAATAACAGGGGAAGATTAAAAAATGGATGCCTTAAACAATGCGTTGCACATATTAAAACACGAATCTCGAATGCTCAAAAATGTTCCTAGAAAGACTTTAGAAAAACTGATTTCGAATGGAGATATTATTGAATATTCATCCGATTCTGTGATTCTGGTTCAGGGAGAAGTAAATAGCAATGTTTATTTTATCCTGGAGGGCTCAGTCAGCGTTTATTCTAATAAAAAATTTATTGTAAAATTATCTCGACGAGGTGATGTTTTTGGAGAAATGAGTATCGTCAGTGGGAACCCATGTTCCGCAACGATCAGTACCGACAGCCGTCTCCGAGCTTTGGTGATTGATGCGATGGATTTCGACACAGCAGGTGACATACGCGCCGAAATGTATCAACTGTTCTCCATCATCCTGGCAGAAAAATTAAAAGACATGAATAGAAGACTTGAGGTACTCAATCAATGAAAATCCAGCATTACCATACGGAATCTACCATCTAATAAACACCTTGATCCACCAATCCTTTTTCTTACTCCGACATCACCATCTATGATCATCATACCGACCACTATGTGATTCTGTTTAGAACCTATTTGGAAAAGATAGTTCGTGGCGAAAAATCGATCTCGTTGAGTGGGTTTTTGAGAAAATTTAGGATCAATAGCTAACTTGCTTAACGAAAATTTTCTCAAAACCGGTGTCAATAAGACGGTTTTGCAGCAAAATCAGATTTTTCAAACAAGCTCTTCAAGGAAGACCGTAAATGTTTTACCAAGGGGGAGTGGGAAAAACATTCTGGGCCTTCCTTGCAATCCAAGGAGGAAAGCAGGTTAATTCTGGCACAAATCATTGGGTTTGTATATGGGGAGGAAGTACCTAATTTTCCGGGGAGAGTAAAAAAATATCTTTTTAAACAATTAAGTCATTACGAATTCTCTAACGGGTTCTAAATACAATTATCAATATACTGTTATGGAGCAAATTTCGATGATGTCTCCCAATGATTCTAATGCGATTCAAGGTTCTGCGCTTTCTTTGAATCAATCTAAGTGGCAAATTAGTCAATATTACCGTTTAATTCTAATAGTACTCATCTTAGCTTCAGTACTGGTACGTATTACTTATTTTATCCAAATAAATAATAGCCCTAATGTATGGCAACATCGTTGGGAAGAATCTGATATGAATTTCTTTGATTTATGGGCTCGTGAAATTGCTACTGGGGACTGGCTCACTAATCAGGCTCTTCACCCCTATCACACCTGGAAAAAGATGGTTGCCGACATTTACTTCAGAATGCATCCCAATCAAGCAAAGATTTTGGAGCAACAAAACCAACTTTCTAGGGAAGATTTTGATACCGGTCATGCTTTATGGAATCAATGGTATGGAAATAAACAATTCCATCAAGAACCTCTTTATCCCTATCTCATTGCATTGACTTATAAAATATTGGGATTTGACGTTCGATGGGTTTTTGCATGGCAAGCAATTTTGGGCACTTTAAGCAATGTTCTTATTTTTCTAATTGCACGTCATTATTTCAACGATTTAGTCGCAACAATCACGGGGTTCTGTGCTCTCCTTTATAGCCCATTACTTTTTTATGAAATGGTTTTATTGAGGACTACACTCATTACTTTCACAGGATTAGCCCTGATATATCTGGTTCATATTGCAATAAAGCGCAACAACTGGCGATGGTACTTTGGAATTGGAATAGCCTTTGGCATAGCACTTTTAGTTAAAAGTACATTCCTGTTATTTGAATTTGGACTCATATTACTGCTTGCCTACCACCAACGCAAAAGTTTTAAGAATCTAGTTTCTTTATTGCTCATATTAGGTAGTGGAATAATAATCAGTCTAGTTCCTATCATGGCACGTAATGCCACTGTCGGAGTTCCATTAACCAGTATTTCCAGTGTCAATTCTATTACTTTTATTTTTTCAAATACAGGAGATTACCAGCCTGGAACACATACGTTTAATATAGAACACATTCCACGTATTATGGGAAAAACGAATGGCCACTTTCTACCGACAGTACTGGAAACTCTGAAAACCCACGATTCGATTCAAAGCTACCTAAAACAACTATGGAAAAAATTTACACTCATCTGGTATTGGTATGAGTATCCCAATAACACCAATTTTTACTACTATCGATTGCATGCCAGTATATTAGCTTATCTTCCACTCACTTTTTTCATCATAGCTCCTCTGGCTATTGCTGGGTTATTATTAACTATTTTACGATTTCACACTTTGCTTCCTCTTTTTCTACTCATTGGTATAAACCTACTGACCATACTGTTAGCCAATGAAATATCACGTTATCGAATACCTCTTGTAGCGGTTCTTCTTCCATTTGCAGGTTTTACAATATATCAGCTTATCGACTGGGTTCGGACCAAGAAATTCATCCAGGTTAGCATCACAATTGTTATTTTAGTTTCACTATCATTGTTCACAATGCGTCCTTTACCGGATCATCTTTCTCTGATTCGTACTCAAGATTACATTTCTGCCTATAAAATTCATTACATTCCACTCATCCAACAGGCAAAGGAAAATCAAGATTGGCATCGAGTCGCCAACATTTTGAGTGAATCTTTACGCTATGAGCCAAACGTTCTTCAGCAATTAGATCCCTCTCATTCTGTGAAAAATAAAGATGAATCCGATCTCATCAGCTGGTTTGTAAGAGTACATTATTCTTATGCCCAGGCACTACAAAAAATTGGAGAGATAGAATCCGCCAATGTTGAATTTCAGCGTGTCTTATTTTTGCAGCAAGTCCTTAAAAAATAGTTCTATCTGACCGTATAGATTAATGGGGAGTTTTTTCTGAAGATTGTAAGGGAGGATAAAACCCTGTACCCAAGTATTTCTTAGACAAGGAGCAGGTGGCCAGAGCCGGAATCGAACCAGCGACACGAGGATTTTCAGTCCTCTGCTCTACCGACTGAGCTATCTGGCCATCGAAGGAAGGAGAAGCTTAGATCATGATCAATTCATGTGCCTTCTTCAGATAAAAGAAGTAATAGTAAGAATTTTTGAGAAAAAAGCAAGACAGTTTATAGAATTTACGGAAATTTTCTGTTTTTTTCAAGAAATCCCCTCAAAGCCTCAATTTTTCTACACTCCCCGGAAAAATAGGTAGTCCTTCCCCATAAAAATTTCTAAAAAAAAATGCATTTTTTTGAATCTCCCCGGAAAATTGGGTACCTCGTCCCCATAGACAATTGTGAATAAATGTTTCATAATTTCGAAAAACATTTATTTGTCTTACCACTTATTATCACTATTTCAACTTCATCCAAAAATTTTGTTTTCTGCTTTTTTTGGATGAAGGCAATCGTACTTCCATTTTCAAGGGGAGGGTCACTTGCGTTTTTGCTTTTCCCCCTAGTCCAAAACGCCTGACCTTCCCCATCCTTAAAAATCACTCATGCAGTTACAAGTCACCCACCGCATTGAAGACAATATATGTCTTATTTCTTTGCAAAGTACCATCACCTGGCGAAACTCAGAATCACTTTATTTCTATACGGATACATTGCTGAAAGAAAAATCCCCATCCGCATTTATCATCAATCTGGAAAAAACCCCTAATATGAATTCCTCTGGCGTAGGGATACTTTTGACCATTCACTCAAGAATGAAAAGGCTGGAAATTCCATTTATTCTTTGTGGATTGAGCCAAGAAATTCAGGAAATGCTTCAATCCACCCACCTGGATCGAACATTTTCTATTTATCAGACAGAAAAAGAAGCGTTGCTTGCCTTCCTTGAACCATCCCAGCAAAAGCCTCTCAGTGCTTGACTTAATACTAAAAACAAAACAATTGAAACAACTTTTCTAGAGAGCTACACCAGAAAAATAGAAATTGATATGAGAATTGGGTACTTAAGAAGCCAGGAGGGATTTTTGACGAATGTATGTGAGGCATGCCGAAGAGGTGACTCGAACACCCACATCCTCGCGGATACTAGGTCCTGAACCTAGCGCGTCTACCAATTCCGCCACTTCGGCAACTTTCAGAATCTAAAATGGAAAGCCATTTTTAAAAAGAAGTATTTTACAAAATGTTTCTAAAAAATCAAATGATAAAATAGTTTATCCTTCCTAAGCCTCTTTCTAGAAGCCTTCTATGTGTTTTTATTTTACCATATTCCCTTTGTTTTTATCCGTATTCATAGCAGAATTCCATTTTTTACTTCATAGTGTATGCAGAGATGTGTTATGAGAATGGATTGTTGATCAGAATTCATAGTGACTTACTGCATTGCCTTAGTTTTTTATGAAAATATCCGTTCGTTTACGAATAATCATCACTTCCATTATTCTACTCATCCTGGCTCAATCATTCAGTGCTAGCCTGAATATTTCCTCTTTTGAAAAACTATATCGTAGTTCTTTAGTTTCCAGTTATCAAGTTCTGGCCAGGGATTTTCAGCGAAACATCAACAGCGCTATCCGTTTTGGAAAGCCACTGGAAAAATTTATTGGTATCCGCCCACTGATGGGAGATCTCCAAAAAAACAATCCTGATTTAAACAACATCCTCGTCACCAACACAACAGGCCAAGTCCTCTATAGTTTTGAGCCTGATCTGGAAGGAACTTCTGTCAGCAGCGATCTACTGGTTCACTTTGAAAACAAAAAAAACCTGCAAAACCAGGAAGCCCAGGTAGTTCTTTCAGAAGGAACCTATTGTATTCTCCTGCCTGTTCTTGATCGGAAAAAAGAATGGAAAGGAACCGTTAACCTGTTTTTTAAAGAAGAAGTCATTCAAAATAAGGTCAATAATATTATCATATGGAATTTACAAATTTTAGGGCTCTGTACACTGATCGCGGCAGGGATCTTAGCACTTTGTTTGAATTTCTTTGTTTCTTTTGAAGTAGGCAGTAAAGTGCCTAAAGCAAAAATCTATTTATTTCTGCTTTCTATTTTGGGAGGTTCTCTCATTTTTTATTCTGCCGCCAACGTCCCTGTCTTCCAGCACAACTACCTGGACATCATCCGCAGTAAATCAGAAACATTGACCAAGCTTCTCAAAGAAGACATTGAATTCTTACTCAACAAAGGAATCCGAATCAACCGTTTGATTAAAATCGATGTGTTGATGAGTGAAATCATTCAGGTGACTCCAGAAATTCAAGACATGCGGATTCTCAATAAAGACAATGAATTGTTGTACTTTGCCAACAAAAATGGTGTGGTGAATGTACAAAAGACAGGGCCCCTGGAAGAACATCAAGATGTTCTTAGCGCAGAACACAAGCAGGAATATGAAATCGTTTTTCCTCTCTACAAAAAAGAAGCACTTGAAGGGTATGTCAAAGTTCATTTATCCCACCAGGTCATTCAAGATAAAGTGGAAGAAGTGATCCTGGATTCAATGACTGTGGTAATCATCTCGCTTCTCTTTATTGTGGAATTGGTCATTGTCTTCCTCATCTTCATTGGTAAGCAAATGAAACCCCGTGAGGAGGAAGATAGAGGAGAGGAAGCCACCCCCTCTTATGGCCTGATTCGGCCCGTTGCCTTCATTTTATTATTTGCCATCGCACTGACGGTTTCCTTTTTGCCATTACACATGGGAAACCTTTATGAGCCTATCTTTGGTCTATCAAAAGATGTCGTGTCGGGATTGCCGATTTCTATAGAAATGTTGTTCACCCTGATTGTCCTCTTCCCATGTGCCAATTGGATGGGAAAAAAAGGCTGGCATCAACCTTTTTTGATAGGCAGTGTGATTGCAGGGATCTCCATATTTCTTTCTGGTATTGCCACAGGAGCCGTGGAATTTCTGCTCTATCGTGCCATTTTAGGAATTGGTTATGGAATGGCTTGGTTGTCGATTCAAGGCTTTGTCATTGCCAACACTGGGACGACCGATCGAGCCAAGGGAATCTCAAACTTAGTGGCTGGTATCTTTTCAGGCAGTATCTGCGGAGGAGCGGTTGGAGCGATGTTGGCGGAAAGAATCGGATATGTTCCGGTCTTTTTTGTTGCTGCCGGATTGATGGTTTTACCAGTTTTATTTGCTTTTATTTTCTTAAGAGATTTTTTTGTTGCACCTCCTCCTCCCCCTAAACAAGAAGAAATGCCCTCTGTTTCTTTATTGAAATTTTTTATGGACCGCAACGTATTTTCCACTTTTATATTTAGTATTGTTCCCACATCTCTTTGCTTAATTGGCATTCTTTACTACATGAGTCCCGTTTATCTCAATCAGATTGGTGTCTCCCAATCCAACATTGGACGTGCTTTTATGACATTTGGTCTTTGCATGATTTATATTGCTCCGTTCATCAGCCGGTTCGTCGATCGTTCAAGCAATAAGAAGTTTTTCATCATCATCAGTGGGATCTGTGGCAGTCTGGGACTAGGTATTTTCTTTATTTATGAGGGCTTTATTGCTACAGTATTAATGATTTTGATGTTGGGGCTAGCTTCCAGTTTTGGTTCTGCTTCTCAAATGGTCTATGTTTTGAATTTAAAAATTACACATGAAGTGGGTTTGGGCAAGGTCATGTCCGCTCAGCGTACCGCAGATAAACTAGGACAAATGCTCGGACCGATCATATTGGGAGCGGTGATTGGAGCTGTTGGTGTTGAGAAAGGAATCACCTTCATCAGCGTGATTTATTTTGGAGCGACTATTTTATTTTTGATAGGTGCCCGACAACAAAAACAATTACAACTTCCGAGATAAGGAAGAGGAATTATGGGATTTCTGGATTTCTGCAAAAGATTGGTGCCTTCCTCCATTTCTCCAGAAAAACAATATGGCTATGCCATTGTAGCAGCAATGGCACTGGTGGCTTCGGCAGATGGTGTTTTGGAAGAAGAGGAAGTCGATACGGCGATTAAAGTGATTGATGATACAGAAGAAATCAAAAAATACCTAACCTCTGAAGAAGCCCATAAAGCATTTATTATTTACACCAATGAACTGATGTTGAGTGTGAATACTGAAAAAACTCGATTTGATGTAGCTGTGGATGTTCTGTTACAAAAAATTCCTTATGTGGAAAAGGATGAATGGAAGCATAATATCGTCGAAATTGCTGAAAATATGGCAAAAGCCGATGGTTTTTTCCACGAAGAAGAAAAAAAGATGATTGAAAAAATTTCTACTGCTTTGTGGCAGAACTATCAATTATATCAACCGGGTATATAAAGACCTATACACTAATTCAAGAGAGTCTATTATGAAACAAATGTTATGTTGCATTGTGGTGATCCTCATTACTCTATTTTCTTTTTCTGGATTATCTGTAGCACAGGAAGATAAGAGCATTGCACCAACTACCAATAATGGAAAAAAATGGCGCATGGCTTATTATCAAGGGGGTCCCTACATTGACTATCAAACCATACTCAAAGCCGTCATGACAGGGTTCATGAACATTGGCTGGATCGAAAAGGCCACATTTCCTCAAAGTGAAGATCCTGCAGAAACCGCTAAATTATGGGCCTGGATGGCAACTAATCTAAAAAGTGACTATATTGAACTGGTTCCAGATGCTTATTATGATTCCAATTGGAAAAAGGAAGTACGTCCACAAACCAAGGCAACTGCCATTGAACGTTTGAATAAAAAAGATATCGACCTCATGTTGGCCTTTGGAACATGGGCAGGTTTGGATTTAGCCAATAACGAACATTCTATCCCCACTGAAGTCATTTCGGCCAGCGATCCCCTGGGCGCTGGTATTGTGAAAAATGCGGAGACTTCAGGATACGATCATATTCATGCAAAAATTGAACTTCGCCGCTACGAACGTCAGGTCCAGCTCTTTCATGACATCATTGGTTTTGAGAAACTGGGGGTGGTGTATGAGAACTCTGATGAGGGGAAAACCTATGCGGCCATTAAACAAATCGAAACTGTTGCCACAGAACGAGGATTTGAAATCGTCCGCTGCTTTGCCCCATTTTCTGGTATTCCTGATGAAGAGGCTGAAAAGAAAGTCATTGCCTGTCATAACCAGCTTGCCGCAAAAGTAGACGCTTTGTATATTACCACACATCGGGGAGTCAGTCTCAAAGGAATGCCCAAACTGCTGGCGTCCTTAAATAAACACGAAATCCCTACTTTTTCTCAGTCTGGCTCCAAAGAAGTGCAGCATGGTGTGTTGCTCAGCATCGCTCAGGCAGGGTATAAATATGCGGGTGAATTTCATGCTAAAACCATTGCCAAGGTTTTCAATGGCAAAAAACCTGGCGAATTGAGCCAAATATTCGAAAGCCCACCCAAAATTGCAATCAATTTAAAAGCAGCAGAAATCATTGGCTATGACCCGCCTATTGATATTTTAGGAGTAGCTGATGAAATATATCAAGAAATTGATGCCGCCCAATAAATAGACCATTCATTTATCCGTTCTTCAGTGTATTTATTCTGAACCGACTCTCAATTGGAAGAAAAAAGCACTCTGTTTATTGAAAACTATTATTGAACGAAAAAATAAATGACATCTTCCAATAAGAAAACAATTGGTCTCATTTGCGGTGGTCAGAGTTTAGAACATGAAGTGGATCTCTTTGCACTCAAGGAAGTAGAGCGCACTTTTGATCACAGTAAATATGAAACCATCGCACTGGGAATCGATAAATCGGGTAGTTGGCATTTTGGTGCCAATAGTGACGATCTTCTCGTCCATGTCAACAATCATCGAGAGTTGAACCTCTCATCCCCTGTTGTTTTTCCCACATCCCAGGGAAAGTTAATTGCACACAACACAGGAGAATGCCTGGCCCAAGTCGATCTATTTTTTCCTTTGGCCGATGACCCCATTCAGGCATTTCTTCGTTCTTTAGATGTTCCCTATGTCGGATCGGATATCTACGGCACCTCCATTGGCCGTGATAAAGATGTCACCAAACGTTTGCTGCGAGATCATGGTTTTCCTGTCATTCCTTATATAGTCTTGCGTTCTCACCACACCATTTCCTTTGCGGACGTTACCCAACAATTGGGAGTGCCTTTATTCATAAAACCGTGCCGGTTGGGCTCTTCCATTGGGGTTCAGAAAGTAACAGACGCAGCACAATTTCAGGCAGCTTTGAAAAATGCATTCCAGTATGACCGCAAGGTCATTGTGGAACAAACGGTGGAAGGCCGAGAGATTGAATGTGCGGTGCTTGGCAATGGACATCCTGTTGCTGCGGAAGCATTGGGAGAAATCACCAATCTGAAAGATTTTTTTACATTTGAAGCCAAGTATTTCAATGAGCAGGAAGGACAACTACAAATTCCTGCAAAACTGGACGAACCCCTTGCCCAGGAAATGCGAGATGCTGCCATTGCGGCCTTCACTTTGCTGGAATGTGAAGGATTGGCTCGCGTGGATTTCTTTTTAAAACCTGACAATTCCTTCGTCATCCTCGAAATCAATACATCACCTGGTTTGGCAAGAGGACTGATGTATCCTAATCTGTGGGAAGCTTCTAATGTTTCCTATCCAGAGTTACTGGATCGATTGATCAGCCTGGGCATCGAACGCTACCATCAAGAAAAACAACTCAAAATTTCTCCAAATGGAGCGATTCTTTAAAAATTGAAGTTTCCTGATGAAAAATGAAATCTGCCTCTTCAACATTGGACGTACTCCCCAATGAAATTCACGTTTGGTATGCATTTCCTGATGAAATACGGCAAACATCTCTCCTGTCTGACTACCAGCAATTGCTCAACCCAGCAGAAACTCAACAATGGCAGCGATTCCACTTTGATAAACATCGGCATCTTTATCTGATTGCCAGAGCCTTAGTGCGCACTACCTTATCACGATACACTGCCATCACCCCATCACGTTTACAATTTACTAAGAATGCATACGGGAAGCCAGAATTGATTCACTCGGATCGCACACCTCAGCTTTGCTTCAATCTTTCTCATACGGATGGATTGGTGGTGCTGGGTATTGTGTCGAATCAGAAAATTGGAGTGGATGTGGAAAACATGGAACGACAAATCACAACAGCCGTTGAAGATATCGCTAGATATTTTTCTCCCCAGGAAGTGAGTGATTTTTCACAAATACCAGCGCACCAGCGTCATGATCGTTTCTTTGACTATTGGACTCTGAAAGAGTCTTACATCAAAGCCTGTGGCATGGGACTATCTTTACCTCTGGATCAATTTACCTTTCATATCCAGGAAAAAGAATCACTGCGCATTTCATTTGCGGCTTCACTGAATGATGATCCAAACAACTGGCAATTCTGGCTGTTTGACCCCACACCCTCTCATAAGGCTGCTATTTCCCTGCACCGTCATCCAGGAACCGAATACTGTCTGGTGATGAAGAAAGCCGTGCCCCTGGTCAGTGAACAAGACTTTTCGTGTACCATCCTGAACACCTCCTAACTCCTATCCCCTGTTTCCTTTTAATTGCTCAATAAATTCAGACAATTGCCGACTAACCGTTGCCTCATCAAAGGCACGGGCATCGACCATGTCTGCCGCAATGACCTGGTAGGGAATATTTGCTGCTTCATAGCCAGGCAACCTGCGTTTGACATAACTATTCCAGATGCCACAACTGGCATTCCAATGGCAAACGATTCCATCGACAGCATATTCCTCCACTAAACCCAGGGTCCAGTCTAAAATCCATTGGGTGGAACGGTTCATGGTGTTCCAGGCATATCGTTTGACCAGACTATTGACAGGATCATTGATATCAAAATGAAACCACCAGCTGTGCGTGTACGTACTGGCCACAAAAACCGCCTGACGTTCTGCCACAAATTGAGCCAGCCAATCCTTGCGAGGCCAAATGGGAATGGCATCCCACAGCAGGCGAATACGCTCTTCTGGAACCACTCGTGCGTTTTTTTCGACGCGTTGTGACAGTTCGTCATACAGTTTCTGGTAATAATCCGTACACTGTTTGGTGCCACGAGCAATCACAATCGGAGCCATTGCCGTAAAAGCATCTGTATTCGACCAGGGAGTGGGCTGGTGCCTGGCCAGTTCCAGGCACTTCTGCCACAGTTGGTTGGCCTTCTCTGCTTCTGCGGTGACTTCCTGCAAACGACTTTCACTGAAGGTGGTTCCCAGGTGTTTGCAAATGGCTGTAATATGACGCTCAATTTGCTCCCGGAAATGATCCAATTCTGCCTGACTGTGTTCTTCTTTTTTGACAAGACTGGGAGCCTTCAATACATAATGGGGGATGGAAGCCTGTGGTGTGGATAAAATATCCTGGACTTGATCCCCCCAACGCTCCACGACCTGGCATTGACTGTCACAGGCATAAAAAAAGTCAGGTTCTGGCAAACCACGAATAGGAGAGCGTGGCCCTCCTAATAAAATACCCAGATCGGACAAGGCATAAGAGCACAATTTAGGGGATTTCAACCCGATGGACTCGGCTTTTTCAATGGCTGGAGTGGAATAGGGGTGATCGAAGTCCCGCTGGGTTTGAATAGCCCCCAGCATGGCAGCATGATTCTCTGGAAAAACAGGAACCACGTCGGCTGCCATCAAAAACTCCACAGGAGCAAAGGCAGAACACCAAGCCACTGGTTTCCCACTTTTTTTGATGCTTTCATACCATGAAAAAATATTAAAAACGGTTTCAATTTTCATTCAAATTGTCTGTATTTATTTGTTTAAGTTTCATGCGTTTGTACCTTTTTCCTGAAAATTGCCAACTATTCCGACAAATTTCATGACAGTGCCGTGAATTAGGTTTTGTTTGACATCCTCTTTGGCCATGAGACAATCTCCCGAAAACGGTCACCCTGAGCG
>JANQHV010000377.1 GCA_028282505.1 SAR324 cluster bacterium | reverse complement strand
CCATTAAAAGTCAGCAAGAAGTGCTCAATCAAGAATTGGAGAGTGCCCGGGAAACCCAACGCCACCTTCTTCCTCAGACGATTCCCCAGATACCAAACGCTCCAGACACCTGAACAGCAATCAAGGCGGCAGAAGGCCCATGTCCTGTCACATCAGCCACCAGCAAACCATAAAAGTCGTTGTCGATATGGAACACATTGTAAAAGTCCCCGCCTATCTGAATAACGGGTTCATACTTGCACACCACCTGGGCATTGGGTATCTGGGGAATCGTCTGAGGAAGAAGGTGGCGTTGGGTTTCCCGGGCACTCTCCAATTCTTGATTGAGCACTTCTTGCTGACTTTTAATGGTTTGATAAGCCTGTTGCAGTTCTAGAGTCCGCTCTTCCACTTTGAGTTCCAGAGAAGCATTCAGTGCTTTTAACTCTTCCACCAGTTGTTTGTTTTTCTGTTCCAATTCAAAGGTTTCCAACCCACGTCGAATGGTCACCCTTAAATCTTCCGGCTCAAATGGCTTCACTAAAAACTTATAAATCTGTCCCTGGTTGATCCCGTCAATCAGAGTGGCCACATCCGTGTATCCCGTCAAGACAATCCTGATTGCCTGAGGGATGATAGAAATTGTTTGTGCCAAAAACTCCACACCTGTCATCTTGGGCATACGCTGGTCACAAAGGATGAGATGAATGCATTCTGGATCTGAATGATTTTTTACCAATTCCAGGGCATCTGAGCCATCCCGGGCAAACAAAAGGTCGTACTCTTTTTCTAGCAATTCAGAAAGTGCTTCCAGGTGTGCTTCTTCGTCATCCACCAATAAAAGGGTATGACGCTGTGCTTCTGTCTCTAATTTGACAGAAGTTTGGTTGATTTTTTCCTGATTGAAGTATCCCATGTGGTTTTCCTTTGACTTGAGATGTATGCATACACGATTGTTGAATATGTTTGCGTTGTGAAAACCATCATGAACTTTCTATTTGAAAAAATCTAGAGAGTCTTCGGGACAAAGGAGGACAATTCGAGAAAATTCGGGACAAAATGGTGAAAAGGTACGCTTATTGCCAATTATTTTGGAATCATTGCTCATTGATCTCCTTTTGGAAGCAGCAGGGTGACGGTTGTTCCTTTTCCTTCTTCAGAATGCACAGTGATGGTGCCCTTGTGTTTTTCAATAATTCCATAAGAAATGGACATGCCCAAACCCGTCCCTTCTCCAAGCTTTTTAGTGGTGAAAAAGGGATCGAATATCCGGGACTGGATTTCTTTGGACATGCCAAGACCGGTATCTTCAAACTGAATCCCCACTTGTTCATTTTCCGTTTTTCCCAAATGAAAGGTGCGTATCCACAATTTGCCGGGGATTTCTTCACCAGTC
Source organism: SAR324 cluster bacterium (assembly GCA_028282505.1). GTDB lineage: Bacteria > SAR324 > SAR324 > SAR324 > NAC60-12. The sequence goes on along the minus strand of JANQHV010000377.1, from coordinate 18,288 downwards.
TCTTTTTGTTTGGCAATAATTGCCTGACAGGCATTCACAATGACATTCATATAGACTTGATTCAGTTCAGCAGGCCAACCAATGATTTCAGGCTTCACCTGAAAATCTTCAAGAAACAACACTTCTTTTTTATATTGGGTTTGAATCAAATTTAGAGTGGAGCGGATACCGTCCACCACATTCATTCGCTTTTGTTCTGCTTCATCGAGACGGGAAAAAGTACGCAAATCCTTGACAATATTTTTAATACGATTGCTCCCTTCTGAGATATTGAAGACATTTCGCTCCAGCCGTTCAAAATGCCCTTCAAAGATTTGAGTGAACTTTTCATTGGCATCTTCTCCAGCCAGATCAAAAATAAATTGTTTTAATTCAGATAGATTGTTTTTCAAATTATAGGTCGTCGTGTAAATGAAGCTGGTGGGGTTGTTCATCTCGTGGGCCACGCCTGCCACCAGGGTCCCCAAACTGGCCATCTTTTCGGATTGAACCAGTTGAAGCTGCATTTGCTGCAATTGGTTGTAGGCCTTTTTGAGTGATAGATGCGTATGCACCCTGGCCAACAATTCAGCAGTATTGAAAGGTTTGGTAATATAATCCACACATCCTGTTTTAAATCCTCGCAGCAGATCTTCTGTTTCATTCAAGGCACTTAGAAAAATAACGGGGATATCGCTGGTTTTTTGATCGGCTTTCAATTGTTCACAAACGGCATAACCATCCATGTCTGGCATGCGAATGTCCAATAGAATCAAATCGGGTGGAATGGCTTGCGCCCCTGATAAGGCCAGACGGCCATTGGGAACAGGGCGTACATAATACCCCTGTTCCGTCAACAAGTTCGTCAAAAGTTGCAGATTGGCGGGAGTATCATCCACCACCAAAATATGGCCTTTTTTGCGACTCAAATTACTCTTCATGGGTTCTTCTCCCTTCGGTGAGTTTTTCACTTTCGACCAGTTCATAAGGGCCGTAATCTTCAATAGTGGGATTCAATATGATTTCCAGGAACGGTTTTGCCCACCAACTGTAAAGAAAAATTTTTTCAGTCTCTGCATAGGTGGGAACAGAGAATAGTGAGATCATGGCTAGATAACCTAAAATGAATTTAGTGACTTTATGGTGCATAGAGTCTCCTTTTATTAGCTTGGTGGAAGTGCTCTAAAGCTTTGGTTAGAGATCCAATAAATTACTCCAATATTGCCAAAACCGCATCATACTCAAACTGATCTATTCGTTGTTGAATCGCATTAGCCAATATTACATCATGTTCACGAATCCGCTCAATCAGAATCTCTATTTGTTCCAGATCCACATGTTCAATGGCTTGCTTCATTTTCGTTTTCCATTCAATGGAGAGTCCCTGTATGGCACCCAGGTCAAAATCCTTATCTTGTTTATAAGTTTCTGGCTGTTCAGTTTGGGTAGTTTCCCGAGTTCCCTGATCCTCATAGACATAGTTCAGGCTGAGATGTTTTCTCATTTCCTCAAAGATTTCTGATTCCTTGAAGGGTTTTCTGACAAAACCATCGCATCCCGCTTCAAAGGCTTTTTGTTTATCTTCCTCAAAAACAGACGCAGAAATACTGACAATGACAGGAGAATGTTCAGAAGAAGAGGCTCTGATTTGTTTGATGACCTCATAACCATCCATTTTAGGCATCCGCATGTCCAGCCAAATCAAGTGGGGGTTCCATCCGTCACAAATGTCCAATGCTTCTTGACCATTGGCAGCTTCTTCGATTTCCAGTCCCAAAGGGGCTAACAAGGCTACCAAAACTTGACGATTGGTAGGAATATCATCAACGATGAGAATACGATAATTCCCTTGAGTTCCTTCCAATCCAATCACTCGACGAATGGGATCTTTTGTTGTGGCAGGAGTTTCTTTTGCGACCTGAACTGCGATATCAAATTTAAAAATGCTGCCTTGTCCTAATTGACTGTCAACACTGATTGATCCTCCCATCAACTCCACAAATTTTCGACTGATCGGTAATCCCAGGCCCGTTCCTTCACTGGATTGCAATCCTGCTTTGTCTTGAATGAAGGCTTCGAAAATCCTATCGATATCTTCCACGTGAATACCCAGTCCGGTATCTTCCACTTCGAAGCAGAGAAACGTTTTGAACCGCTCAACAAGATCATCAGATTTACCATTAGATCTGCACTTCAGGCGTACAGTTGCCCCTCCTTTTTGAGTAAACTTGGCTGCATTACTGAGCAGATTAATCAGAATTTGGCTTAATTTGATTTCATCGCCTCTAACATACTGTAAGACATTGGAGTCTTTTTCAAATCGAAGATACAATCCCTTTTTATCAAATCGCATTTTACATAGCTCTTGCACTCCATTCATCATGTTATATAAATCGAAATCCTTCTCATTCAGAGAGATCTGCCCTGCTTCAATTTTTGACATATCGAGGACATCGTTGATCAGGCTCAATAAATGCTCTCCACTACGATTAATAATTTGAAGGTCCACTTGATCTTCATCGCTCAAATTTTGCCTACGAGTAATGATCTGAGAAAAACCTAAAATGGCATTTAGGGGAGTTCTCAGCTCATGACTCATATTCGACAGGAATTGGCTTTTAGCCTGGTTGGCATGTTCTGCTTGTTCTTTAGCTTTCTCTAATTCTTCCAGGTTCATTTTTAATTGAATGGTACGATTTTCTACTTTTTTCTCCAAATTCTGATTGAGTAAATTTAATTCATGATGAGATTGAGACAACTTAGACATTATTTGATTGAAGGTTTGTTGTAAAAAATTTAACTCGTTGGATTGTCCTTTAAAAATGTTGATTTGGGATTCAGAAAATTGATCGAGTTGAATTCCCTCGATTTCTTGAGTAAATCGAAGCAAAGGTCTTCCTAGTATTTTTTGTATCACCCAATAAAATATAATCCAAAGTGCCAGAGTTTTGATGATGGCACCAACTATGATCAGAATCACCCCCAGTTGTACTTTTCTCATGACAATTGTGGAACTAGAGTAAATGGTAGCAGTTCCAACATGTTTATTGTTGAACATTATCGGGAACTCATGCCCGAACAAGTTGTCAGATTGTTTCTGGGAGGTCAGTTGAGGATTTCTTGGGGGATCGCTACCTTGGTTAAGCGCAGGAAAAGGTGTTTCTCCTGCTTCAAAGCGTTTTCCCATGTCATTAACCACTGACACTCCAACCACAATAGAATTCTCTTTAATACCCTCTAATAAGAGAGGGATTTGTTGAATATTAAACTCCCATAGTGAGTTAGCAAGTCCCTGCTGTGTAACATTTTGTAGGCTTTTTAATTCTTCAATTATTTGCTCCTTTGTATCATAGTACTCTATAGTGATTTGAGAAATGGTGACTACCAGCGTGAACCCAAAGTAAATCATAAAGATTGTTCGAATTAACTGAGTCGCAATGGATTTTTTTAAGGAGATAGGTGACATATTTTTCAATGTTATTGTCTATTTGGAACTAACAAATAGCTGACAGTTGCATAATGAGATATTTTCATCGCTTAGGCATTTTTAAAGGAATAATTATCCGCGAGTCAAAATTAACCCCATCTGGGGCATAAACAAAGGGAAAATACTTTCGTAATAGACGCTTCATCAGTCCAGAGTCCACTGAGGCTTGAAGTGCTTTTTCAAATGTTTCTTTGTATTTAATCATCGAAGAAGAGAGCCTGAGCGTTCGTATACATTTAAACGTGTATGCTAAATTGCGTTCTAGTTGTAATTCTGGATATTTTTTTAACTCTTGCTCTACGGAGGAAACCTCCCTCACAAAGTAGTCAACATCACGTTTTTGGGAAGTTAGCATCAGAAAAATCCCAGGATTCCACGTTGGATTTTGAAAACCATAAACGGGAAGATTATTGAATTTCCAGACATCGTATGCAAACCAATTCCTGCCAACAACAGCAACCAAGCCCGAATCACCGAGCCCTTTTATGCTGTTAATGCCTTCAAAACGAGATTGCTCGCCTTTCCGAATAAGAAATACTTTCACTCCGCATAGTCCTCCAGTTAAATCCACCGTGACGGGAATTGTATTTTTTATATGCATGGGATCAGAAATAAAATCGATATACCCAGGTTTCCCTTCTTCCATCAGAAACTGAAGACGTTTTGGAGGAATCTCGTTGTCTACTTTAATAATTGCTTGGTGCCCTTCAGACTTAAGAGCTTCGATAAGAAGTTCACCCACATAAGGTTGCATCCAGTGCTTTGCCATGATTAAGTTAATTGTTTCAGCCTGACTTGGAGATATACTAAAAATTAAGAGCATCACTAATATACTTGGAATAATCCTCTTCATTCTCGACATAACCTCCTCCTTATTGATAGTTATAAATTTATGTTAGGTTTGTTGTTTTGCTCCATAGGGGAATATTTAAACCTTTTTTGTGATTTCATTTATTTCATACATTTGATTTTGGATAATTTTCTGAAATCGAATAAGTAATCATACAGTAAATCGATACTAATCATAAATATTGATAACTTGAGCAAGACACAAATAAGGGCATCTCATACTTTTGATAGTCTTTCTATCTTAAAAAATCCAGAACCTGGGCGAGACAATGCAGGACAATTCGGGACAATTCGGGACAAAACAAATGCACGGTATAATTTTTGCGGAATAGCATAGAAAATGGGAGATGTTTTTACTTGGTGAAATGATCCAGGAAATTCTGGATGAGATTCAGATTTTACAATAGATGGGGATGTCTTAAAGGCTACGCGAAGCGTTTAGTCCAACAATCAATTTTGCAGTACTACTAAAACCTTATCATATTCAAACTGATCAATTTTATTTTGAATGATATCGGCCAACGGTTCATCCTGTTCACGAATTTGTTCAATCAAAGCATGTATTTGTTCCAAATCCACATGTTCAATGGCTTGCTTCATTTTCGTTTTCCATTCAATGGAAAGTGTTTGCATGGCATTCTCATCAAGACCCTGATCTTGTTTATGGATTGTTGTCTGTTCAGCTTGAAGGGGTTCCCGAATTCCCTGATCCTCATACACATATTCCAGCCCAAGATGTTTTCTCATTTCTTCAAAGATTTCGGATTCCTTAAAAGGTTTTCTGACAAATCCGTCACATCCTGCTTCAAATGCTCTTTGTTTATCTGCTTCAAAAGAAGAGGCGGTAATGCTAATAATGATGGGTGAGTTTTCTGGAGAAGAGTTCTTAGATTTTGGACTGCCAAAGGTCCTTCGAATTTGATGGATGACTTCATACCCATCTACTTCTGGCATGCGCATATCCAACCAAATTAAGTGAGGAGGGCGGCCTTCCGATGACATTTCTTTCCAAACCTCCAGTGCTTCCTGACCATTCACAGCTTCTTTGATCTCCAGTCCCAAAGGGGCTATCAAGGCCACAAGTACTTGACGGTTGGTTGCTATGTCATCAACGATGAGAACACGATAATTTTTTTGAGTTGGTTTCAATCCAATCACTCGACGTTTTGCATGTTCTGTTGTGGCATTAATTTCTTGTGCTATCTTGATGTGAATATCAAAACTAAAAATACAGCCTTGCCCCATTTGACTGTCAATGCTGATATTTCCTCCCATCAACTGTACAAATTTTTGGCTAATGGGCAATCCCAGGCCAGTGCCTTCATGAGAGTCTTTACCTGTTTGAGTTTGCTCAAAAACTTCAAAACAATTTTTCATTTCCTCTGCTGTCATGCCGGGACCAGTGTCCTCGATTTCAAAATGAATAAGGCTTGGGGATTGGGGGTTACCTAAATCCTGCCCGGATGGCTGGCTCCCGGAGTGCTGGACCATCCCCATTCCTACACGGAGTGTTACTCCTCCTTCTTGAGTGAATTTTATTGCGTTACTGAGCAGGTTAACGAGTACTTGACACAATTTAGTTTCATCAGTTTTTATGTATTGTGGCAATTCTGTTGTGCTTTTAAACTGCATTTCTAATTTTTTTTCTCGTACTTTAGCACTGAACATACTTTTTAAGTCGTCCAGTAATCGGTAGAGATCGAATTCTTTTTCATTAAGAGTGGCATGCCCTGCCTCAATTTTAGACATATCCAGAACATCATTGATCAGAGTCAGTAAGTGTTCTCCGCTGCGATTAACGATTTGCAGGTTTTCCTGATCTTCATCACTCAAATTCGGGCTACGAGCAATGATTTGAGAAAATCCCAGGATGGCATTGAGAGGAGTGCGCAGCTCATGGCTCATGTTGGCTAAAAACTGGCTTTTTGATTGATTGGCCTGCTCTGCTTGTGCCTTTGCTCTCCCTAATTCATCCAAATTCACTTCTAGTTGACGAGTCCGTTCTTCGACCTTTTTTTCCAGGTTTTGATTGAGGGAGGCTAATTCCTGATGGGACTGTGACAGGTTGCGAACCATGGTATTGAAGGATCGTTCGAGGACATGCAGTTCATTAGACTGGTTGCCAAACAAATGAGGTTGAGTGGAGGGTGACTGATCCAAACGGGTCTCCTCCAACTTTTTTGTAAATTGCAACAGGGGTTTTCCCAAAATCTTCTGCACCACCCAGACAAAAATAAAACAGAGCGCCAATGTCTTGATCACCGCATTAATGAGGATGAGTAAAATCCCAAATTTTACTTTTTCAAAAACCACACTGGAACTAGAATAAAACGTAGCAGTCCCCATTTGTTTATTCCTGAAATACAAAGGAAAATGGTGCCCGAATAATCCTGGTGTAATTAATGAGGGAGTATCCAGACCAGTGTCTGGAGTTAAGGATGAATTTGTTGCAATATGGTTGGGATCTGTGTTTCCATATTCATAATGGTTTCCTACATCATCTGAAATACGAACTCCGACGATCAGTGGGCTTTCGACAATCCCCTCAGCGACCAAAGGAAGTTGCTGCATGTTGACCTCCCATAAAGTATGGGCCAATCCTGGCTCCGTAATTTTTTGGAGACTTTGAAGCTCCCGAAGAACTTCTTGTTTTGTGTTTTGGTACTCCGCTCCAATTTGCAGAATCGTTAACGTGATGGTCACTCCAAAATAAATCATCAAAATGACTCGCAGGAGCTGGGTAGCCAAGGGAGTTTTTAAGGTCGATGATGATTGTTCCATTATCAGTTGTTTCGATCTTTATATTGATATAATACCGTGACTAAGATTTGTCCTGGTATGTACTTTGCTGAAGTGCCAAAATGCCTCAGATTTGTCACCCTGAGCGTAGTCGAAGGGTCTCTGAGATGCTTCGACTACGCTTAGCATGACAGTTTTCGGGAGATGGTCTCATGGGCAAAGAGGATGCCAAACAAAACCTAATTCACGGCACTATATTGTTTTGATTTGGCCCCATAAAATTATCGTAAATTGATGCAATAATCCCATCTCCAACCATCGATTCCATCGTGCTATTGAATTTTGATATTTGCCGATTGAAGGAGGATTTCTTTGATAAAGTTAAATAGGTCCCTTCTGCTTTATTTACAAATTTATAATCTGTTTTTTCGGTTGTTTTAGAATATCCTTTTGTGATTCGGAAATAATCATATGTGGGTTCATCACCAATAATTACATCTAGATGATTTCTGGAGAGCATCTCAAAAAGTTGGTCCATATCTGTAACGAGTATTTTTTGAATTTTAGCGTCCTCATCAAATCTAGGGAAATGAGCAACACCTCGGGTCGTACCGACAGTGAAATTTAAAAGATCGTCATATTTTTGTATAATGTGTTTTTTGCTTTTCACAGTATAAAAAGCTGTAATGTTCTTATCTCGATAAGGAGGCTCAATAAAATGAGCATAGACTTCTCTATCGGTTCGCTTAAAAAGGCCACTCATGATATCAATCTCTCCCTTTTCAAGCATACGAAGGCAACGTTTCCAAGGACAATCTGAAAGGGTTAACTTGAGATTAAGCCGTTTTGCCAGCTCTTTTACAATCTCCACATCAACTCCACTCATTTTATTTTTTTGAACAACAACCCATGGAGGGTAATGCGTATTTGCAAATATCAATTCTTTTCCAATTGATGAATTTGGCTTCATCATCAACAGGACACATGGAATGATTACAATTGATAGTTTTCTCAAATATTTTTTTTTCATTGAATACCCTAATAATAGTATCTTTCTCATTTCTCCTCCTTCATTTCTTCAAATATTGCCAAAACCTCTTCATATTCAAATCGGTCAATTTGTTTCTGAAACGCATTTGCTAATGTTTCATGTTCTTCACGAAGTTGTTCAATCAAAACCTCTATCTGTTCTAAATCCACATGCTCAATGGCTTGCTTCATATCGAGTTTCCATTTATCCGAAAGCATTTGTATGACATGTAAATCAAGATTCTGGATTTGTTGATGAACTGCAGGCTGTTCGGTTTGAGGAGCTTCCTGAACACTTTGGGCCTCATACACATATTTTAGTCCAAGGTGTTTCGCCATTTCTTCAAAAATTTCTGATTCTTTGAATGGTTTTCTGACAAATCCATCACATCCTGCTTCAAAGGCTTTTTGTTTATCTGCTTCAAAAGCAGAAGCCGAGATACTTATTATTTTGGTCAGAACTTGTGATTCGTGATTTGTGCGGTTCGGCGCTCCGATTCGTGGTTCGTGCGGTTCGGCACTCCGATTCGTGGTTATTGGCTCAATGAGGCTATTATTCCTCATTCCCTTTCGTGGGTTGCCTAATTCATCATTCCTAATTTCTTTTATGACCTCGTATCCATCCTTTTTTGGCATCTGCATGTCCAACCAGATCAGGTGAGGGGAGCCAACCGTTCGGGACCATTCTTTCCAGACTTCAATGACTTCTTGGCCATTTGCGGCCTCTTTGATTTCCAATCCCAAGGGAGCAAGCAAGGTCATGAGGACTTGACGATTGGTCATAATGTCGTCAGCGATGAGAACACGGTATTTATTGTGAGTGGGTTCCAATCCTATCACACGACGCGCTGGGGTTTCCGTCACGATATGAATCTTTTTCGCTTTCTGAACTTGTACATCGAAACGAAAGATACTGCCTCCAGGACGTTGGTCTGTTTCAACCTGACTGTCTAGGCTGATGATTCCTCCCATTAGTTGCACAAATTTTTGACTGATCGATAGTCCCAGGCCTGTCCCTTCACCGGCATCTTTAACGGTTTGAGTCTGCCAAAATGCATCAAAAATATGATCAAACTCAGTGGAAGCGATACCGGGACCTGTATCTTCTACTTCAAAATGAAGAGAAATCCGATGGGAGCGGTCTTCCTGGCTCCGGGCAGTCACTTTCACAGAGATCCAGCCTTCTTGGGTAAATTTGACGGCATTACTGATGAGATTGATCAACACTTGACGAAGCTTCACCTCATCAGTTCTAATAAATTGTGGTACCTCCGATTTGTATTCAAATAATAATTTCAGTCCTTTTTGATTGACCGGGGCTTTAAACATTTCCTGAATGTCATCCAACAGCCGGTACAGGTCAAAATCGTTTTCGAGCAGTATTGCCTGACCCGCTTCAATTTTGGACAGATCCAGCACATCATTGATCAGAGTCAGCAAATGTTCTCCACTGCGATTGATAATTTGCAGGTTTTCTTTTTGCTCAGAATTCAGGCTTTTGCTATGGGCCATGATTTGGGAAAAACCAAGGATGGCGTTGAGGGGAGTGCGAAGCTCATGGCTCATAGTGGCTAAAAACTGACTTTTTGCTTTGTTGGCGGCAATAGCTCCCTCTTTCTCTCTCAAGGCTTTTTCTTTGGATTTTTTTTCGCTTAAATCCTGGAGCATTCCCTCGATTAAAATGGGCTCGCCTTGCCGGTCAAAGATCGCAAACGCTGACAGTTCACAGGTTATTTGGTGGCCATTTTTTGAAATTAAATTTATTTCTGAAGTTAGGGCTCCGTCTTTCCTTATTTGATTTATAAAATTTTCATGTTCATGTTCGGCTATCAGATCCTTCAAGTTGTCAACTGTATCCAGCATATCTTTTTCAGAGGCATATCCCCCTATTTTCGACATGGCCATGTTGACCTTCAATAATCGGCCATCGAAATCCATTTGATAAATCCCTACTTGCACATGATCGAAAATATTCTGGTACAACTCCTTCATCTCGGTGATATTTTCAATATGCTCTCCTATTTTGCGGTGCATTTTCCCAAAGACCTCGTTTAGCCGGTATAATTCATTTGAGTTTTCCGTGTTCATGTCAAAAAGACTCTTATCAATTTTTTCGATGTCCACGGTTTCAATTTGATCCGTAAACCGTAAAAGGGGTTTTTTAAGAAATTTGTTAATCGCCCAGATGAACAATGCCGTTAAAATAATCGATTTGATCAGGGCGCTGAAAAGGAGCAGGAAAAAACCAACCTTCACTCTTTCAAATACGACGGAATGATCGGAATAAACAGTCGCTCTGCCTAAACTGAAGGAGCTTTTTTCAAAAGAATAGTTTAAATCAAACCGATGAAACAAATCGGATATCCCTGTTTGAAATTTCCTGACCGAAAGAATGGGCTGTTCGCTCTCGATCTCAATGCCGGTGACAATGGACAAATTCAGAATTCCATTGGCCAATGCTGCTATTTGTGCCGCGTTTTCTGCCCAAAGCGCAGTGGTGATCGATTCAGCAAATCCTTTTTCCAGCTCCTGGAGTTCTTGACGAATAGCACTCTGGGTCTGAGAATATTCAATGGCGAGCTGAAAAATAGTGATAAAAGCAACGACCAAAAAGTAAATGGACAATATTTTCTTTATCAGGAGATAGGATATCTTTTTTCTATTTTTGTCTTTTCTCATTTTTCGAATGCTTGTTTTAATCTTTGATATTCAGTGCTTGCAGAATATTCCTCTATCTTATCCCATATTTTTTCCGCCATTAATTGATTCTCCCGATAGAACTTTTTTGAAAAGATCAGGTAGTAAACTTTTTTCTTAAGAGGTATTGGGAGTTTTACAAGGTTCTTTTCCAACAGAGGATGTAATTTGAGATGTTCGTCGGCAATATAATCCTGCATGGCGGTTGCTTTCAGTTTACCGACAGCGACATCTTTCATAATTTTCAACTCTATTTGAAATTCTTTCACGGGGACTCCCATTTTTCTTAAATCCCTCACAATCGCATAGGACTTGACCGCTCCGATATCACCGTCAATGTTAGTAATTTCTGTTCCATCCCATTGGATTGTGCTACTTCGGTTTTTATACAACGAATACTGTATACTTTTTAACTGCTTGGCCGGATTGTGTTTTCCGTCTTTCATCGGATAAACCGCGTATTTCGCCCGTGCCTCGTTATAACTGGCATTAACGATCCCGTCCGCAAACCCTTTTTCAATCAACTCCAGCCCTCTGCTCCATGATACTGCCGATAATTTTAAAGGTATGTTGTATCTTTCAGGCATTACTTTCTGCAGCATGTGATAAATGATTCGATTCGATTTAACCGGTATTGTACTCAAATCGTTGAGATCGATGGTTTTCTCTCCATTATTGTATAAGATTAATATAGGCTTTTGATTCGCAGATTCTCCACTTGCTCCAAACGGTAAAGCCAATAGAATTATCATGATGAATATTTGTTTGATTTTCATAGCCGTTGTCTCCTTTATTTATTCAATAATTGCAAAATGTCTTCATATTCGGCTTGATCTAAACCTTCATCAGGAGCCTTTTTGTGTTTTAGTACTGCTAATCAAAAATAAGTGTTCAAATTCTCGTTGTGACAGTCTTACTCTTAGACCCATTAGAGAATTCATGAATCTTGTTTTTTATGTCATCCTGAGTGAAGCGAAGGATCTCTAAATGGCGGATATATGATAGATTCTTCGCTATGCACAGAATGACAAATCGTAAAAAAACGAATTCTCTAACAGGTTCTTAATCTCTGGAAATTGAGGGATTAAGATTATTGGATAGCCAAAATAATCCTTTGAATCCTGTGTTTTTTATTGATACCGTTGCAAAACTTTTTCAAACATGCCTTGAGTTTTGACTCGTTCATAAGCTTGTTGAATCTGCCTTAACCACTTTGGTGAAACTGATTTTTTGCTAAAGCCAAAGTAAATCCAATTCTTATGAATAAAAAAGTTGGGGTAAATTTTGACATCTTGATAGGTGGGATCTGTCTTGATTTTGTAAGCCAAATCATACCGATCCATGATGAAAGCTACCAATCGTTCCCTTGAGATTTGCACTCCGTATTTTGTGGTATAGGAGGTTTTTTGGAAAACCTTCCTAAACTCGGGATCTGTTTTCATCTTCTCATCAAAGTCCCTTCCATAATAGCCGTCATTTTGAATGGCAATGATTCCAGGTATCTTTTTAAGATCATCCAAAGACTCGATCTGATAATTTGAACTTTTGTGAACAGCCAGCATCATCGATTCATCCCGTTGTGGCCCCACATAAACCATGTACTGTTTTCGTTCTTCAGTCACAGAGAGATTGGTCATCATGTCAATATCGCCATGCTTCATCGACAAAAGCCCCCTTGCCCAGGGCATGTCGTGAAAGCTGACGGTACAGTCGGCTTCCTTTAACAGAATCCGCGACAATTCTACGGACAGCCCTTCCCAATTTCCATTTTCACCTTGAAAATACTGGGGCGGAAAATTTGAAACTCTGACCCGGATATGACAATTCTCTCCTAAAGCGGTTCCGGTAATCCATAAAGTGATCAATAAAATAAGTCCTGTCTTCATAATCCTCTTTCTCTTTTTACGCTTTTACTTGGTTTTGTCCATTGTCTAACTCGTAGGGAGTAACAGAGTGATAGTAGAACCTTTGTCCTTTTGAGAATGCACAGTGATCATGCCTTTGTGTTTTTTGATGATTCCATAAGAAATCGACATTCCCAGTCCGGTTCCCTGCCCGATTTCTTTGGTTGTGAAAAAGGGATCAAATATTTGACCTTGGACTTCCTGAGACATGCCACATCCTGTATCTTCAAATTGAATTCCAACTTGCTGGTTTCCTGCTTCTCCCTCAAAAAAAGTACGAATCCATAATTTTCCAGGTGTTTGCTCACCAGTTTGTTTTTGTTTAGCAACAATTGCCTGACAGGCATTGACAATCACATTCATATAAACCTGATTCAGTTCAGCAGGCCAACACATAATTTCAGGCGATACTTGAAAATCTTCAATAAATTCGACCTCTTTTTTATATTGAGTTTGGATCAAACGTAAAGTGGATCGGATGCCATCAACAACATGCATCGGTTTGCGTTCCGCTTCATCCAGGCGTGAAAATACACGCAAATCTTGCACAATGCCTTTGATGCGGTTACTGCCTTCTGCGATATTGGACAAATTGCGTCCCAATCGTTCAAAACGTTTTTCAAACATCTGGATAAATTTTTCATCAGCGTTGTCTCCCGCCAAATCAAAAATCAATTGTTTCAATTCAGAAATATTGTTTTTCAAATTATGTGTTGTAGCATAGACATAACTGGTCGGATTGTTAATCTCATGGGCCACTCCAGCTACCATTGTTCCCAGACTGGCCATTTTTTCTGATTGAACCAACTGAGACTGGGTTTGCTTGATTTTTTTCAGAGAACTGTTAAGTGCTTCCGTTCGTTGATTTACCTTTTTTTCCAGTTCTTCGTTCAGCACTCGTTGAAATTCTAATGCCTGTTCCTGGGCTAAGGCTTTTTCTTTCTTTAAAATATTAATGCGATCTGCTAACGCCAGGGACAGTAAAACAAACAACAGAACCCAACTGATTGAATATCCATAAGTCATCAAGAAGGTGTTCGTGTGCAAACCAAGCGGTTCAAGTAATCCAACCAGTATAAAACCTAATAAGACCAACCAACCCAGTAAAAAATAACGCGCCGATTGAAACCCTCCCTTTAAACTGGCCAATCCTGCGGCAATCAATATTGTAATCCAAACGATGCCAAATCCAATCAACATCTTATAGGCTAACGTTAAATTCATGAACACCATGAGGATCTGCAAAACAAACACTCCAATCAACCAATTCATGATTTTGTGAAAAACTGGAGTATATTCCTTCGTGTTCAAGAAACTCCGAGAAAACAAAAGAGCCAGGATGGCACTGAATCCTAAAAAAATAGGTCTGGCACGAAGCTCCCACCAGGGCCATTCAGGCCATAGATACTGAAATCCCATTCCAGTGGCAGATAAATTGGCAAGCAAGGCGAATACAATATAAAGGACATAAAACAAATAGCTTTTGTCTCGAACAGCCGTAAAAACAAAAAAATGGTACAATGCCATGATGACCATGATCCCATAAATTACCCCCAGTTCAAAACTGGCTTTCTGACTGTTTTCCCAAAATAATTCCGTGGACCATAGAGTCAAGGGAAACCGAATGGATCTGGTTCGATTACGAAGATAGATGGTATAGTCTTCTCCAGGAGCAATTGTATGACGAAAAGTGATATTATGATAAGGAATATCCCGTTGAGCAAATGGATAGACCCTCCCAGCTTGTTTTCGAATATATCTATTGTCTGAATGGACGATATATAGTTCTAAATCCAAAACCACTTGCCATACTTCGAGAATCCATTCCTGTTCCACCGTCAGAGGGTTGGACAATTGGAAACGAGCCCAATATACAGAGTCGGTAAAGCCATAATTGGGCACTTCAGACTGGCTGGGTACAAAGCGTTGGGAAACTTCGTCTGACAGTATTTCTTCAATAGACAACCGTCCTTCTTTATCTTCTAAAATATCCAGGTACAATCCAAGAGGCGAGCCCATGCTGGCAGATTGATTCCAGGTTTCCTCCAAAACAATTGCAGGTGCAGCCTGTGTGAAGGCAGGGATGAACCACAACAGCATTCCCCAGATCAATATCTTCGGTGTTTTCAGCATCATGTTTAACGACTTAACTTTCACTGATTTTTTGAGAGGAGCTATTATTTCAGCAAAGATACGTAATGTGCGACTTTTTTTGTAAAAGAAAAAGTTGCATGCGATGTTAAAGAGCTAATCAATCACTCCAATAGTGTCAAAATCTTTTCATATTCAAAATTATCAATTTGCTTTTGCAGGGCATCAGCTAACTCTACATTTTTTTCTCGAATTTGTGCGATCAGGGTATATATTCGATCCAGATCAACATTTTCGATGGACTGCTTCATCTCAGTTTTCCATTCACTGGAGAGAGTCTGGATGGTAGCCAAATCAAGCCTTTCATCTCTTTTGTTTGCCTCTGGTATCTCAGTTTGAAAAGCACCCTTGGATTTAGCCCCACCCGCCTCGTAAACATACCGTAGCCCCAAGTGTTTTTTCATTAGCTCAAAAATCTCAACTTCTTTGAAAGGTTTGGCAATAAAATCATCACAACCAGCAGCGAGAGCCTCAGCTCTTTCATCTTCAAAAGCAGAGGCTGAAATGGCAACGATCTTAGTCGGGAGTCGGGAGTCGTGGATTGCTGAATTCTTAATGCTTAATTCATAATTCTTAATTATTCGGGTGGCTTCATAGCCATTCATGCCGGGCATTCGGATATCCATCCAAATGAGATGAGGGGGGGAGCCTTCCATGCTCCATTGTTGGAACAGGTTAACGGCTTCTTGCCCACTTTTCGCTTCCCGGATGTCAAATCCCATAGGAACCAGGAGTTGCTGTAATAATTGACGATTGGAAACAATATCATCTACAATCAAGATACGATAAGGTCCGTTTCCAACAGCATTCATTGATTCTGGTGTTAAAGCTGCCACTCGTGGCGATGGCCTTGTTTCAATGTTGGTTGGATTTCCTTCAAGGGTTTGAATGGTAAACTGAAAAGTTGTTCCCACACCTACCCGACTCTTGACCTGGATTTCTCCCCCCATGAGCTGGATGAACTTAGCACTAATTGGTAATCCTAATCCTGTCCCTTCATGGGCTGCCTGCCCGGTTTTTGTTTGTACAAAAGGATTGAAAATATGATCTATTTCATCAGCAGCAATTCCAGGACCCGTATCTTCAATTTCAAAATAGATAGGAATTAGGAAATAGGGGTTAGGGGTTAGGAGTTGAGAATTAGGAACTAGTGGGTCTGATTTGCCATTGAGAGACTCGTCATTAAACCGTTGAGCATCCGACCGACTTCTTGAATGTTTTTGCTCAGGAAATCCAGCTGATCCATTGGAAGGTAATCCAACTTTTGTGCGATTATCAGTTGCGTCTCCAATTCCATCAGTGAACCCCTGGCTATCCTCAGAAAATGAAGGTATTCTTTGGTCATCCCTTTCCCTAATTCCGAAATCCTTTTCCCTAATTCCTACACGCACCACAACACTACCTTCTTTGGTGAATTTAACCGCATTACTGACGAGATTGACCAGGACTTGACGGAGTCTGGCTTCGTCGGTACAGATGTACTGTGGCACATTACTTTGCCAATCCACTTGAAGACTCATGCCCTTTTGCCCAGCCCGCATGGCAAACATATCTTTCACATCATTCAGCAGATGATATAGATCAAAGTCCGTAGGTTTGAAGGTGATTTGTCCCGATTCAATTTTGGACATATCGAGAATATCATTAATGAGCGTCAGTAAATGCTCACCGCTACGATTGATGATTTGAAGATGTTCTTGTTGCTCAGAGTTCAGGTTTTGACCATTAGCCATCAATTGGGAAAAACCGAGAATGGCATTGAGGGGAGTGCGCAGTTCATGACTCATGTTGGCAAGAAACTCACTTTTGGCTCGATTGGCCAATTCGGCCTGGTCTTTAGTTCGCCGTAGCTCAGCTTCCTTTTCTTTTTCGGCGGTGACATCGAACATAAAACCACGAAGACCGCCAGGGTTACCATTTTTGTCGATGACTGCTACATATTCACGAACCCAAATAGTCCGTCCGTCAGCAGTAAGCATACGGAACTCCAACTCGTGATCAAGTCCGTCCTGAGTATCGTTGAGACAGGATTGAACTGTTGCATCACGATCATCCGGGTGAATGCGTCTGGCCCAGGAGTCCATATCAGTCCAGCTTTCCACTGGATAACCCAACCATTCTTTTATTTGAGAACCAATATAGGTATAGCGGTTGGTGGCCAGATCGAAACTAAATGGGACGGTTTGGGAAGTTTCGACCAAAGAACGAAACTTGGTCTCACTCTCCCGCAAACGCGCTTCGTTACTGGCGATAGTACGGTTGAGTGATGCCAGCTTACGATTCCAAACGATAAACCCTCCAATGATTAAAGCTCCCACTGTCAGTACCTGCCAAAGGATTGTATAATCAAATGCTGTTTCGAAGCGGACTGAAAACCATTTATCGGATAAAGATCTAATCTCGTGTCTACCGAACGAGGCCACCGCCTTATCAAGAATGGACAAAAGTTCAGGCGGTTCATCCCGACGAATCGCCAGTGTCATCTTTGAGCTGATGTCGAGCTTGCCACCAATTTTAAGGTTAAGCATTCCTTCACTGCGAATAGCATATCCAATAGTTGCTACTGTATCGATAAAACCAAAAATTTCCTTGCTCTCGACACGGCGTAGACCGTCGATCACGTTGTCCACTTCAACAATCTCAATGTTCGGATATTTTTCTCGAATCAAGTCGATATGGGCATAACTTTTTACGACGCCGAGAGACTTTTCAGCAACCGCACTTAAATCTTCCACGAAGAGTTCTTCGGATCGAACCGCAATGACCAAGGGGAACGTAAAATAAGGCTGAGAAAAATTGAGCCACTTTTTACGTGGTTCGGTTACTGCCGCTGCTGCTAACATACGACACGACCCATCCTTGATTTTCTGTAAAGATTCATGCCAGGTCTTGGTGGGATAGAGTTCGAGGTTGATCTTCAATCGATTCCCCATAGCAGAGATAAAATCAGCCACCATGCCTTCATGTTGCCCATTTTTGTTGATACTTTCGTAAGGCATCCAATCAGGATCGACACAAAATGGAATTTTTTCTGTTTTGCTCAGAAAAGAACTTTCGGCGGGGGTCAAAATAAGGTTTTGATCTCGAGCAATGTTTTGGGCTGATTCAAAAAAGGTGGTTCCCATCCAGCGATTTTGCAGTTCGTTCCACTCACTGAAGGAAAGGGATTTCATCCCCTTTATTAGAATTTCGTGTAATAGAGGTTTTCTGGGATTCACTCCGAATCGTTGATCCATTCTTGGGAGGGATTCTGTTTTAAATTCGCCAATGATATCTATATTTTTCAATCCCAATTTTTTTGATAAATCGTATGCAGTCCCAACATTTTGTATCGATATGTCAACTTTCCCGATGGACACTCCTTTGATCAGTTCCTCAGAATTTTCAAGGGGATGAATATCAAGCCCATTCATTTTTTCTAATTCATCATGAACAATTCCACCACGCAACACC
>JANQHV010000358.1 GCA_028282505.1 SAR324 cluster bacterium | reverse complement strand
AAATTGATAGTTCTCTATATCAAAGTGTCCACTTTTAGGCTAACACTACATGCAAGTTTGGCTGGCATTACTAAAACAGTAAATTGCCATGCACTCCGCCACTCCTTTGCTACTCATCTTCTTGAAGAGAACAATACAAAGTGTCTATTTAGACACTTTGTATTTAGACACTCTGTCTAATTAGACACTTTAACTTACTAGCCTTTTCCCTTCATCCCATCCATAAGCAATAGTATAAGTCTTTGTTACTAAATACTTTTTTATTTTTAATTTTTATTTTCATTTAATGGCATGATCGTTGCCGTATAGATAATCAAATTAGCATAACACATCTTCCCACTTGAAAATGATTTCAATAACGTTGTAGCAGGAAAAATGGCAGCACTGGATATAGGTATTTCTCCACTTGAGCAGGAATCTCAAAAGCAGGAGGAGAAACAAGAAGAACTGAAAAAGAAGCAAAAATCGAAAAAGGTTTTTATCAACGAAGATCTTTTTGGTGCCAGCAAAACGCTGGAAGATTCTCCTGCAGAAGAAGGGATCTCCCATCTTAAAATTAAAGCACAGGAAATAGGCAATATCCCCGGATTGATTGCCCACTGGCAGGCAGAGCTGGACTCACGAAAAAAAGAGATCCTGGATTATTCAAAAACCACTATTATTCAAAGGCTCGCTTCCCGGATTAAAGGGAAAAGTTATCTATCATCGAGAATCACAGGAGAGGAGCTCACCAACCACCACCCAAGTAAATCATCTCTGGAGAAAGTCAAACTGCTCAAACAAAACCCACTGGACATGATGGCTCGCTTGGAACTGGTTTCTATCGTGGCCAAAAGCGGTCGGGACTTTCCGGTGGAATTCTACCGCATTTTGTTTCTTCAAGCGACGGTCGCCTGCTCTTTTGGTGAATTTAGTAATGTGGGATTGCAAATGGTGATCTGGCTTCAGGATATCTATTTGTCAAAATTGTATTATAAATGCCAGAGAGAGGCACTTGTTTTGGAATCAAAGCTCAAAATAGAAGAAGGCAAAGAAAATGTCTTCACCCGTCAATCACAAGGTTTGAAGAATCATATTGCCTTGGTCAATCGCAACATGAAGATCATCAAAAACTACCAAAAGCAAACAGAAAAAGCGATCAAGGAAAACCAGCCCGTCTACAATACTACCCTGAGCCTGGATGAAATCACGGAATTTTTCCTCGAATTCGGAAGAAAAGATAAGCTGGGTGAGGATAAAAAGAGGGAGAAAAAATGGATGAGTATCATTAAAAGGTCTGCTGAACTACTGCTTTTGCTTCGTGTCTTACCCTTGCTGGATAGCGAAACAAAGAAGCTGATCAGTCAATTGAAAAAAATGGATAACGATGATCCAATTCCCTTTTTCTTAGAAGCTAAAGTCCAGATGAATGATTTGATTTTTAAGGTTGGACAATTCCAGGCAGGAGAACGGACTTTCGAAATGCGTAAACAAGTGCAGGAATCTTTTAAAGTCGCTCATCATTGCTATGGCCTTGCGGTAAAAAGAGTGAGTAAAATACCAAAGACTAAAATGGAAGTTGCCATCCTCATCGAGTATGCGAGTTTGATTCATTATTTTTATAAAGTTTCAATCATCACACTAGGCATCCGATTGCCTGCCGAATGGTTGGCTGCTGTTTTCCAAAAAGCGACAAAGCTCTTGGAACTGGTTCAAGAGAAAGGACAAGTTGATGGCTTAATGATGGATATTCAGCGAGATATACTCAAAGAAGGACTCGATATATCAGGGACCCAATTGGGCAGTGCAGCTTCTGCTGCTTGAAAAAGAAAATATGTTTATGGGGCAATATTACTCGTTTTCAACAAATTTAAGTATTCTTTCGTATTCGAACTGATCAATGACTTTCTGAATTTCATTGGCTATCGTCGTGTGTTCTTCATATATTTCTTTGATAAGAGACCTTATTTGGACAACATTCACCTGTTCAATCGCTTGTTTCATATTGCTTTTCCACTGTGCAGGGAGACCTCTGATGCTCTCTAAAATATGTTCATTTACTTGATGTGTATCAGCGTCTCCGGTGAAGTCTCGGAAGGCATCATCGGCTGACCACCACATCGGTGTACCGACACCCCGGGGCTTGGATGGCCGTATCGACGGGCGACCGCTGCGGTGCACCGATCCCTCCGGGCCCTGGAAGGCCATCTCCTGTATCGATGGACCGTCATACACATATTTTAATCCAAGATGATTCCTCATTTCCTCAAAGATCTCCGCTTCCTTGAATGGTTTTTTGACAAATCCGTCACAACCAGCATCAAAAGCCTTTTGTTCATCTTCCTCAAAGACAGAGGCAGAAATGCCAATAACCACAGGCTGACTTTCAAGTTCAGAACTTCTTATTTTTTTAACCACTTCATAACCGTTCATTCCGGGCATTCGCATGTCTAACCAAACAAGATGTGGGGTCCAATTTTTACAAATTTCCAAGGCTTCCTGGCCAGTGCTTGTTTCTTGAAGTTCAAAGTCTAAGGGTGACAAGAGTTTAAGGAGAACTTCACGATTTGTTTTAACATCATCCACCACTAAAATTCGATGAGGGGAACTGCCTTCATCAGAAACAAGCCCAACAACTCGAGAAAAGAAAGACTGTTGATTCACTTCTGGACGGTTCACTTGATGAACCTGAACATCAAAGAGGAAAACACTGCCTCCTGAACCTTCTTCAGATTCGACAATGCTTTTAACGGTGATATCCCCTCCCATGAGTTGAATAAATTTTCGGCTGATAGTTAACCCCAATCCGGTTCCTTCCTGGTGTTTCTGTCCAGCTTGGGATTGATAAAAAGGATCGAATAGCCGATCTACTTCAACACTTGAAATCCCAGGACCGGTATCGGCAATACTAAAGTGAAGCGTGATGGGACGAGACATTTCATCTGATACGTTGGTCAAAGAATCTGAACCTTGGAGAGCGCTCATCACTCTGA
Source organism: SAR324 cluster bacterium (assembly GCA_028282505.1). GTDB lineage: Bacteria > SAR324 > SAR324 > SAR324 > NAC60-12. Next base: position 6,396 of record JANQHV010000358.1, on the reverse strand, counting down.
TCACAACAGCCCCTTCTGTAGTAAATTTGACCGCATTGTTACAAAGATTCACTAAGATCTGACGCAGTTTGGTTTCGTCTGCCCTGATATACTGTGGCAAGTTCGATTTCCATTTAAACAGCATTGCGAGCCCTTTTTTCTCAGTTTGTATGCGGAACATATCTCTCACTTCACTCAAAAGATGATACAAATTAAAGTTAGTTTCATTTAGAGAAACTTCTCCTGCTTCGATTTTAGACACATCCAAGATATCATTAATAAGCCTGAGTAAGTGCTCGCCACTTTGATTGATAATGCGAAGATTCTCTTTTTCTCCGAAATCAAGATTCTGACTATTTGCCATGATCTGGGAGAATCCAAGGATGGCATTGAGGGGAGTACGGAGTTCATGACTCATATTTGCGAGAAACGCACTTTTGGCTTGATTGGCAGTTTCCGCTAACCGTTTCGCTCTTTTGAGATCCAGTTCAATTTGCTTACGCTCTGTAATATCCTGAACAGTCCCTACCATTCTAAGGGGAGTGCCTGATTGATCAAATATCACGTGTCCCCGTTCATGAACTATACGTTCTGCATGGTTGCTGAGAATAATGCGGTGATCCATGCCATAGGGCTTTTTTTCATTTATGGCGGCATTGATCGCATCCTGGACGAATGGTCGATCAAACGGATGGATAAACTTAAAAAAGGCTTCATAGGTTACTTCAAACTCCTGTGGTTGAACTCCAAAAATCCGGTAAACCTCATCAGACCAATACAATGTATTGTCAACAATGTTCCAATCCCAGCTTCCCAAATGAGCCATTTTTTGGGCTTCGGCAAGCCTATTTTCACTGTCTGTTAATTTTTTGGTTCGTTCAACCACCTTCTCTTCCAGTTCTTCTTTGCTTTTGTACAGTGCCAAGCGAGTTTGTGACAACTTTTCAATCATGGCAGCAAACGCTTCTCCAAGAACTTTAAGTTCATCTTTGCCTTTAGTGGCAACATGGATTTTTACATTCTCCAAATTATCTAAATGAAGTTGTTGGGTAGCATGGGTTAACTCTGCCAAAGGGCGGCTGAGAAGTGTTCGAGCAATCCATAAAAAAATCACCCAAAATCCGATGATTTTAATGGCAGCATTCATAATCAACAATAAAAATCCAAATTTGACCTTTTCAATGACAACGCCTCGATTGGAATAGATCGTTACTGAACCAATTAAATATACTTTTTCTCCTCGTAAATGCTGAATCTGAAAGGTATGCCAAAAGAGACCAGAAGCACTGTCATTCATTCCTGTAGAGATTAGGGAGTTCTCGGGTCTGGGTATCACTTCACCAATGTCTTCGCTGATTTTTCCTTCTGGGGTTCTGACCTGAACTCCGACAATAACGGGTAGCTCGACGAGTCCTCGAAGGTTGGAATGTAATTGATCTTGATTCATTTCCCACAATGCCACACTCAATGAGGGGGTGAAGGTTCGTTCGATAATCTTCAATTCTCGTTGAACCGCTTCTTTTGTTCTTATGTATTCAGCAACCATATGGCTTATGGTGACTGCCGTTGCAAGAATAAGATAGAAAGAAAACACCTTCCCCAAAAGTCGGGCTGCAATTGAATCTTGGATCGGAACTAATGAAGACTGCATAAATTATCCTCTTGAAACCGGTTATAGTGATCCAGAAAAGTTTTTCCAGTAACCTATTTTTCTTGTATAGGGATCCATTCCAACAGGCAACTGGGGATTGAGAAGTGAGATTTGATAGAAAAAGCTTTATCTGGACACCTATCATTATTTTACGGGCTATACCAAAGATTTTTTTGTTTCAGTGGAGTTTTTGGAGATAATAATGGATTCTCGATTCTAAAAATGCGCCTCTCTTTCAGTTTGGCCAGTTTGAGAACCTTTGTGATGTTTGGGTGATTGTAAAAAAGCTGGTCGAAAGAACCATCTTGTAAAGCGATCCGGAATCCTCGTTTGATACGATCAGCCAATTTTTTGTTCTGTTTAGCAGTAAAAATATATCCTGGAGCGGGATAATGGATGGCCAAGTGTTTTTCTACAACGAAATCGATTGTTTGCAGGTCCTCCAATTCTTTCCATGGTTCATGTAATCCTCTGGGGAAATAATCAAATCTTCCGGCTTTCAGCATATCAAATAAATCAAGGTACCTGGTCCCTCCGACTACTTGAAACCCATTCGCTTGTAAGATTGTCGTGTCTGGCCAATGAGCACCCTGCCCAGCCCAAAGTTTTTTAAATTCATCGATCATTTGAATGGAAGTAAATCTCTTTTGATCTCCTTTCTTGATAATCGCAATCCGATACCCATACAATCCTTTGAAAATCGGAATTCGGATGGGGTGAAGCATGTGCTCACGTTCTTTAGAGGTCATGGTCATGATCAGGGATAAATCTCCCTGGTTTACCAACTCAAGGGCTCTCGCTTGAGCAATAAATTTCTTCTCTACTTCAATTCTAAAAGGACCATCTGTTTTTTGAGTTTTGCTGAAAATCAACTCCAACAATTGATATTTATATTCCTTGGAAGGATCAACTGATTCTATTCCTCGGAATGTCCGAATTTTAATCACCAGCGGTTCTTTTGCCAATGCATTGCTCCCCGTCAAAAAGTAAAACCCTATTCCAAGAAACACTACCCATGCGGCAATGAATTTTAATGAAATTTTCATTTTTTCTCCTTTTTTTATAGTGCCCAAAAAAAAATTTCCAAATGATCTTGTCTTCGCTAATACTGTAGTGGTCAAGTTTTCCTGGACTGCTTGGTCGCTTTCCGGCAAAGAATTTAGCCTACCACTACACAAAAATTCCCTCTATGATTTCCCTTTGCTCATCTATTATTATATGCTATCGTTTGCATTTAATCGATACTGAGTTCTGCTGATTGCTCATGTCAAATCAGTGAATTGCTTCTATTCATGCTCTCCCAATACTTGGAAAGTGGGAGCGACCCTGCAGTGATGCCATAAGGACATTCTATGAATAACGATTCTCACAACGTAAAAGAAAATATAATGATCGTGGATGATGTACCTGCCAATCTTCGTCTATTATCCAGTTTTCTCACCAGAGAAGGGTATGAGGTTCGTCCAGTTTCTGATGGCCGATTAGCCTTGTCAGGAGCACAGGCCATGCCTCCCGATTTGATCCTCCTCGATATCAAAATGCCAGAAATGAATGGCTATGAAGTCTGTGAACAATTAAAGGGAAATGAGAAAACACGAGAGATTCCAGTGATTTTTCTGAGTGCGCTCGACGCGGTTGAGGATAAGATCAAAGCCTTTTCTCATGGAGGGGTGGATTACATCACCAAACCATTCCAATCGCAAGAGGTCATCGCACGGGTTCGGACACACTTAGCCCTGCAAACGTCTTATAAGCTCATCAAGGCACAACAAGAACAAATCCAAAAGGAATTGGAGCAAGCACGGAAAACTCAGTTAGCCATTCTTCCTCAAAGCCTTCCCCAGATTCCTAATGTTGAAATCATCACTAAATTTGTACCAACGGATCAGATTGGTGGTGATATTTATTACATTTTTGAGCTCAGTCAGGGAAAATATGGCATCATGATGGCTGATCTGACAGGGCATGGTATTTCTGCGGCACTCCTTTCATTTATGGTTTCTGGAATTTTTAAAGATCTCCCCAAAACAGAAAAGTCAACCGCAGCAACCATTAAACTTTTGAATCAAGCATTGTTGCCACAAATGCCAGACGGGAAGTTTGCTACGTTGTTCTATGGAATTTATGATGCAGTCAAACAAACTTTGCTATACACCAATGCAGGCCATCCTATTGGACAGGTGATCCGTAACCATTCCAATGAGTTTTTTGAACTGGATACTGAGGGAGGAGTTGTTGGCATACTCTCAAATGCAGAAAATAATTTTAAGGAAAAAGAATTTCAATTGCAGCCAGGAGACAAATTGCTGCTATATACTGACGCATTGGTGGATGTTTTTTTCAAGAAATCCCAAAATCTTGGTATCTCTAGAACTGAAATATTATTTGATTATGTAAAAACACAATCTCATTTACCCATTGCAGAGTTATTGGAACAAGTTTTCCAATATGGGCTATCACACACCGAGGACAATCACTTTGATGATGATTGTACAATGATTGGACTGGAAGTGACCGCCTGATCATGGTTCCCTATTAAGGGATGAAGCAGAATACCACCAAAGCTGTATATATGAGTGATTACGGAGAAGGGAACCATTCTTTATGAAGGGAAGCAGAATCAGCAGCGTTTTCCAGTCGATGTCCGCTGGCGTCAGGTTTTTTGATCCTGCACAGGTTCGAAATCCAGCAATTCTGCTCCTTCGGGCACCAGGTCTCCTGGAGAAAAGTAGAATTCCTTAACAAGACCATTACAAGTAGCCCTGATGGTATGCTCCATTTTCATGGCTTCCATGACCAGCAAACCTTCTCCTTTTTCAACAGGTTGACCAGTCTCAATCAGCAGGGTGACAATGGTGCCATTCATGGGAGCGGTGAGGCTGCCTTCCTGATCTTCTTCCTCCGCTTCAGCTAGATCCGGGTCCATGAGCGTGAATTCCAGCGAAGACGATCCCAGAAAGACAGTCAGGGTGTTTTTAATCTTCACCACTGTCGATTGAAAATTATGATCATCAATGATGAGGGACAGTGTATTGTTTTTCAAATCACCACGCACCTCAAACTGTTGTTCTGCAAAAGAAACCAAAAAATGATGCACGTTGATTTCTTCCACAACGACTGAGATTTTCTCTTCTTTATAAATGAGCAGCACCGTTTGCAAATTGGGCTCTATCATTCGCCACCCATTCATTTGATGCCAGGGGGAATAAGGATCGGGAGTTCCTGAAGCCTGATCAAAGGCTTCCTGTTTTCTTTGAAAAATGGCTGTCAGGGAAGCCATGACCAAGGCTTTTTCCCAGTTTTTTTCAGTCTTCTGAAATAGGAGTTCGTGATGGGTTTCAATAAAGTGGGTATTGATGCTTTCCTGTTGAAAAGGAGCCGAGACCACTATTTTCTTCAAAAATTCAATGTTGGTTTTAACCCCAATGATGCGATAGTCTGCCAATGCCTGTTTGAGCCGTCTTAAGGCATTGTGACGGTTGGTATCCCAGACAATCAGCTTAGAAATCATCGGATCGTAATAAACGGAAATTGCATCATCCTGGACAACTCCCGTGTCAATGCGGACATATTCATTGACTTGGGGTAGCTCCACAAATTGCAAAACTCCAGTTGCCGGAAGAAAATCATGATCCGGTTCTTCTGCATAAATCCGTGCCTCCAGGGCATGTCCCAACAATTGCAATTCGTCTTGTTTTTTTGGCAAGACCTCACCCGAAGCCACCCGCAGCTGCCACTCCACCAGATCCTCACCGGTGATCATTTCTGTCACGGGGTGCTCGACCTGCAACCGGGTATTCATTTCCATGAAATAATAATCCTGTTCTGGGGTGAGCAGAAATTCAACGGTTCCGGCTCCTACATAATTGATGGCCTGAGCAGCCTGGATGGCCGCTTTCCCCATCTTTTCACGCAATTCGGGACTGATACCGGGGGCGGGGGCTTCTTCAATGATTTTCTGATGACGACGCTGGAGCGAGCAATCGCGCTCGAAAAGGTACACGGCATTTTGATGAGTATCAGCAAAAACCTGGATTTCCACATGCCGAGTTTCGGTGAGGAACTTTTCCAGCAGCATCCGGTCGTCGCCAAAACTGGCTTTGGCTTCTCGTTGTGCTGAAATCAAGGCATCGTCAAATTCGCCAGGATGTGAGACAATCCGCATGCCCTTTCCGCCTCCTCCCGCTGTGGGTTTGAGTAAGACAGGGTAACCGATTCTATCGGTGGCTTCTTTCAGAACCGCATTCTCCTGATTTTCTCCATGATACCCCGGCACTAAAGGAACGGAGGCTTTTTCCATAATGGTCTTAGCCGCACTTTTAGAGCCCATGGCTGCAATGGCAGAGGCTGGAGGTCCAATGAACACAATTCCGGCTTTTTCACATGCTTCCGCAAAACCTGGATTTTCTGATAGAAACCCATAACCCGGATGAATGGCTTCGGCTCCTGATTTTCTGGCAATTTCCAGAATCTTCTCTTCCTTCAAATAACTTTCTTTGGCAGGAGCTCCCCCCACACAATAGGCTTCATCCGCCATTTGCACATGCTGGGCCCGCTCATCGGCATCCGAATAAACCGCCACACACGAAATTCCCATTCGGTGAGCCGTCCGAATGACTCGGCAGGCAATCTCGCCACGATTGGCAATTAAAATTTTATGAAATAGGTTGGACATTTTTATGATGAACTGACGTTACGTGAATGAAATTTGCTATAGTAGTGAGATTTTGGTTTTGTTTGGCACATTGAATGCCATGTCACCCTGA
>JANQHV010000355.1 GCA_028282505.1 SAR324 cluster bacterium | reverse complement strand
ACGAAAACCCACCAAAAAAGACCTTTTTTAGTGTTTTTTGTGGATTTCGTGGCCATCAGCAAAAAGGATGCCTTTGGACAAAACTTATCTGTACATCTATAAATACTATTCAACAGTATACTGTCAAAACCTTCATGCAATTTCTCAATCCCAAAACCGATTTCGCCTTTAAAAAGATATTTGGTTCAGAAGAAAGCCATGATATTTTGATCAGCTTCATCAACGCTATCCTGGAATTGACTCCCCCCTACCGAATTGCCGAAGTTTCCATCCTCGATCCTTACCAGGCTCCGAAAATCCAGGGCATGAAGGATTCCTTCCTTGATGTTCGTGTCAAAGACGAACAAGGGAAAAGTTATGTCATTGAGATGCAAGTGCTCAATGTGGAGGGTTTTGAAAAACGAGTGCTCTACAATGCTTGTAAAGCCTATGCCAACCAAATCAAGCGTGGGGAGGATTACCACTTATTGACCGAAGTGATTGCCATCACCATCACTGATTTTGTCATGTTCCCTGAGTTGGAAGGCATTGCCAGCAAATTCAAGCTGCGTGCTGAGGAAAACCCAAGCATCTGCAACAATGACCTGGAACTGGTGTTTGCGGAACTGCCCAAATTCACCAAGGAAGCAGATGAGCTTGAGACGCTGATGGAGAAATGGTTGTATTTTCTCAAAAATGCCGGAGATTTGACCATGATTCCCAAGAAACTTTCCGAGGTACCCGCCATTTCACACGCCTTCCAAATCGCCAACAAAGCGGCCCTGACTCCAGAGGAACTGGACGATCAAGAGCGGCGTGAAATGTTCATTCAAGATCAGCGTGGGGCTTTGACCTTGGCTCGACGACAGGGAAAAGCTGAAGGAAGAGCTGAAGAAAAAGAAGAAACCGCATTGAATCTCCTCAAAATGGGAATGTTGAGCCATGAGCAAATCAGCAAAGCCGTGGGTTTGTCTTTATCCAAAATCCAATCCCTTTCCCAACAAATCTGACCCAACATATGATTCTCGATACTTCTGGATTTGTTTGGAGGCTTTGTTGCGGGAGCGGGGAATTGATCCTCATTAAAGATGGAAAGCTGACTATAACTTTCTCAAACGGAGTCGAATATGTCAAAAAGACACTTGGTGAGCTTTGACTGGGCCATGAAAAAGTTGCTCAGGAGCAAAGCCAACTTTGAAATATTGGAAGGCTTTTTGAGTGAGCTGCTCAAAGAGGATATCCATATCCTGGAGCTACTGGAAAGTGAAAGCAACAAGTCCACTCGCACCGAAAAATCAAATCGTGTGGATTTGAAAGTTCGTAATTCTAAGAACGAAATCATCATCATTGAAGTTCAATATGAACATGAACTGGACTATTTACAGCGCATTCTTTTTGGTGCCTCAAAAGCCATTACTGAATACATTCATGAAAAAGAACCTTATTCCCAGGTCATCAAAATCATTTCAGTCAACATCCTCTACTTTGATTTGGGACAGGGGGAAGATTACGTGTACCTGGGCAAGACCATCTTCAAAGGGATTCACAAGCATGATGTCCTGCGCTTGAGTGACAGTCAGCAGGCCCTCTATAACAAAGAACAAATCGACGAGTTATTTCCAGAATATTACTTAATCAAAGTCAACAATTTTGACGACACAGCCACAGATACGCTGGATGAATGGATCTACTTTCTCAAAAATGGAAACATCAAAGACAACTTCACCGCCAGGGGGATTAAAAAAGCCAGAAAAGAATTGGACATTCTCAAACTCTCCGAACAAGAACGAGCTGCCTACGAATACTATCAAGAGGATCTTCGCTATCAGGCCAGCATGGTTGAGTCATCTTATGGGTTGGGCATGAAGAAAGGAATTGAGCAGGGGATCCAACAAGGAGTGGAACAGGGAATTGAGCAAGGAATTGAAAAGGGAGAGAAGCAAAAAGCCATGGAAATTGCGATCAACCTGATTGATATCCTGGATATAGAAACCATTGCCCAAAAAACAGGCTTATCCATTGCAGAGATTGAAGGATTGAAACAAAGCGAAACATGAGCATCAGGCTCTCAGCCTAAGTCGTTGCTTTTTTTTGAGGAATGCGGATTTGAAACAAAGTTCCTTCTTTTTCTGTAGGGATGTATTGGACAAATCCATTGTGATCTTCGATGGCTTTTTTCACAATGGTCAACCCCAGACCGATACCGGTCGCCTTGCCATGTGAGACAAAAGGATCAAACAAAGATTTTTGAATTTCTGTTGGAATACCAGGTCCATTATCCTCGACTTTGATTTCTAAATATTCCTCGGCATCGCACATTTTGACTTGGATATAGGGATTTTCTGTTTTTGCATAACGCAAGGCTTCCCAGGCGTTTTTGCATAAGTTCATCAATGCCCGATGCGTGCGATTGGCATCCAAAGGGTACAAGCGTGTAGTAGAGCATTCTAGTTGAAGAGTGATGGGCCAGGCATGGGTGATTTGGGTAAACTCTCCTTCCAGTTGTTCAAGGATCTGGCGGGGTTCCGTTGGCTGTAAATGGATCGTACTGGGGTCTTTAGCAAACAGTAATATTTCCTCAATCATGCCAACCAAACGCTGAATTTCATCATTCAACATGTCTCCATAGTGGATGCGTTGTTCTTCAGTCAAATCCTGATGGGCCAGTACGTATCCCATCGTAGACACACTGGTGACTGGATTTCTGAGGTCATGCACGATCATCGAAGCCATTTTTCCCAGGGTACTCAGTCGCTCTTGTTGTAATAATTCGTTTTGCGTGTCTTTCAACAAAGTCAGGGTTTCTTCCAGTTTTTTGTTTTTTTTCTGTAACATGTCGATCAACATATTATCCGTTTGCCGGAGACGCTGACTAAGAAATTTCATGAGGTTGATGGCAAATCGTGATCCTTCCACAGAAAGCAATTTTTCAAAATTCATTTCATCGATGATCAAAAAATGAGCTGGTGTTTGTGTTTTTAAACTGGCACTTCTGGGTTCGTCTTCAATGACTGCCATCTCTCCAAAGCAATCACCGGGTTTGCCCGTTGTCAGGATCGTCGGAGATTCTTCTGATCCTAAAAATAGAATCGTTTCACCATCCAACTGAAAAAAAATCTTTTTTCCAGGTTCTCCTTCACGAAAGACAATGGTTTCTGCATCATATTGTTCGACAGTCGTGTATCGGGAGATATTGATCAATTGCTGATCGGGAATATTCTGAAACAAATGTGTGTCTTTTAAGGTTAAAATCCATTCAGAAGCAGATTTTACATTTTTAGAAATGTTCACCATAAGTCTCTCACATTAAGGTTCGCGAGATTCGATTTCAGATTCGATACAAATTTGACCGTCATCCTCATAGCGGTCAATTTCTCGAATGGTGGTATTGTATTTTGTGTTTCCAATAATAGAGCGTAGATGGAATTTTGCGGCATTTTGAGAAATGCGTGTAGCTGTTTTGAGATCTAATGCACAGCCTGTTCCTGTCACTTTCATTCTCCTGGGGGTTTCGTATTGCATAGAATACTCGGAGCCGGAACGGGTACGAAAACGCTCTGCTGGAGATGAACAGGCGAATAATAATATCATACTCAGCATGGCAAAGATTACTGATTGGTAAGCTTTCTTTCCCTGCATAGATTGCCTATGTTCTTGATTGAAGAAATAAATGACCCTATTTTAGCGTAATTTCTATTATTTTCACATAAGAATCCATTTCAAATAGTTTCTGGTATGCGATTTGTATGCAATTATTGCTTAGAATTCTTTGAGAATCGTTCAATATGACCTATTTCTTTGTATCATTGATGACATTTTATTTGTAGAAGCAACATGGGTGAAATAAAAACACATCAGATCACAGTCGATGCTCCTCATCCTGTGGACTATCAACCAATCCCACCAAGTGATGATATTGCAATAACGGCTTCTTCCAAGGAACTGGATGAAAGCTCTGCGGGAACCGGTTTGGATGATCCTGTTCATTTATATTTGAAAGAGGTGGGTAAAATCCAGTCTTTAAGCAGAGAAGAAGCCACAAATGTGGCCAAGCAACTGGAAGAGCATAAAACAGAATTGATTGGTCTTTTTAGCAATTCTATGGTGATTGTCACATATTTACTGGGGTGGATTCCCGTATTTGAAAAAAATGATGTCGATGTTAGCCAGTATGTTTCTACAATTAATTATGAAAATAATGAGCTTCAAGAGGAAACCGAAGTTTTTCTTCAGGTGCGTCAGAATTTAAACAACTTGAAAGAATTGTACGCCACATGGAAACAATTACATGAATACAAGGAAAAAAAGAAGTTGAATGGAAACTGTAGTGATTATCAGAAGTGTTTTTTACAAATGTCCGATTGCATTGGCAATTTTCCATTTACTACTCGGCAAATACAAAAAATACAGTCACTCGTTATTCGTCATTATGAGCTGATTTTAGAAACAACAAATGATCTGGAAAAATATACGAAGCTTTTGCATGATACTCCAGGAGCCAGGAAGATTCTCAGAGCCTGGGAAATGTTGACTCGAGAAGAGCAAGAGATTAAGAGACAACAATATATTGTGGAAGATGGTTTGGACCCTCGGCGCTTGAAACGTTATACAGAATGCTGTCAAATTCTGCAAAAACGTCTTCGCCGTATGGAACAAGAAATAGGTATTCCTTTGCATGTGTTCATCACAGATGTGGAAAAAGTTAAAAAAATTCAAAATAGAATCCATTTGTTGACTCATGAATTCATTGAAGCACATATGAATTTGGTAGTGACGATTGCTCGACGTTATTGCAATCGGGGACTTCAATTTTTAGACTTGGTACAGGAGGGCAACATTGGTCTGATTCGGGCCGTAGAAACATTTGAGTATCGTCGAGGTTATAAGTTTTCTACTTATGCCACATGGTGGATTCGTCAGTCGATTGTCCGGGCGATAGCCGATAAAGGGCGCACCATACGCATTCCTATTCACATGGTCGAAACGATTGCAAAACTCCAGCGTGCCCGTCGGCGTTTGGTTGCCTATTTGGGAAAAGAGCCCACTTTTGAAGAATTGTCGCAGCAGGCGGAGTTGTCAGGGGAAAAGGTCATTG
>JANQHV010000350.1 GCA_028282505.1 SAR324 cluster bacterium | reverse complement strand
GTCATTCTGAGCTTGCGAAGAATCTCAATCATTTCAAAGAGATCCTTCGACAAGCCGCTTCGGCGTACCGTCAGGATGACATATTGTATACTTTTAAACACAGCTTCTAAGGTTGGTTTCCGTTTGAGTTTTTAGTGATGATGGCAGACTAAAGGTACATCATTTTCAAAGAAAATCGAAAGGTTCTTGATTAGTATTCCAGGGCTTCATTGATGGTCTGCAGAAATTCTTTACAGAATTCGGGGTCTCTCAATTTGAGAGGTTTTTGGATAAAATTTTGAGCACCTTTTTTCATGCATTCCATGAAAACTTTCATGTCTTTGATGGCAGAGACCATGATCACCTTTGCACTGGAATCCAAATCCATAATTTCAGTCAGGCAGGCTCGTCCATCTTTATTGGGCATGGTGATGTCCAGTAAAACTAAATCGGGATGATGTTTCTGAAATAATTCCACACCCTCATTACCATCGCTTCCCACCGCTACGATTTGATGGCCTTCGTTTTCCAGAAATGGCTGAAGGGTGCCAATGATGAATGCGCTGTCGTCTACAAGAAGTATCCGTGCCATAGTTTTTCTCCCCCCTGAATGGTACGGGTGATGACAAAATTGTTCAAATAACAGACTTGTTGTACCGAAATAAGACTATATTTTCAATTACTTTCTTGCAGGTATTGAAAACCAAGAACGGATAAATCATCTCCACTTTTTGTGCCTTGGGAAAATTCATGCAGGTGTGTCATCAGTTTGTCCATCATCGTGTCCAGATCTAACGTTCGATGCTCTTTGAAAAAACGGACCAATCGCCTCACTCCAAAGCGTTCTTTCTCTTTGTTTTCCCACTCAATGACGCCATCGGTATAGATAAAAAATTTATCGCGTTCTTTTAATTGGTACTGTTCCTGCTCATAGGGAATGGGCTCATCAGCAAAAAATCCAAGTGCCAGACCACCTTTACGAAATAAAATGACATCTGTTCCATCTGCTGGAACCAGAATCAGTGGGGGATGTCCTGCTTGAGCTACAGTCAATTTCCCTGCCAGAGAAACTCGGACAAACACAGCGGTCAATGATTTTCCTGTATCACGCATGGACAGAAGCATGTTCAAATGGTGCAAGACTTCATGAACTGGAAAATTCTGTGGAATATTATCCAGACCAATTTGCACCATCATTGTCATGAAAGCCGCAGCAATTCCATGTCCCGTCGCATCTCCCAAAAAGACACTGATGTCTCCTTCACGATTGAGAGAAATGTCATAAATGTCTCCAGAAACACCAGAATAGGGAACATAGCACGGTACTATTTTGAGAAAATGGAGGCTAGGAATTTTAGGCAAAATGGATTGCTGAAAATCGACCGCCAATTGTAAATCGTCCTGCATTACCTCATTTTGTTTCCGCAGTCGATTTTCTGAATCGTGCAGCTTGTCATTGACTTCGATCAGTTTGGCGTTGGCCTCTTCCAACTCTTTTGCCAAATAGGCCAAATCCAGTCTGGTGAAATCAAGATGAAAGTAGAAATGAAATTCTCCATAATCCGTATCAATGGTTCTCTCAATGCAGATACTTTTGGGAAATAGGGCTTCTCCATAAATAACTTTTGGGGAAAACAAGGTCACGTCGTGTGTGGGTTGCAGCAGTTCAATACAAGAAGGACTGACTTGATTTAAGACTTCCTTGAGAAAATCTCCATTGATTTTCCTAATTTCCCCTCTTTCATCTGTCGGCGGTAATGCTCCAGAGCCTAAAAGATCGGACAATGTTTGCTCTTCCATCGAAATACCAAAAGAACCAATGACCGTTCCGATGATATCCACGATGACCAACACCTCCTTTTTGGCGATGAAGGATGGTAAAAATTCATTGGTCCCTCTTTCAACGACGACTTGCAGACCCAAAGTATCTTCCAATACCTGCAAAAAAGTGGAAGACATTTTATCAACAACCTCCACATAGAGGATTTGATGTTCTTCACTCAATTTAGATTGTATATCGCTTCGATGATTGTTCACGTTTCCTCAATAATTGAACGATTTTCAGTTACTGGCTTTCTAAGAATTTCACAATGTCCTTTTTATAATGGGAGAGGGCCAAATCCAGCACCGTCCAGCCATGTTTATCGATTGCCTGAACATCGCTCCCTGCGGCGATTAACAGTTTCACCGTTGTCACATGACCATAGCGTCCTGCCCACATCAAAGGAGTCCAATTAAAAATATACTCCTTCAAATGAATATCAGCTCCCAGCTCAATCAATTGTTTTGCCATTTCAGTATGACCATAACGTGCCGCCCACATCAATGGTGTCATGCCATCAGCATCTCGATGATCAATGGCGGCACCCCCTTCAATCAGTTGCTGTATCAATGGACGGTCTCCTTCAATGGCAGCCTGTCGGAGAGAATCCCCTTTTGCTCCGTTTGTTGTGTTCTCATGCCTTTTCATGGGTAAAACAGGAGTTTTCACAGGTAGTGAGGGAGCAGCAGGACGTGCGGGAGGGAGCATTTTTGCTTGTACCTGCTTCTTCGGTAAAGATCTCATTGTGTTAGCAAGCGAAGGGGCTCTTACCTGTAAATCTTCTTTCATTCTCGCAGGAGAGAAACGAGGTTGTTTGAGTCGCAGTTGCTGTAATAACATTTCAATCTGTGGATTGTTTTTGAACTGGATCAACTGCAGGGCCGTCATTCCTTTGTGATTTTTGACTTGTGGGTCTGCTCCATAATCCAGCAATATCTGGACGGTATTTTGTTGTCCATACAATGACGCATACATCAAAGCCGTTCTGCCAAGATTATCCTGAGCATTCACATTAACGCCATGTTGACATAACCATTCGACAACATTCCCTTTCCCTTCCATTGCCCCATACATCAGAGCATTGCGTCCTTCGTAATCCCTGGCATTGAGATCAACGCCTTTTCTCAACAATTGTTTGACAATTCCCAAGTGTCCTCTGAAGGACGCCCATATCAAAGCCGTTCGTCCTTGCTCATCTTTGAGGGTAATGCCCATTCCTTGACGGATAAACTCTGCTGCCTTCGTTGGCAAATCCTGACGAATCGACTCTATTAGCGTTTTAGGAGAACGCCCCTGATTGGTATTCTGCTCAGAAATCGCTATCGCCCTGTCTTCAGCATAAAGTAGGACACTCGTGCCGAAAACACCCATGACAAGTATCAAAAGTATCCAGATGTTTTTGACCCCATTCTTCATTGTACGGATTGTATTACCATGCGCCTGTTTTTTATTTTTCATCTGCAGCATTCGCTACCTTTGTCTCGGCTTGGGGAACTTGATTTTGAGTGAGACTTCGTTGATAGTTCATGAAGAAACCAAGGAACATCAACCCAAAAAAAAAGACAATCAGTCCCCAACGAATTGCCTGTAAAAATTGGTCTTGTCTTTTTTTCATGGTAATCTACCCTTAAGCGATTTATTTGGAATTTTCAACACTTTGACCTGCATCAAAACAATCACTGTAGTATTCTAACGCAATACAGCAAAATCTCAAAACCTATAAGTAATGATTTATGGTATCCCTCTTAACAAAAGTTACAAATCTGTTTGGCAATGACAATGAAAAGACACTCAAGCGTTATCGTGCCATTGTCTCAAAAATCAATGCCCTGGAGCCGGAAATACAAAAACTGGAAGATCACGAATTTCCTGCCAGAACAGAAGCATTGAAAAAACGTGTTCGAGAAAATACATGTTTTACTTTAACAGAGCAAAGCTTATTTAAACTCGAATCCGAACTTTCTTCTGACACGATCTGGAAACAACTCAAAGGACTGAAAGGTAAAAATTTTTCATCACAACAAGAACTCCTGGAAGAAATTGAGAAAAGGATTCTGGAAGAACAAGCCGAAGAGACAAGATTTGTCGCAAAACGTCATATTCAGGAAAATACCTCTGAAATATTGGATAAAATTTTACCAGAAGCCTTTGCACTTGTACGGGAAGCAGCCGTACGCACGCTGGGAGAGCGACATTATGATGTACAATTGATTGGAGGCATTGCCCTTCACGAAGGCAACATCTCAGAGATGCAAACGGGTGAGGGAAAAACCCTGGCTTCTACCAGTCCCGCTTACTTGAACGCTTTGACGGGCAAAGGGGTGCATATCGTCACACCTAACGATTATTTGGCAAAGCGTGACAGCGAATGGATGGGAAAAATTTATAAATTTTTAGGGATCAGTGTTGGATTAATCCAGCATGACTCCTCTCAATCAGAACGTCAGGAAAATTATCAACGAGAGATTACCTACGGAACAAACAACGAGTATGGCTTTGATTATTTGCGAGACAACATGAAGTTGGATCTCTCTGATTATGTGCAGCGTGATTTTTATTACGCCATTGTGGACGAAGTGGATAGTATTCTCATTGATGAAGCAAGGACGCCACTGATCATCAGTGGACCAACCGATGATAACATTGATAAGTATGTCACTATCAACGAACTGATCAATAAATCCCAGTTGCAGCGTGAACTGCAAAAAATAGAAGTTCCTCAACTGACCCAGCAGGAAACATATGGTATCGACGAGGATTGGGAAGAAAAGGAAGATCGCGACATTGTCCGTGAAGGTGATTATACTCTGGATGAAAAATCCAGACATGTCGCCTTGACAGATCGTGGTGCCGAAAAGATTGAAAAACGTCTTTATGAACGGGAACGATATCAATTGCACCAGGAAAATCTGGTAAAATTAGAGTCAGAGATTAATGATGAACCCGTGATTAATGGATTACGTAGTATGTTGGGTCGTGAATACCGGCATGAAGAAGACCTGCTAACCAATCTTTCTCAAAAAATCGGAGAAGAAAAAATCGCACAATTCAAATCCATTATCCTCAAAGCAGCATACCAGGGATTGCTACTGCCTACATTTCGACTGAGTGAAAAGGGATTGAATGAGCTGGAATCCAACCCAGAAATCGCATCTGTTTTCTCTGAATTAAAAAACATGAAAGACCTGGAATATGAAACGGAAGACGCATTTCTCGAAGCCTTACGCAGCACGATTGGGGAAGAGCCAACAGTGAGTCTGCACTCACACATCCTCCCTCATGTTGAAGTAATCAAAAGCCTCTTTGATCGAGTGAATACGGCGACCTTGCATCATGTCAATCAAGCCTTGAAAGCCCACATGATCTTCAATCGGGATGTTGATTATGTCGTACAAAATGGCAAGGTTGTGATTGTTGATGACTTCACAGGCCGTTTGATGCCGGGGAGACGCTACAGTGATGGGCTGCATCAGGCATTGGAAGCAAAAGAGCGGGTCAAGGTGGAAATGGAAAGCCAGACATTGGCTTCCATCACCTTCCAAAACTATTTTCGCCTTTACCAAAAACTGGCAGGCATGACAGGAACTGCAGAGACTGAAAAGGATGAATTCAAAAAAATCTATAATTTGGGAGTCGTGGTCATTCCAACCCACAAAACAGTCATTCGCGAAGATCTCTCTGATGTTATCTATAAAACAGAGGATGCAAAATACACAGCCATCACCAATAAAGTGGCCGAACTTCATGAAAGAGGGCAAGCCATTCTGGTTGGAACGGTTTCTGTGGAAACATCAGAATTGATCAGTCGTCGTTTGGACCAAAAGAAAATCCCACACCGAGTGCTCAATGCCAAGTTCCATGAACAGGAAGCCGAAATCGTCAAGCAGGCAGGGCATTTAGGTTCTGTAACCATTGCCACCAATATGGCGGGCCGTGGTACAGACATCAAACCAGCGCCTGAAGTATTGGAACTGGGAGGGTTATTCATTTTGGGAACGGCACGTCACGACAGCCGGCGTATTGACAATCAATTGCGAGGACGTTCGGGAAGGCAGGGTGATCCTGGTCAATCGCAGTTTTTCCTGTCAATGGAAGATCATTTATTGCGTATTTTTGGAGGAGAAAAACTAGCCAGGTGGATGGATCGTCTCCAAATCGAAGAAGACATGCCCATTGAACATGTTTTTGTGACCAAAGCCATCGCTAATGCTCAGAAAAAAGTAGAAAGCATGCATTTTACGGCACGTAAAAACGTGCTTGAATATGATGATGTCATGGAACGTCAACGCAACATCATCTATGA
>JANQHV010000324.1 GCA_028282505.1 SAR324 cluster bacterium | reverse complement strand
AATGGATGTAGAGATAGCAGATGAAGACTTGGCCCTTGAAGAGGATATCGAGGAAGAAGCTCTGGAAACGGATTTAGAAATAGCAGATGAAGAAGACTTGGCGTTTGAAGAAGATGTCGAAGAAGAAACTCTAGAAGTGGATGCAGGACTTGAAGAAGATATCGAAGAAGAGTCGTTGGAAATGGATGTAGAGATAGCAGATGAGGAAGACTTAGCGCTGGAGGAAGATAGTCTGGAAATGGATGTAGAGATAGCAGATGATGAGGCATTGGTATTTGAAGAAACAACAGAAGAAGAGTCGTTGGAAATAGATACTTCTGAGATGGATATTGCTGCTGAAGACGAAGTTATTATCTCCGAAGATATCGAAGAATCTGTATTTGATGAGCCGATGGATGTAGAGATAGCAGATGATGAGGCATTGGCACTTGAAGAAACAACAGAAGAAGAGTCGTTGGAAATAGATACCGTTGCTGAAGAAGCTACTCTTGATACTACTGAGGTGGAAGGGTTAACGAAAGAGGATATTTTTGAAGAAGATCTGGATATGGATGTATCAGCTCTGGATGATACCGAAAAGGATTCTGACGGAGATCAGCCTTTACAATCTGCTGATGTTCTTAATGCCGAAGAAATGGTTTCCGAAGTGAGTGAATTGGAAGAAAAAGCTCTTTCTGAATTGAATGATTTGGATCAAGAAATGACAAATCTAGAAGAGAAGGACTATGATTTGCATTTAGAAGGCTTAGATGAATCAGCTTCTCAAGAAGAGAAGTCAGAAGAACAAGAACTCATGATGGAAAATTCCATGGAAGGAGAACAAAATATGGAACATGTTGAATCATTTGCAGATACATCTGCAGCAACAGAAGGATTTCAAGCAACACTGGAACTCAATAATAATGATTTTTCGGCACCGCAAGGAGAGGAAATTGTCATTCATATCAACCCAAAAGAAACCAGCGATTCGGGAGCAGGAGACCTTTCTAAAGAATTGGGAAGAGTGATGGAGGATATCATTGCTGTTTCTGTTCAAAAATCTTTGCAAGATGCCATTCCGAGTCTAGTTGATCAAATTGTTGAGAAAATTAAAGAACAGAATTAACTTAGACTCAAATTTGAAAACCTCTAATTCAATGGAGGAAGCATGGATACTCTGTCTGTTCGACCACCTGCTGTTGCAAATGCGTTTTATCCAGGTAATTCCTCCATCCTGCGTGCTCAAATTCAAGAATTTCTAGAGTTGGTACCACTCTCATCTGATGGTGTCCCTAAAGCGATTATTGCCCCGCATGCTGGGTATGTTTATTCTGGTCCTGTTGCGGGCTTTGCCTATAAACCGATACTCTCTGCGAGAGAGCAAATCACTCGTGTTGTGCTTTTAGGCCCTGCGCATCGTGTTTATGTTTCGGGTTTGGCTGCTTCCTCTGCAAGCTATTTTGCGACCCCCCTTGGCAATATTCCTATTGATCAACAATCCATTGAAAATATCCTCCAACAGTTTGACTACGTACAAACGATGGACAATGCTCATGCCGCAGAACACAGCCTGGAAGTCCATTTACCATTTCTACAAGAAGTTTTGGCGGAATTCACGTTGATTCCTCTTGTTGTTGGAGATGCGACAGGTTCCCAGGTAGGAGCGGTTTTGGATGCTTTGTGGGGGGACAAAGAGACACTGATTGTGATCAGTTCAGACCTGAGTCATTTCCACGATTATGCGACGGCTAATCGTTTGGATTTACAAACAGCAGAAATCATCGAACAATTTGATGGGGATCGGCTTGATTATGATAGTGCCTGTGGACGTAATCCCATCAAAGGACTCTTATCAATTGCACCCAAACACAAGCTGGAAATCCAAAGGGCTGATCTGCGCAATTCAGGAGATACCGCGGGTAGTAAAGACCGTGTGGTAGGTTATGGTTCCTGGTTGTTTTTTGAGAAATAAAATCAGGAGACATAATACTACTTAATATTTCAAGAATATTAAGTAGTATTATGTCCCCCTAGTTTTTCAACAAATCTTTGAGCCATCCAAGCCCTTGTTCAGTGGTGCCTTTTGGGTTATATTCACAACCAATCCAGCCGTGATAGTTCAGTTTGTCTAATAATGAAAAGATATAACCATAGTTTACCTCACCCTCGTCAGGCTCATGTCGATTAGGAACTCCAGAGATTTGTAGATGTTCGATCTGTTCAAAGTTATTGGTGATGTGATGAGTGAGATTACCTGCCATCAATTGACAGTGATACAAGTCCAGTTGTAAACGCACATTGGGTAGATTGATCTGATGCAAAATCGAAACGGCATGATCGGGCATATTTAAAAAATAGCCTGGCATGTCATAAGTATTGATGGATTCAATTAAAATATTCTTCTTATATTCTGCGGCTACCATTCCGGCATGTTTTATATTTTGAATATAACATTCTTGATATTGTCCCAAAGATTCATTTTGCGGGCACAAGCCGGCAAGGACGTGGATATTCTCACACTCCAAGACATTGGCATATTCCAGGGCCGTGTTGATACTTTCGGTGAACTCATTTTTTCTCCCTGGGCAGGCAGCAATTCCTCGTTCTCCTGCTTCCCAATCTCCGGCAGGGGCACAAATCAATATCTGCCTCAATTGATTTTCCTGGAGCAGTTCTTTTTGTTGCTCTGCCTCAAATTCATAGGGAAATTGGGTTTCAATCCCTTTGAATCCTGCTCCAGCTGCTGCAGAAAATCGTTGCAAATACGGATATTCTTTGAACATGGTCGTGATATTTGCTGCAAATTTTAGCATCCTTTTTCCTTTATTTAGATAACTTTTCCAGCTCCTCAATCTGGGTTTGGTTCAAACATCGGGGATTGTGAGAGTAAAGCAGTAAATACAGCTTTGCGGTTTCTTCCAGTTCTTCCATTGCATACACGGCAGCTTCCAGTGATTTGCCCGCAACCACTGGACCATGATTGGCTAACAAAACAGATGAATGTTTTGTTGCCAATTGACTAATGGCATCTCCCAGCTTTTTATCTCCTGGGCGATAATAAGGCACAAGGGGCAATGTCCCCACACGCATCACATAATAAGCCGTGATTGGGGGAATGACATTGTCTGGGTTGACATCGGGTAAACAGGAAACCGCTACAGAATGGGTAGAGTGTAAATGAACTACAGCACTGGAAGCAGGGCGTTTTTGATAAACAGCATGATGGAAGAAATGTTCCTTGGAAGGAGGATCGCCAGCCAGTAGATGGCCTTTCCAGTCCAGTTTACTGATTTTGGCAGGGTCCAATGCACCTAAACAAGAGTTGGTAGGTGTCAATAACCACCCATCATCCAGGCGCACACTAATATTGCCAGAGCTGCCTGCCGTGAGCCCACGTTGAAATAGAGATTCTCCAAATTTCGCAATTTGCTCTCTGAGTTGATTTTCTTTCATTGTAGTTTCTCCAATGCCTCTTGAAAAAAATCAGGAGATCCGAAATTACCAGACTTCAATGCCAAAGCAATTGGTTCATTACTGAGGCTGGCTGTCCAGGGAACTCCAGGCGCGATTTCGGGTCCGATTTGCATTTTATGAACATCCAGAGCTTGCACAACAGCCCCTGATGTTTCCCCACCAGCAATCACAAACTTTCGTATTCCTGATGTTGCTAAAGATTTTGCAATTTCTGCCAGTCCTGTCTCCAGCAATTCTCCTGCTTTTTCAGTGCCTATGAGGTGTTGGGCTTCTTTCACTTTTTCAGGAGGACTGGTGGTGTAAATCAAAACACTGCCATGTTCTGTTGACTGAATTGCCCATTCGATGGCATCATTCACCAAATTTTTATCTTTGACTAACTGGACAGGGTCCAGAAAAAAAGATTTAAATTTTTCCTTTGCCTGATCCACTTGCTTTTGTGTCATGGTAGAGCAGCTCCCTGACAAGATGACGGTATTTCCAGAAATTTCAGGTAATTGACTGGCATTAGGATTTTTAGTGAACTGTCCACTTGCGATAAAATTGTCAACAAGGTGGATTGATAATCCAGAACCCCCTGTAATCAGTTTCAAATTTCTTGTAGCATGCCCAATGTTACGCAAGTGCTCATTATTCAATGCATCGACAATCGCATACCGTTTTCCCTCTGATTCCAATTGATGAAAAGCATTCTGAATGGCGGGAGAGCCTTGCTCTACTATCTCAAAAGGAACCAGACCCACTTCTCCTGTCACCTGCTTGTTGAGCACTCTCATCAGGTTCGGATCTTTCATCGGTGTGAGAGGATGGTGCTGCATCCCACTTTCATTCAACAACATACCATTCACAAACAAATGTCCCTGGTAAACACTCCTTCCATTGACTGGTAAAGCAGGACAAGCAATCGTGAAATTGACCTCCAACTGATCCAACAGCGCATCGATAACTGGACCAATATTCCCTGCTTCTGTTGAGTCAAAAGTCGAACAGTATTTGAAATAAAATTGTTGACAGCCCAAACCTTGCAACGCTTTCAATGCTTCCAGTGATTGAGAAACGGCACTATCCAAAGGAGCAGTTCTTGATTTTAAGGCAATGACGACTGCATCTGCATCAGTCAGTTCTAAGTTTTTTTCTGGAACACCATTCAGTTGGATCGTGCGAAACCCCTGTTTCACCAAAAAGCTGGCCAGGTCTGTTGCGCCAGTGAAATCATCAGCAATACATCCCAATAAAGTTGTCATGAGAAAACTCCTGAAGCTATGTTAGTAAAACCACTTGTCCCGACTCAGCCGATTGATAACAGGCCTCTACTACCTGTAAAGTTTTCAAATAATCTGCACCTGTACTTTCAAAAGGCTCTCCACTGATCATACATTCGACAAAATGTTTTTGCAGAGCATAGCAGCAATCTCCAGCAAAACCATGATGGTTGTGTCGGTAGTCATGGGGTTGTGTGGCCTGTCCCAACATTTTGGTGGAGATATTGCCCGCAATATCCATTTCAAGATGGCCTTTGCTGCCATCAATTCTGAATTCACACATGGTATAACGAGGATCTTCACATTCTATTTCATTGTAACGATTTGCATCAAATACAACAGAAGCCCCATTTTCCAAAATTAAAGTAATGATACCACTGTCTTCGCCTTCAATGACGGGGTTGAGACGTTTTAAATAGGCATAGACACTCTTGATTTCTCCTCCCAGAAACCGGCAGACATCGATAAAATGTACGCCTGTTTCATACATCAACAGTCGGGGATATTCTCTAAAATAAGGCTGTCTGTTTAAATAAGCATCGTCTCCCCAACCATCTCCTGGCCGTAACCGAAAATAAATGGAGTGCAAATTGCCTAACTTTTGGTTCAAGAAAGTTTTTTTGACTTCGCGGTACCACGGTTGCCATCTAAAATTCTCATGTATCATCAACCTGACCCCGTAGTCTTCAGCCACCTTTACAATCTTTTCACTTTCTTCATAAGTGGGAGCCAAAGGCTTTTGACAAATGATATGGACTCCTTTTTTAGCGGCATATTTGCACATTTCATAATGGATTTCAGGACGTGTAATGATATCCACAAAATCGGGCTGTTCCTGATCAATCATTTCTTTGTAATCCGCATAATAACGCTCAAGTCCGTAATCGTGCATCATCTTATCCGCACTTTCTTTATTCAAATCACTGACTGCGGCAATATCGACTTCTGGGATACGGCTCCAGGCATCATATTGAAACTGACTAAAATACCCGGTGCCTATACAAACCCCTCGTATCAGTCCATTGCTTACTTCTCTATGGGTACTCATAATACTTTTTGTTAATTGTTAATCAGCAAATATCTTTGATTAAGAACCTGTTTGAAAAACCTGATTCTGCTGCAAAACCGCCTCATTGGCGTCTGTTTTGAGAAAATTTTTGTTAAATAGGCTGGCTATTCGCCTCAAA
>JANQHV010000300.1 GCA_028282505.1 SAR324 cluster bacterium | reverse complement strand
ATCATTGAACAGTTGTGCGAATAAATGCCAATTGATTTGACCCTCCATTTGCACCTTATCATTGAACGCCCCAATCATTCGGTTCAACTGTTCAATGGCCTTGTTGGCTCCAGCAGCATCAAAACGCCACTCTCCGGTAGGATTGCCCTCTCTGTCACGCACTGGCTCCCCTTGCATACAACGAAGCACAATCTCTTTGAGCTTATTTGCCGTCCATTCCCGTCTGAGCCAGGATTTTTCATCTATAACCTCATGGAGATAATCTACGGCCTTTTGCACCTTATAATTCCCCATAAGCAGCGATGCTTGTGTTTCGGCGGATCTTTCGGAATATCCGGCACTAATTGCGCTTTGCTTGCCATTCCCAGAAACAGCATACTCTCTTGCAAATTTGGCTTGTTTTCGATTCAAATCAAACGTTTTTTGCAATTGACGCAAAGGAATCGTGGCAACTGCTTCAGTAGGAGACATTTCCATAGTAATTTGATCTAGATGTCTATTTTATCCCAAAAATAATATTTTTGATATGATTTTAGTGCAAAAATAACATGAGTTTTTATGCTTTTCCAGGATATTTGTTACTTTTCGTTTCACTAAACCGTCTTTTTTTGTTTTTTTGGTCAATTTTAAAATTCATGCTTGCATTATGCTTACATTGTGCTTGCGTCTATGATAAGAATGGTTCAGTGTCTTGAGTGACAAGGCATTACCAATCGTCAATTATCAATTTTTCCCTCTGAGAAGGGGTGAAGTGACACACAACCGAAAGGATGACCAATCATGGCACAACAAGTACCAGGAAAAGAGACGTTGACTGTGCGGATAAACACACAGGTAGCCGAGTTTTACGCAGAGAACTTTGACACTCCGACAGGAGGTTGCCAGATGGCGCTTGAGGCTTTTTACAGTCTGTATCGTGAAGGATTAACCCGGTTGAAATTATCAAGTAATTTCACAAGCAATGAATTAAAGTTTCTTCTTGATGCAACGAATGGGATGTCATTATCCCCTGCCCTCATAGGCCAGCAAATCGTTTCTCAAGCACGTAAAGCCATTCTCATTGATGGTATTGGTAAGAAGTGGTCTATACAAACAGATCGATTTATGAACAAGATAGAATCGCTTGAGATGGTATGTCAGGCAGCATTGGAAATCTGGGGTTATTCTTTTTGGAAAAATAAAGGAGAGAACCCGGAAAAATATTTGGATATGCTGCTTTGAAATTCTTAGAAAGCGTCTTTAAAGTTCATCTCATCCCAATCGTTTCAACATGAGGATTATATTGTGAACCGCCTTTTTAATTTGGATACACCAATAAATTTCCCCGTAGCAAAATGTCGATCTCTTCCGAGATGTCCTCAACAGCGTTTAGCATGAACGTCAAATTTACGATTCTGTTCGATGCAGTCGAGATTGTTTTATAGAATTTTTTAATGAAACTCAATATATTAAAATTTATTATAGAATTTTTTAATGAACGATATGGATAAATCACTTTTTACTGAAAAATCACCAGGTAAACTCATTAAAGTACATATCGAAAATGAGGAAGATTGGGCTTTCATTCCAGATCCTCTTCCTAATTCATGGAATGTTCCTAATGAACTATGGCCTCTCTTAGCCCAAGCCCGTGAGGAATTAGCAAGACTGGATGGGATTGGGCGACATATGCCGAATTACAACCTATTATTGAAACCTCTACAGCAACGGGAGGCTTTGAAATCTTCAAGCCTAGAAGGAACCTACGCAACTCCGGAACAACTTCTATTGTTTGAGATAAACCCTAAAGAGCCAAAATCCCAATTTGATGAAGCAAATGAGTGGAAAGAGGTCTCTAATTACAATGAAGCATTAAGATTTGGGCAAGAGGCACTTAAAAATATCCCTGTCTCTCTCCGTCTTCTCCGGGCTCTTCATGAAACCTTACTCACCGGTGTTAGAGGACATCATAGAGATCCTGGAAATTTTCGGCGCACTCAAGTCCATGTGGGTTCAGACAGAAGATTTATACCACCACCTTCAGGAGAAGCAATCGAATGTCTTTACCAACTGGAAAAATACATCCATCAAGATAATCGTATAGACCCTCTCATATTTTGCTTCATAGTTCACTATCAATTTGAAACAATTCATCCATTCCTTGACGGTAATGGCCGTGTAGGGCGCTTGTTACTCTCTCTCATGATCTATCAGTGGTGTAAATTAAATGCACCCTGGCTATATTTGAGCCCGTTTTTTGATAGATATAAAAATGAGTACATTAATAATTTATTTGAGATTAGTACAAAAGGAAATTGGAATAATTGGATTGCTTTTTGTCTGCGAGCCACCGTTTCCCAGGCTAAAGATGCAATAAAGCGATTTGATCGATTAGTTGCCTTAAAAGAAAAGTATTTAAAAATCATTTCCGATCATGGAGGAAATATCCGTGTTTATAAGCTAGTAGAGGATTTGTTTAATGCTCCAGCAATCACGATTCCACAAGTAACAAAGATGTTTGAAATTACTTTTCCAACTGCAAAAAATGATATAGAGCTTCTTGTTGAAGTACAAATTCTTATTCCAGGCCAGAGAATATCAAGATCAAAGGTTTTTTTTGCTCCGGAAATTATCAACGTTGCACTCCGAGATTTTGAAGAATGATCTTAAATCTAAATGTACTGAGATCACTTGCGACAACTGGATGGATACCCTGTGGGAACATTGTAAACTCTTTATTCCACCTAATTGGCTGGACTTAAAAACATAACATGATTTACGCTTAATTGCACCCGTTCAAAAAAGGGATCAGGAGTGATTGACTGCTGATCCCTTTTTTTCATAAGGAGAAGAAACATGAGAATGCTATGAATCTAGATACTTGGGACTTTTGGTGATCCTAACCGCAGCACACTGTTATTTTTCCCACAGGGCAGGGTTTGACAAGCTTTTTCTCTTCTCATGAAACTCAGGCCGGATAATGAAATACATCACATCACGTTCCAATATTGAAGCAACCTGTTTTAATTCTTTTGGTG
>JANQHV010000253.1 GCA_028282505.1 SAR324 cluster bacterium | reverse complement strand
CCTAATCTTGTTCTTAATCTCTGGAAATTGAGGGATTAAGATTAGGAACAAGATTAAGATTAAGAATTTGTACACTTTATTGTGATTACTTGTACTAAGGATGAGGGGGATTAAGATGACATGTAAAGTACTGATTGTCGAAGATGAAGAAGACATTAGAGAAGCATTGGCAATGGAGTTGGAGTTTGAAGCTCAATATGAATGTATGACGGCTGATGATCAAGAAGCCGCACTTCAGATTTTAAAGGGAGGATTCAAGCCTCATGTAATACTAACGGATATTATGATGCCAAGTGGCCAAGATGCTGGCTTGCAACTGATTCAAGCCATCAAATCACACGCGTCCTGGAAATTTATCCCTGTCATTGTTTTATCAGCAAAGACTCAGTCAGGCATGATTTTGGAAGCTTTGCGCCTGGGAGCCATTGATTATTTGATCAAACCCTGGAACCTTACTGAGTTAGTTGGACGCATTGAACGTGCCTATACCTTAATGGCAAGTTCTTATTCGGAGGTTGAAACAGATGTTGAGAGAGAGGGGGTGGAAAAACGCTGGAGAGAACTGCATACTGAATTAATGCAACACAGTTTGTTGTATTGGGAAACAAGTGGGAACTCTAAAGTGGAGTTGGCCGATGAGAGTGGATTGTGGATCTCAACGCTGGATGGAAAAGGTACATTTCGGACAAAAACTCTGGATCGGTATTTAAATATTAAAACTCTCCCCAAAAATCCCCAGACTCACCGGGTCATTCATACAGCGAAGTATGTGTTGCAGCATGCTTCCCATAATGAGTTGATCGGAAAAACAGTCACATCCCTGCTCCAAGAATTGGACACATTGACCCAACAACGAGAAACCTGACACTCAGCAAAAATCATGCCTTTGAATATGAATTGGACGAAATAGACGAATCTAACGAATATGGACGACAACTTGATAGAAATCGCAGAAATTTGTTGGTAACCTGAACAATATTCACTAATAATGATCCTATCCAACAAGGAAAATTATGTTGAAATTGTTTGAGAGGCCTCAATTTCGGATTAAATTTTATTTTGCAGTGTTGTTGATTTCTCTGGAGCTTGTCATTTTTACAACATATTTGTTGTTAAATTATATGTGGTGATTATGATCCTATTCATACGGTATGGATCATTTGCAATTTCATCCTTGAAGTACCCCATAGAATAGGCATCATGCAAAATAAAAATTTTTTATTTCCTTCAAAAACACAATTTGGACAAAAAGGGGACAAATGATTGCCAGAGATCTTTTTCTGGAGCATATTCAATCTTTTGGCTGGAAAATCGACCGGGGGTTTTCTGATTCACCCAAAGAGGTAATGTGTGGTTATCTTGAAATGATGCTGGAGGGCGGAAAAGAAAATGAATTCGCAAAAGTAATGGTTAAGTTAGGAACATTGATTCGCCATTATCAAAGAACCTTATCTCGTCAAGATCCCAATGAATCTAAGAGATCTGTTGGTATATCTCTTCAGTTTTATACAGAATGTTATGAATATGCTCAACTTTTGATAGATCAAAACACAACTCAACCGACAAATTAGCACACCATTATCCCTCCTCCAACTTTCTGTTACTGGCAGGGAAGCCAGACACAGAAAGTACTTCCTTCTCCTTTAACTGAGCTACATTCAATTGTTCCTCCAAGTTGATCGACAAAGCGTTTGACTAAATAGAGTCCTAATCCTGTTCCTTTGATTTGGTGATTGTCGTTTACACGAGTGAATCTATCAAAAATTGTAGACAGGTGCTCTGCATCAATACCGGCTCCTGTATCAGAAACAAAAATTTGTACGCCTCCCTCCCAAGGAATGGTTCTGATCTTAATCATACCCGCCTGTGTGTATTTTCCAGCATTTGAAATTAAATTTGCCAAGATGGATTCCACATGATCTTGTGATGCTTTAATTGAAAAATCCTGTGGCGCAAATTCAAGTTGCAAGACCACATCATCGGTGAACAACCCTTTGAATTGTTCGGTAATTAATAAAATGAGGGTGTGTAAATCAATCACATGATGATGCTCTGTATCCAGTCGCGTTTCAGCACGAGCAAGATCTAAAACTTGATTCACCAGGCTCAAAAGGCGTTCCACATTACGTTCAATCACATTTAAATGCACCAGTTGCTGATCATCCAAGGGAGAGCACCGCATTCCTTTCTGCAAACCACGAATATAGGGTTGGATCGCCGCAATAGGTGTGCGCATTTCATGCGATACAAAATTATAAAAATTTTGCAGTTCATTCAAACTATTTTGCAATTCTTGAGTTCGTGCTTTAACCTTGTTTTCCAGTTCTACATTCAAAAGACGAAGATCCTGCTCTACATCTTCTTTAGCAATCACTTCGTCACGAAGATTCAGGCGCATCTTGTTGATGCCCAGGGTGAGGATATCGATTTCATCTCTGGGGTTCTGCATGAGGGGACGCTGCAACACTAATTCCTGAGATAGATTGTCTAAACGTAGTCGTCTGAAATAAGTTGAGATTTGTGTGAGATGACGAATAATGAATTGATAGACTAAGAAGTAAATGAATAAACTGATAATGAATGTTTTCAGAATTTGCGAAAAAAAGATAATGGTCACACGGGATAAGAGGCGATCATAGGCACTGGTCAGGCTGGCCTCAATATAAACAGTGCCCAGAGGCTTTTTCAAAACTACTTGAGTCGAAACGATTTCAAAGGATTGAGAAATGATGCGACTGGGTTGTTTACGACCAAAGGCGAATGTTTTGTTGCTATCTGTCACAATTTTGACAAATTGAATATCAGGAAACTTCAGGATACTTTGAGCCTGGACAATCAACTGGTTCTCATCAACCGTCCACAAGCTTTGTTTTAAAATGGGGAGATAGTTCTCACGAATGATTGTAAATCGGCTTTCAATAGAACGAATGTCTTTACTAAAATCAATATACAATTGTACCATTGTAATCATTAATGTCAGAATAGAGCTGGCAATCATGATACTAATGATTAGTTTTTTGGATATTTCAAGATCAGTGAACCATGTTGTCATGAACGCCTTCCCTTTCATTGAGTGAGCCAAATAAAATAACGAGAGATTGATATTTTGCTTGTCATTTACTATAAGACAGCAAGAGCGTCAAACCAAGGCAAACGGGCGATTTGGGCGATTTTTTTGAAAAACAACAAATAGTTTGAGAAAGAGATAATCATGAAAATATTAAAACGAAACTTTGTGGGGCTGATGATTTTTGTTTTTCTTTTTCCCTCCCTATCAATGGCGAAAGATACCATTACCTGGCTGGTTTTTGTCTGGCCACCGGTTCATATCGTCAAAGGAGAGAAAAAAGGAGAAGGTATGATGGATGGGGTAATGAAAATTCTGCAAAAGAATATGACCGATTATGAGCACAAAACCCTGCAAGCCAATATCCCCCGAGTGTTTCAGAAAATGAAGGCAAAGGAAAATGTTTGTTATGTTACCTCCTTGAAAACTCCGGATAAAGAAGAATTCATGCATTTTTCGATTCCTGATTCAATCTTCCTTTCCAACAGTGTCGTGGTGAGAAAAAACGATCCTCGATTTTCCATACAGACGGGAACGATTTCTTTGACGGCGTTAGCGGGAAACTCAAAATTGAAAGGTGGTATCAATAAAGCACGCAAGTATGGTCCTGGTATCGATAAAATTTTGAGTGACCCTCAACACAAAAAAAATTTTTTCTACTTAGCCGATTCTTCTGCAACGAGTTTATCTAAAATGCTCGAAGTGAAACGTATTGATTATATGATTGCTTATCCATGGACGATTGGATATTTGGAAAAGCAAAAAGGCACCAACGCATTGCTCACGCTCAGTATTGAGGAAACACCGGACTATAACCTGGGATATGCCTCCTGTGCCAAAACCCCATGGGGCAAAAAAGTGGTTGAGAGCATCAATGAAACTTTAATTAAAGTTCGTCCAACTGAAGAGTTTCGACATTACATGGTTGGCGAATGGTATGATGATAATGGATACAAAAGGATTCAAAGCCTCTATGATTCTGTGTTTATCAATTCAAAATAAATTTTTGTGAAATTACATCAAAATGGCATCTATGTCAGAGGCTACTTCTCAACTGAAGCTCAAAGATTCAATTGCAGCCTACTTACTTAAAATTATTTTTGGTTTGTATTTTATTGTCACCCTGATTGTCACTGTAATTCAACTAACTTCCGAATATAATCAAACCAAGGAGGATGTTTTTGAGGAGGTGAGGCGTCTGGAGCAAACCTTCGCTCCAGGACTAGGGGCCTTGTTATGGGCGTTTAGTGATGATCAATTGCTAACTTTAATGCAGGGCATGTCTCAGGTAGCGATCATTGAGGGAGTCAAAATTCAAAATATCCATTCCGATGAACCTTTGGCAATTGGAACCATTTTGGACGATCAAGGAAACTATGCTCTTTACAATTTTGAGGGAAATCCAATCGATATTAGAAATCGTAAAGTGATATTTGGACATGAGTTTCCGATTACTTACCTGGATGAGCATGGAGAAAAACATCTGGTCGGAAAAGGGACATTGTACTCCAGTAATGATATTGTCATTGAGCGAGTGCAATATGGTTTTATTTTAATAGTTGTGAACTCGGTCATTAAAACATTTGCGCTATGGTTCATTTTCTTGGCAGTTATCAAAAAAGTTTTGGCCAAACCCCTAACCGGTTTAACCAACAATATCGTCAAAATCCGATTGGACAATTTAGAAAATCAACAGATCAAAACCTTTTCCAGCAGACAAGATGAATTGAATTTACTAGGAAAGGCATTCAATAATATGATGCAGAGGTTGTCTTCTGAGTCCCAACAAAATGAAGCGCTCTCTGATACTTTTCAAAAATTTGTCCCCAAACAGTTTTTAAATCGCATTGCCGTGGAAGGCTTGGATAAAATTGAATTAGGAAAAGCTGAAACAGAAACCATTACAGTTCTTTTTTCTGACATCCGCTCATTCACCAATCTGTCAGAAACCATGACTCCTCAAGATTTATTGAATTTTCTCAATGAATATCTCCATAGAATGAATCATCCGATTCATGAGTATCATGGATTCATTGATAAATTTATAGGAGATGCCATCATGGCTTTATTTGATCGTTCCGAGTGCTCAAGTACTGACGGTGTGAGAGCAGCCATTGGTATGATTAAGGCAGCCAATGAATACAATCTCTATCGTGTCAAGAAGGGATATTCGCCTATAGGCCTGGGTATTGGTGTCCATACAGGAGAGGTCATCATTGGAACAATGGGATCAAAAGACCGTATGGATTCAACTGTTTTGGGGGATAATGTGAACCTTGCCTCCCGAATTGAAGGATTGAGTAAGCGCTATGGAGTGCAAATTGTCATATCTTCTGAAACTCATTGTACCCTTGAAGATGCTTCCATTTTATGTCGAGAATTAGATTTTATTGCAGTCAAAGGAAAGAAAAAGCCTGTCAGAATTTTTGAAGTATTTAGTGGTGATGAATTTGAAGTCATTGAGAAAAAACAACAAATATTACAATCTTACTCCGAGGGACTGTCAAATTTTCATGCAAGAAAGTGGGACGATTCCATGCGATTATTTCAACAGTGTTTACAGGTATATCCAGAGGACATTGTTTCCAAAATTTATTTTGATCGTTGCCATCAATACAAAGAAAATCCGCCACCTGATGATTGGGACGGGGTATTGAGGATGGTACAAAAATAATACATCTTTGCAAGAGTAAGGCATAACAAGCTTTCATGAAGGGGGAAAACCATGAAATCGGTGACACTGTTTTTGTCGACACTGATTGTATGTATCACGTTGTATCATCCTGTGCATGGCAAGGAAACCATTACCTGGTTAACAACGGACTTTCCTCCTGCCTGGATCACTCAAGGAAGGAATCAGGGGCAAGGGGGGGAAGATCTATTATTGGATTTTCTGGCTGAACAGTTAACAAACTATCGTCACGAACGTGTCGTTGCTACCATGAGTCGAGGCGTTTATATCTTGAAAAATAAAGACCACGTTTGTGCAACAGGTACGATTCGAACACCGGATCGGGAAAAATCCATGCATTTTACTGCAATCCCGTCTACGTTTATGACAGCAAACGGGATTATCTTTAAGCGAAACAGGCATGCCCAATTTAATAACCAACCATTGCGCCTGGTAGACATCATTAAAAACCATGAATTAGTATTTGGAATCGTGCATGGTAGAAAATATGGTGGTCAACTGGATGAGATTGTAGAAAAAAATAAAGGAAAGAATTGGATTTATGAGAGGGCAGGCGCTGACACTTCAAAAGGATTGCTTGGTATGCTCCTGCAAGATCGGCTCGATTACATTTTGGGTTATGATTGGGAACTGCAATATGTTGTTCGTCAATTTTGGCCCAAACAGATAGACAAGTTGGCATATCTCCCTGTTGAGGAAAGTCCATCTCATATCGCTGCTTATACAGTTTGTTCAAAAACTGTATGGGGTCAAGAAATGATTCAGAGAATTGAGACCATCATTCTCAACAATCGACATACCAACCGCTACCAACGTTTTTGGTTACGCTGGATCTCCAACCAAAAACTTTATCAGCAACTCTATCAAGAATACTTTTTGACGATCAAACCTTAACTAACCGTGTATGGCTTTGCTGGCTATCCAATTATTCCAGGACAACACTTCTCTGAGTTTCTACTTGAAAAACAGAGAGAAAACAGTTTTCTCTACTTTTTTAAGGAAACGGGACCGATCTTCAGATGGGAGGAGTTCGGTAGGAAAGGTCGTTAACGGTCACTATTTTTAAGCAGAACACGTAACCTTTCTATCTCAGAATAGCATTTTCTCTATAGATGTCCAGGCTTGTTTATTGCCTCAAGAGTTCGCATTGAGTGACGGAATGATGAAAAACAGGACTATACCTCAGAAGCGTGAACCGCCCAATAGCCCCAATCAAATATGCGCATAGAGAATGACTAATGAACATCCCCCAATTCCTTGGCAACCTGGACGAAGTGCTGTACATTTTCAAAAGGAGTGTCGGCCAATAATCCGTGATTGAGATTGAGAATATGCCGTTCCTTGTTACTTTCGGCAAAGCAGTTTTTCACCGCTTCCGTAATGTCTTTCTGATTGCCCTCTAATAAGATACGATTGTCCACATTGCCTTGAAAAATCAGATGGTCTGGAGTTTGCGCTTTTGCCTCTTTCAGATTCACACATTTCCCAACACTCAAAACAGTGGCCCCACTTTTCATCATCAAATCGAGGTAGTTGCACTCTTTCACAAAAAGAATCCCAGGTGTTGTGGTGTGCAAAGCAGCAAATATGTTTTCATGAGTGGGTTGGACAAAACGTTCATAAATGGGACGTGGAATGATTTCTCCAAAAGACTCAAATAACTGGACCGCATGGACCCCGGATTCGATTTGATAATTCAAATAATCGATGGTCATGGTTGTCAAAATATCCAGCAATTGTTGAAAGAGATCAGGTTGTTCTTCAATGAAACGGAAGATCATGTTATAGTCGCCGGCAGGGCTTTTTCCTGGGATCATAAAAAAAGCCAGGGTCATGGGAG
The DNA here is from genome assembly GCA_028282505.1 of SAR324 cluster bacterium. GTDB lineage: Bacteria > SAR324 > SAR324 > SAR324 > NAC60-12. Next base: position 3,773 of record JANQHV010000253.1, on the reverse strand, counting down.
ACCCAGCAAAACCAAGCACTGGAAGCTCCTGATCCAATTCCCGCTGGACTCCCTGGATGATAGAGCCGACACATGCCAAATCAGAAGGTGGATCAATGGGACGCAATGCCTGGAGGCGTTCTTTGCTTTGGATAGGAGACTCCAAAACAGGACTTGGCCTGAACAAAAATTCGGCTCCCATAGGTGACAAAGGTGTCAAAATATCTTGAAAGATGATGATGGCATCCACTCCCAGTCGCTTTGGCAGTAGTGAGATTTCAATAGCACGTTCCACATCTTGAAAGAGAATTTCTAAAGGCCGTCCATCGTCTTCTCTCAGCTTGCGATAGAGAGGGTCAGTACGTCCCGCCTGACGCATCATCCAGACCGGGACTCGGCTAACAGGAAAGCGGTTGATGGTACGCAACAGTAAATCATTTTTTAGAGCGGGCATTGGATACTGCAGTATTGAATCAGAATGAACAGTCATTGCTTTTCCCTTCAGTAGTTTAGTGATCAAGAAAAATCTTTTCCATGATCTTGTTTTTGCTATACAATTCGTTCCAGCCAACAACTGGAGTTTGGGAAATGAGATTTGAGAGGTGAGAGATGAGATCGGTAAATGGCTGTCTCATATCTCACTTCTCATGTCTCTCCTTTTTTTATGCGGATTGAGACATTTCTTTGTCTTCAGGAAAATCTATTCCAGTGGAAAGAATTTATCTAGACATCTATAATAAAAATTAGAAAATACAACAATGAACACAAAAACAAAAAAAGCACAATCACAAAAATGCCGCTATTGTGATGATACGCATATTGTGATTGAGGCCATGTCAGGTGCTTACGCTCAAGCAAGCTTTTGCCAATGTTTCCCCTCCCCTTGTGATGAGTGTCATGGTGCCCGGTTTCAGTTGCAACAAGATGCCCAGGGACGTGATATTGCCACACCCTGCCCAAAGTGTGAAGTAAAGAAACGCAACATCAAATTATATAACAATGCCCGCATACCGAACAACTATGCCCACAGCAAGCTGGCTCATTCTGATCGCGATAAAGAGAATCAAGTGGCTTATCAACAACTGACAACCATCATTCGAAATTATGCAAAAAATAGAAAATTATCCCCTGCCTCCGAAGAAACCCCTCGTCAAAATATTGACTCAAAAGGGTTGGTCTTGATGGGCTCACCCGGCACAGGCAAGACCTATCTGATGGCAGGCTTGGCCTATCAATGCACCATCACGCATGGAATCTCCTGCATGTTTCAGGGATTTTCCGAATTACTCTCTGACATCAAAGATGGTTTTTCTTCGCAAAAGTCTGAAATAGAAATCATCACACCCCATCTGGCCGCCGAATTACTCATCATTGATGACCTGGGCAAGGGACGTAATACCGAATGGGAATTGAGTGTACTGGACACGCTCATCTCCAAACGCTACAACAGCAATAAACCCATCATGGTCACATCCAACTATACCGAAAAAGAAGCAACCACCATCAAGGAACGTTTATTGACCAAAGATAAAACAGGAGAGGACAAATTTATTGCAGATACCTTGCGCAGACGAGTGGGAGAACGCATATATTCCCGTTTGCAGGAAATGTGCTATTTTGAAACATTGACAGGTCGTGATCGTCGCTTGCAAGGCTCAGAAATGGATTATTGACATCAGAATAATCCTGAAAACTATTCTGAAAACTGATGTTGCAATTGTTTCATGAATTTCCAGCGATGATGTAGACGATGGCCTTTGATGGCTGTCCGTTTCAATTCCAAAGATGGTTGCATTGTATTAATCCCGGAAATTGTAGTCAAACCATACTGATATCCCGTCTTTGCTGCTATTTGTAATACTTTACTGTCATACGATCCAAAAGGATAGGCAACTGATAAAACACGTTCTCCTAAAATATGTTCCAATATTTCTTTTGAACGGTACAATTGATCCTGAATGATTTCTTCTGTGTGTTCAGCTAGGTGAATGTGGTCACAAAGGTGAGATCCAAATTCAATACCAGCTTGATGCATCTTCTGAATGGCCTCTTCTGTCATTAAATCAACAGGGTGCTGTTCATCATTTTCCTTCCAGACTACCTGTTTTTTACCGATAGCTCCCATCACCGGATAGACTACGGCTGTGATGCCGTATTGTTGTAAAATGGGAAATGCGTTTTCGTAATTGTCCAGATAACCGTCATCCAGTGTCAGGACAATTTGACGTTTCGGAGAAGAGTCTGTCGATTCCTGGTTATTTTGGTTGGCCAATTGACGGAAATTTGTGAATTCAAAACCTGCTTCTTGCAAACGTTGAATTTGCCATTCAAATTGTTGGGGAGTGACATACAGTCCACGTACCTTGACGGATCGTGGTGGCTTTGCAATGTGATGATACATCAAAATTGGCAGTGAGTCTCCTGGCACAATGTACAACTTTCCTTCATTCCTAAATCAATCCTGTACTTTCGTCCAAACCAAACATCAAATTCATGTTTTGAATCGCTTGTCCTGCAGCACCTTTCACTAAATTGTCAATTGCCGTAATCACAATCCAATTCTTCCTGGATTCATCATGGGCAATGCCAATTTGACAATTGTTAGTGTGCTGAACCATTGCCAAGTCAGGAAAAGCCCCTGCTGGCAATACATGAACAAAAGGATTGTTTTCTGACATTTCTTCAAAAGATGCTCTTACTTTCTCGACAGGCAGTGCATCATGGAAGCGGAGATAGATCGTTGTTAAAATTCCCCGATTTAAGGGCAGCAAGTGTGGTGTGAATGTCAAATCCCCGTGTTGTTGAGCACGATATCCGGTCAATTCTTCCAAATATTGTTCGATTTCGGGAGTATGTTGATGATTGAATACCTTATATGCCTTAAAATTCTCGTTCACTGTTACATAATTGGTGGTATCATCTTCGACCCTGCCGCCAGCACCACTAACCCCCGATTTTGCATCAAGGATTGGAGCAGTGCTCAAATTTTCCAATAAGTTTCCAAACGGGAGCATGCCCAGCAGAGCACCTGTTGGATAGCAACCGGGATTTGCAATCAAATTGGCATTGCCAATGCGTTCTTTGTAATATTCGGGCAAGCCAAAGATAGCCGTGTCTAATAATTCCGGAGAAGTATGTGCCAGTTTGTAGTATTTTTCAAAAACAGGAATATCACTCAGACGGTACACTCCTGATAAATCAACAACCCGGATATTTTTTTTAAGCAGTTCGGGCACCAAATCCAGACTGGCTTTATTTGGAATGGCCAGAAAGGCGAAATCACAATGGTCTACATTGGTTTCATGTTTTTCAAAAGTTTGTGACATTCCAGTAAAGCGAGGAAACAGTGCTTGTAATGTTTGGCCTTCATATTTACTCGATGTCAGTACGGTCAACTCAACTTGAGGATGGAAGCGTAACCAATGGATTAACTCCAAACCAGAAAGGCCCGCTGCCCCTATGATTGCAACACGAATCATGCTGTCTTTCCTTAATAAAAATGAGGTGTTTTTCAAAATAATACTTGTCAGATGATTATAGTTTGTGGATAAAAGCACAAGCCGTTTTTCATTGGCAATTCGATTCTGTATATTATATCTCAACAGTCATAAGTTCTCAGTTTTTAGCTATCAGTATTGTCACTTTTTAAAGGCAACTCCATATTAAAATTAGGATTGAACAAAAAATCGTTCCATTGTTAAGAACCTGTTTGAAAAACCTGATTCTACTGCAAAACCGCCTCATTGGCGTCTGTTTTGAGAAAATTTTCGTTAAATAGGCTCGCTATTCGCCTT
>JANQHV010000214.1 GCA_028282505.1 SAR324 cluster bacterium | reverse complement strand
TGTTTGGCTTCCTCTTTGCCCATGAGACAATCTCCCGAAAACTGTCATGCTGAGCGTAGTCGAAGCATCTCAGAGACCCTTCGACTACGCTCAGGGTGATATGGCATTCAATGTGCCAAACAAAACCAAAATCTCACTACTATATTTCAGAAAAGAGGCAATTGTTAGAAAATGATTTGCAAAGAGAATTAGATTACAAATTTGGAGGATATCCTGTTATATTCTTCAGAATAGACATGAGAGATGTGATGAGACCAAGTATGTGCAAAAAATTACTGATTCTTTTTTTAAGTTGCCTCTCCTTTTTGTTTTTCAGTAGTCCGGTTGCTGGAAAAAATATCAAAGTGGCCATGATCTTGTGGCGGGGAGAAACCTTGGCCGAACAGGGGTTTAGGTCTCAACTGCAAACATTCAATTTCTCGGTAACCTATCATGTTTTTGATGCAGGACAATCGCGAGCAAAGTTAGCCATGTATTTGAGAAATCGCTTTGTGCCTGAAGCATGGGACTATGTCTATACGTTTGGTACAACGGCATCGAGCATGACAAAGAAGAAGCTGCAAAACAAAATCCCTCAGATCTTCAACATTGTTGCCGATCCTGTGAAGGCAGGTCTGATGAATCGCATGGAAGGCTCTCAAGAAAATATCAGTGGCGTGACCAATGCCGTGTCTATTTATTTACAAATAGAAAATGCCATGAAATTGATTCACTTGAAAAAATTAGGTTTTTTTTTTAATCCACGAGAAAACAATTCGGTGATCATCAAACAACGCTTAACCTTATTGGCGGAAGATTTGAATTTTGAGCTGATCAGTTTTCGCTCTCCTCCTGCTCCCGGTTTTTTGGATCATAATTTGGAAAAGTTAGTCAATGATCCAAACATAGTGGATGCGGTCTATTTGCCATCCGATAGTTATTTATTGTCACAAGCGGCGGTTATTGGAAAAAAATTAAAAGCAGCTCGAATCAAAGGGATTGCTTCACAGAAATTATTCCTGGATCATGGAGCTTATTTGGGAACAGTACCCGATTATTTTAAATTAGGAGAATTGGCTGCAGAAATTGTGGCACTCCATCAACGAGGCATCCATCTGGGAGACATTCCTGTTCAGCGAGACAACAATCCCCAAGTGATTATCAATCCTGATTGGAGCAACTAACCCTTTCCTGCTGGATGCTTTGCATGGATTTCAAGAAGTAACTTCTTTTTGGATTGACTGACAGGAATCGCATGAGCTGGGTCCCCTTCCATGATAAGATGGTAAGGAGTTTTTTCTATCTGAAACTCAAGAATTCTTTTGGGATTGATCAAAGTGGACCGATTGATTCGAGTAAAAACCCCTGGAAAGTTTTCGTCAAACTCCTTCAAATTGCCAAATGTGTTCCATTGTTTCCAACGATTTTGATGGTGATAAAAGACGGTGAAATAATGTTCTTCTACAGTGATATGGGACACTTTTTCCACAGGAACTGAGAAAGGACGTTTGTTTTCCTCAATGGTGATGAATAAATTTTTCTTTGCATCTCCTGACTGGGGAGGATGGTCAGTGATGTTATACATCATTTGAGACATTCCTTGCACCACGTCACCAATGTGCCGTGTTTTCTTATCGATTTGTGAATGTCCCTTTCTCACCCGTTCTTCTATCATTTGTGCCTGTTCTTCTAAAACAGAATTTTGTTTTTCAATGGTTTCCATTTTTTCCAGAAACACATTCCGCATTTTTTCAAGGTTACGAGCCAGTACTCCAATTTCATCTCTGGTTTCCTGTAATTTTTCGGTTTCAGGCTCTTTGACTTTCATTACCTCTTCATCACCTGAGTTGATTTGCTCTGCTGTTTGGTTCAAGACATTCAAAGGATAACGAACCAAGGTACGCCCCACCCATAAAAAAATAATCCAGAGTGCTGTTGTTTTGATGATTGCATTGATCAGAATGACTGTGAAACTATGCTTAATTCGGTCAATGATGATGGAAGTTCCTGAATAAATAGACATGGCTCCCAGGGGTTCATTGTTTTCATTGGACTGGATGGTGAAGGACACATCAAAGAGCGCATTGATCACCGATTCCTGCAATTTTCTGGGCCTCATGTTTCCTTCTTCATCGACAATCAACACGGTTTCATCTTCTAATACTGAACCAAAGGCAATCAAGTTCAATGTCTCTTTATCAATGATCTTGACTCCCATGATGACAGGGGATTTTACCATACTTTTCAATGTCAGTCGTATTTGCCTTTCATCAAATAACCATAAGGAGTCAGCCAGGATTGGTTCAAAGGAAGCTTCCAGTGTGTGGATCTCTCCAATGATTTGTTCTTTCACATGATAATATTCATTGATCAACTGAATCACGGTCACTACGAAAGCAATCAATAAATAGTAGGAGAATGCTCGTCGCAATAATTTAACAACGATGGAGTGCTTATAAGGAATCTTAGCAGGGGGTGTCAACATCCAAAGTTTCGTTTTTAAGGTTCCCAGGGATATTCAAAATTTGTCAGAAACCAAATAATTTTTATTGTAGCTAGCAGAATCTGAAAAAAAAAGAAATAGTTTCGGAATGAAAAATCGACTGGAGGATTGTGTCAACACCATTAATAAAGGCTTTCTATGGACAAGATCCATTTATTGTGTAATGATCTTTAATAAAGAAATTTTTTCTTTATTATCAAAGGGGAAATACAGGAGGAGACGTGAGTAAAAGCAGTGCAACCATTTTACTAATAGAAGATAGTCTAACAGCAGCCGGCTTGATTATGGAAATGCTGCTGCATACCGATGCGGATCGATGGCCCACCCTTGCCTTTGCCGTAGATCATCGAAAAAGTCTGGCAGAGGGGTTGGCATATTTGGATCAGAAAAAACCCGATATTGTGTTACTCGATTTGAATTTACCAGACAGTGAGGGACTGTGTACATTTGCCCGATTGCACGAGTATACACCCAATATCCCAATTGTCATTCTGACTGGTATGGAGGATGAAACCCTGGGGGTGAAAGCATTGCAAATGGGAGCACAGGATTACTGCACCAAAGATGAAATATCCCAGAATACTTTAATTCGCCTGGTCAATTATTCCATTGAGCGTCACCAGTTGTTCAATGAACTTGAAATGCGCGTAGAAAGGCGCACCCGAGAACTTCGGGTGACCAATGAGCAACTGGAAAATGAAATTCAGGAACGTAAACAGGCTGAAAAAAAGCTGCAAGAAAATGAAATTCGTTTGAATCAACAACTTGCTGAATTGAACCACATTTACAATACCTCCCCCGTTGGTTTGTGTATCTTGTCTCCAGATCTGCGTTTTTTACGTATCAACGATGTCATGGCCCAGATCAGTGGCAAAACGGCTGATGAGCACACCAACAAACCCCTCAAAGAAATGATTCCAGAAATTGCAGAACAGATCAAAGAATTCTGCCAGCAAATCATAGACACGGATAAACCGGTGCTGAATGTTGAAATAGAAGGCTTTGTTCCGCTAGAACCCGATACGAAAAAAAACTGGTTAGCCAGTTATTATCCTGTAAAAACGAAGGATGGTGTTTTATTGGGGATTGGAGCAACGATGCAGGATATTACAGAACATAAACAACTGGAAGCCCAACTGCGACATTCACAAAAGATGGAATCATTAGGTACCTTGGCCGGCGGGATTGCTCATGAGTTTAACAACATCCTCGGAATTATGCAGGGCTATAGTCAATTAGTAATCTCGAAGATGCCAGATGACAGCGAAGATAAAAGCTATATGGAGAGTATTTATAAAACAGGGCAGCGTGCCGTAGCCCTGGTCAGACAAATTCTTACCTTTAGCCGAATGAATGAGCAAAAGCTCCGTGTGCTTCACATCCCCCCGGTGATCGAAGAAGTGCTCATGATGATGAGAGCCACAATTCCCACTACGGTTGAAATTCGACAGGAAATTGGTGGGGTGGCTGCTCCGATCTTTGGAGACCCAGCACAGATCCAGCAGGCTCTCCTGAATTTGTGCACCAACGCTTTTCATGCAATGGAAGAAGAAGGAGGAGTGCTAACAATTCGTTTAGAAGAAGAGCGGTATAGGAAAGATATGAAACCCTTGCCCCATTTAAAAGAGGGCTCTTACTTGAAGCTGGTGATCAGTGATACAGGTTGCGGGATGTCTGCTACTGAGAAAGATCGAATTTTTGATCCATTTTATACAACCAAGGAGGTGGGCAAGGGAACGGGCTTAGGATTATCCATCACTCATAGTATTATCCAACAACACAAAGGGGCCATTGCCGTAGACAGCGTTGCGGGGGAAGGTTCCTCTTTTTATGTCTATTTTCCGGTAGCTCAGGATAAAGTACAGAATCCAGTAGTGATAGGATTTCCTGAAGAAAGCAGGAATGGACACATTATGGTAGTGGATGATGAAGCCTTTTTAACCCAATTTTATGAAGCAATGCTCGCAAAGTTAGGTTATGAGGTCACTGTTTTTAATAACAGTATTGATGCATTCAACGAATTCCAGCGTGATCCCAGCCAGTTTGATTTGGTGTTTACTGATTATACCATGCCCCATTTGACAGGAGATCGATTGAGCCAGGAAGTTTTAAAAATCAGACCGGAGCTTCCCATTGTTTTGGCCACTGGATACAGCGATGCCATTTCTGAAGAAAAAGCAAGAGCAATTGGTATTCGTGAATTCTTTATTAAACCTGTCGAAGTTTCTGAGTTCACTCGCATCATCCAAAGTTTAATGAAAGCATAAACTCGATTGATTGTTACAAAGCCTGTGATCAGGGAAGGTTCGCTCAAATGGCGACTAGCAGTCAATATTCTCGAATTATGTCTTCTGGAAATTGATGAGATGAGGAAGGTTGTTTCGTCATTTGATTCATAAAATTGTGTTTACATTGCGTCTCCAATGTGGAATATAGTTCCACACTGTTTTGACAGAGTCATTCCTGATGATTTAAATTTTTCAGGATTTGCACAGGGGAGTCTTCGCAAAATTTTATCTTAGACTAAGTACACACATACATATCAAGACAACAGGTACAGAGAAATTGATACAATTCTGTTTTCTATGTCTGAAATGGTATTAAATACACAATGGAGGTAAGTCATGAACAAACCAATATTTAAAACGATGGATGGTAATGAGGCTGCAGCTTATGTTGCGTACCGTCTCAATGAAGTAATTGCTATTTATCCGATCACGCCTTCTTCAACAATGGGTGAATTCGCCGATGCCTGGGCGGCCCTGGATATGCCTAATATTTGGGGAACCATCCCATCTGTCGTGGAGATGCAGAGTGAAGGGGGAGCAGCAGGAGCCGTTCACGGGGCGTTGCAGGCAGGCAGTCTGACCACAACGTTTACTGCATCCCAGGGACTACTGCTGATGATTCCCAACATGTATAAAATTGCGGGAGAGTTGACTCCTACAGTTTTCCACATTGCCGCACGAACTGTGGCAACTCAGGCATTATCAATTTTTGGGGACCATAGTGATGTGATGAGTGCTCGTTCCACTGGATTTGGAATGCTTTCTTCTTGTTCGGTTCAAGAAAGTATGGATATAGCCGCCATTGCCCATGCCAGTGCATTGGCCGCTCGTATCCCATTTTTACACTTCTTTGATGGCTTTCGCACATCCCATGAAGTTAATAAAATTGCGGTACTCAGTGACGATACGTTACGAGAGTTGATCGACGACAAATTGATAGTAGAGCATCGCCTGAGAGCGATGACTCCCGACCGTCCTGTTTTGAGGGGAACAGCACAAAATCCAGATGTCCATTTCCAGGCAAAAGAAACCGTGAATCCTTTTTACAATGCTTGCCCTGATGTCGTTGCCAAAACAATGGAACGCTTTGCAGAACTGACCGGACGGACGTACAATCTATTTGATTACTATGGTGCGCCTGATGCGGAACGAGTTGTTATCTTGATGGGTTCTGGTTGTGAGGCGGTTCAAGAGACCGTAGACTTTTTGCAGAAGCAGGGAGAAAAGGTTGGCATGGTCAAAGTTCGTTTATATCGACCCTTTGATTCAAAACGTTTCATCGAGTCGCTTCCGGAAACCACAAAAAGTATTGCCGTTTTGGATCGTACCAAAGAACCTGGAGCGACAGGAGAACCCCTGTACGTGGACTGCATCACAGGACTGCATGAATCAATGAATAACGGATGGGGCAGTTTACAATCCCTGCCTAAGATAGTGGGTGGCCGATACGGATTGTCTTCCAAAGACTTCACTCCTGCCATGATTAAGGGGGTTTTTGATAATTTGTTACAAGAACAGCCCAAAAATCATTTCACCGTTGGAATTGTAGATGATGTGACCAACACCAGTTTGGATTATGATCCCAGTTTTTCGACAGCATCTGAACAGGTCACTAGAGCCATTTTTTATGGATTGGGTGCTGATGGCACAGTCGGTGCCAACAAAAATACGATCAAGATCATTGGAGAAAATACGGATCAACACGCTCAGGGGTATTTTGTGTACGACTCCAAAAAATCTGGTGCGATGACGATCTCCCATGTGCGCTTTGGGCCAGATCCGATTCATTCGACTTATCTGATCCAGGCTGCCAACTTCGTGGCTTGCCATCAACCGGTATTTTTAGAAAGACATAATGTCCTGGAGCACATTATTCCAGGAGGCACATTTTTGTTGAACACTCCTGACAGTAAGGATGATGTCTGGAACAAACTCCCACGGCCCATCCAGCAAGAAATTCAGGATAAGAAACTCAAATTTTATGTCATTGATGCCGTAGAAGTCGCCAAGAACTCAGGCATGGGACGTCGGATTAATACCATCATGCAGGTTTGTTTCTTTGCCATTTCTGGAGTGTTGCCCAGGGATCAGGCACTTGATGAAATTAAAAAATCGATTGAGAAAACCTACGGAGCAAAAGGAAAAGCCATTGTTGACCAGAACCTGAAGGCTGTGGAAGCGACTTTGGCTCATTTGCATGAAGTCAATGTCAGTGCTGCAATAAACAGTAGTCGTGAATTTTTACCACCAGTCCCAGAAAAACCACCCGGTTTTGTGAAAGATGTCCTGGGAGAAATCATTGGTGGACGTGG
>JANQHV010000151.1 GCA_028282505.1 SAR324 cluster bacterium | reverse complement strand
TGGAAGGCATCTGGAATAAAGGATCTGAATCAATTTTTAGAAACGGTCAAACCCTTCGACAATCAAAGTTTGAAACAAAAACCAAATATTGCACAATTGAAACAAGGGCAAATTGCGCTGGATTGTCGATACGTCAATTTTGCTCCTCAATGTCAGGGATGGATGCAATTGACAGAAGATGGAGGAAGCGGTTCTTTTGTTATTTTCTGGAGCAAGGTCTGGAAACTGACAACTGCGGCAACGATCCCCTATTACACGGGACAATATGGAAACAGCAAACGGGGTTTTGGGTTTATCACCATCGGAGCCAACGTTGATGAGTTCCACAGCGCGGCCAACAAAACAAAAGAAAATATTGATGAAGTTCTCACAGAACAAATCGGCAATATTAAATCCACCGTGGAAACCAGCCAACAAAAAATTGTTGGTGATGTGGAAGAAACGATAACAGAACTGATTATCTCCACACTGGTCATGATTGCATTGGTCATTGCCATCGCTATCTGGATGTCCAACTACATCACCAAACGGATTCAAATCTTAAACACAGGGGCTAAAAAATTTGCGACTGGTGACTTCGACCACAAAATCGATATCCAATCCAATGACGAAATTGGCCAATTGGCTAAATCCTATAATGAGATGGCGACCTCCATCGAAAAATTGATGTCTGATTTAAAATCGACCAATGATGTCATTTCCCAACAAAATAACGACCTGAAAAAACTGGATAAAACCAAAGACGAATTTTTAGCCAACACATCCCATGAACTCCGTACCCCCTTGAATGGTATTATAGGTCTCAGTGAATCACTGGTGGATGGAGCAGGAGGTTCTGTCAATCCGATTCAAAAAGAGAATTTGGAGATGATTATTCAGAGTGGAAAGCGCTTGTCAAACCTGATCAATGACATTCTCGATTTTTCCAAAATGAGGAACAAAGAATTGCAGTTGCAACTCAAATCTGTTGACATTCGCAGCACCATTGATGTCGTGCTGGCCCTTGCCAAACCACTGCTTGGTCAAAAAAAGATAGCCTTGCTCAATTTAATTCCCGATTCCATTCCTTTGGCTCAGGCCGATGAAAATCGACTGCAACAGATTTTGCTGAACTTGATTGGCAACAGCATTAAGTTCACCCAACAAGGTGAGGTCAAAGTGATGGCACACGAGGAAGACGGAAACATCCTGGTATTGATTTCGGATACAGGGATTGGCATTCCCAAAGACAAGCAAGCGACGATTTTCCAGTCCTTCGAACAAGCTGATGGTTCCACATCCAGAGAATATGGAGGAACAGGACTTGGACTGGCTGTGACCAAACAGTTGGTCGAGTTGCACGGTGGGGTCATTCGTGTGGACAGTACCGAAGGAATTGGCAGTACTTTTTCCTTCACCCTCCCTATTGCTGAAGATCAAACTGCTCCTGATCGTGACACAGCACCAAAGCTGCAAACCGTCAATTCAGAAGAAGGGCAGGGTGGAGTGAAGATCGCAGAAACTGCTATTTTTGAAGGATCTGAGATAGAAACACCCCATTTCACCCTTAAAGAAAATAAAACCATTCTGGTGGTCGATGATGAGCCTGTTAATGTGCAGGTGCTCAAAAACCAGCTTTCTTTGAATCATTTCAATGTCTTGACGGCACAAGATGGCAAACAGGCATTGGAAATTATGGAAACCAAACAACCCGACCTGGTATTACTGGATTTGATGATGCCGCACATGAGTGGCTATGAAGTTTCCCAAAAAATTAGGGAACAACATACCCCCAACAACTTACCCATTGTGATGCTCACTGCTAAAAATCAGGTAACGGATTTAGTGCGTGGAATGGATAGCGGTGCCAACGATTACATGATCAAACCTTTTAGCAAAAGAGAACTAATGGCACGCATCAAAGCACACCTCAGTCTGTCACATACCAACCGGGCTTACGAACGCTTTGTTCCTGGGGAACTGTTGGAGTTGCTTGGAAAAGACAATATTATCGATGTTGAGCTGGGAGACCATGTGGAGCTCAATATGTCCATTATCTTTTCCGACATTCGTGCCTTCACCACTCTTTCTGAAAGCATGAGCCCGGAAGATAATTTTCTATTTCTCAATTCGTATCTACAGCGTATGGAACCCTGTGTGCAAAAATACGGTGGTTTCATCGACAAATATATTGGAGACGCCATCATGGCTCTTTTCCATCAAGGTCCTGACAGTGCAATTCAATCGGCCATTGCGATGATGAAAAGTTTAACGGAATACAATGTCCATCGGCAGCAAACGGGGTACGAAGCGATTGACATCGGTATTGGAATCAACACCGGGCATTTGATGTTGGGAACCATTGGTGGGCAGCATCGTATGGAAGGCACCGTGATCAGTGATGCGGTGAATCTGGCATCTCGTGTGGAAGGACTGACTAAAATATATGGGGTTTCTTTGTTAATCAGCGAATATACCTTTCACTCCCTGGAAAATCCGACGAAATACTCGATTCGTTTGATCGACCGGGTCAAGGTCAAAGGGAAATCCCAGGAAGTAACGGTGTATGAAGTGTTTGATGCCGATCCTCCCGCTGTAAGAGATTGGAAATTGGCAACGCTGACATTGTTTGAGAGAGCCATTTTTGCTTACTTCCGTCAAGAATATCAAGAAGCGGCACAACTTTTTGAAGATTGTATCAAACAAAATCCAGAAGACCGTGTTGCCCAGCTTTATGTGCAGCGTTGCCAGGAAAAACTCAGCGCGTAACCTCTTCCAGAAACTCGGTAAAACGCTGCCATGATTTTTTGTCAGCATCTTCGCGATATCGCGGAGAGCCAAATACTGTAAAGGCATGGGGAGCTCCACTGTAAGTGATCATTTCGTGAGAAACTCCCTGTTGCTCTAGCTCACTGGCCAGCATAGCAAATTGATCCATAGTAATGGCAGTATCAGCTGTACCATGCATGACTAACACTTTTCCTGTGGCTTTGGAATAATCCTGCCCTGATGGAGTCTTCAATCCACCATGAAATGTGGCAAATCCTTTCATATTGACACCTGACCTGGCAAATTCAAGCACTGCGGCACCTCCAAAACAGTATCCCATTGTCACTGCATTATTGACATTCGCTCCTTTGGATTTTGCGGTATCCAGTGCCCCCTGGATCAAAGATCGCATTTTCTGACGATCTTTATACAGTTCCCCTGTATGCTGTCGTTTATCCTTCACCTCAGTGGGTCTGACCCCAGCACCAAACAGATCTGCCGCAAAAACCGAATACCCCAGATCAGCTAACATATGGGCACGTTTGACTTCATAATCTGTCAAACCATCCCAGTCATGAATGAGCAGGACCAGAGGAGCATTGGCAGAAGGACTCACATAATACCCTTCAAATGGTTCTCCATTCACTTCATACGACACTGCTTTTCCTGCAGCATAAGCACTAGAGGAAATTATTAACATCAACAAAAATGGGATAATCTGTTTCATGGCTTTCTCCTATTTGAAATTATAATTCATGATCAAAGAAAATGACTTTTACTGAAAACAATCATTCATCAAAATTTAGATTTGAATTATCAATTTATCAGGAATACTCATCATTGCCAACCCATATGAACTTTGCTATCCTCATACTCTATGAACAGCAAACATAAAAAAACACTCAAGGCAATATTCACTGATCCGATTAAGAACCTGTTTGAAAAACCTGATTCTGCTGCAAAACCGCCTCATTGGCGTCTGTTTTGAGAAAATTTTCGTTAAATAGACTCGCTATTCGCCTTAAA
>JANQHV010000168.1 GCA_028282505.1 SAR324 cluster bacterium | reverse complement strand
TTTCAAATCTTTTTCATAGTATTCAATAGCTTTCTGGTACTCCCCTAGCTCACTCCACGCAAGCCCTAGGTTATTCCAGATTTGAGCGACAGTAGGATGATTTTCCCCAAAATTCTGAAGACTACTTTTCAAATCTTTTTCATAGTATTCAATAGCTTTCTCGTACTCTCCTAGCTGAAACCACGCAAGCCCTAGGTTAGTCCAGGTCTTGGCAACCTCTGGGTGGTTCTCCTCAAAGTTTTGAATAAAGCTTTTCAACGCTTTTTCATGATACTCAATAGCTTTCTGGTAGTCGCCTAGCTGAAGCCACGCATTCCCAAGGTTACCCCAGGTTTGAGCGACGGTAGGATGATTCTCCCCAAAGTTGTTAAGACTGCTTTTCAAATCTTTTTCATAGTATTCAATGGCTTTCTGGTACTCCCCTAGCTGAAGCCACGCATTCCCAAGGTTGTTCCAGGTAATAGCGACAGTAGGATGATTTTCCCTAAAATTTTGAATTTTGCTTTTCAACGCTTTTTCATAATAATCAATGGCTTTCTGGTACTCTCCTAGCTCACTCCACGCAAGCCCTAGGTTGTTCCAGATGCTGGCAATACTGGGGTGTTGCTCTCCATGAGTTGGCAGATCAATCGATAAAGCTTTCTCATAATACTCAATAGCTTTCTGGTACTGACCTAAAGTATCAAGAATAATCGCATATTGGTGGAGGTATCGCGAATTATCAGGATCAAAACTCACCGCTTGTTCGTAATATTTGCGAGCTGCTTGGTATTCGATTTTCAGTTCTTGGATGGTGCCCAATTCATAAGCGTCTGAAGCGGCTAACAATCTCTCTTCTTCTATTTTCTTTACACGTAGATTAAGAGATTGTAGCAAGAGTTTTTCGGCTTCATCCAAATTGCCTTGCTGCAAAGCTTCTTTGGCTTGCTTGATCAATTCTTCGGTATCGGAGCGTTGCGCCAGACGCTCTTCCAATTCTTTGTATTTTTTGACCCACTCTTCAATGGTTTGATCACGTTTTTCCAGAGCGATGTCTTTTTCATCCAAGGTTTTTTCAAGGCGATCCACAACGGACTGTGGTACTCCATAAGTAACGTTCACATTTCCACCAACATTTTGAATCGTGGGACTTTGATCAAACGATATTGTTTTGTCAGAGGGTGAGAAGGTGGCATAAACCGATATGGCCAGTCCCAGAAAGGTCGCCAGGGTTCCCCAGACAGCGAGTTTATTCCAAAACGTCAAACGCCTGTAACGTTGAATCAAGGTCATCTGTTCTCCTCAAGAGCCATTGCAAAGAGATTGATTCGCTGGTTCTAGATAGCGAATCGAGTTTGAGTCAACTGATTTATCCCATATCACAACGAGACTATAAACTCAAATACTCTTTGCGTTAGAAAACCTTGCCCATGCAAAAATGAGATATTTCGAATTCGGCAGAAAAATGGTATCCTTAAGGTAGTTTCATCTCGTGGCGAGAAGATAAAAAAAGGGGGAATTCATGATCCAAATCAACTGGAATCAATTTGACGAATTAGAGGTGGCTTTAGAGCAATTCGCCCAGGAGCTTGCTGACGATCTGCTCGATGCTGTTGATGAAGTAGCAGTTTTTGTAGCAGAACAAGCCCAGGCTAGAGCCCCTGTTAATCCTGAAGATGTGCCCACATTAGAATTTCAGACCGGAGCAAGACCAGCGGTAAGGACAGGCAATGTAGTCAGAGCAGAGGTTGAGGTTGAGGACAACGCGGCTGATTACGCCGCGTTGCAGCATGAGCTTTTCCCTTGAGGAAGCCACTGATATTATCAAGCTATTGATCCTCAAGATCAAAGAAATAGAGGAAAGAGAACCTGTTCGAGATCAGAGATTGGTAGAGGAGATCTTGCATTTGAGACGGGAAACCAGAGAAGGTTTTCAACAATTAAGAGAGGAACTGGTTGAAAAGATTGATAACAATACTCTTGCCATCAAAGGGCTGGAAGGAAAGTTTGATTCTATGGAATCTACCATGGAAGAAGGATTTGAGAATGTCGCCAAGATCCTCCAGGAAATTTCCAATAAGTTGGATAAATAGTCAGATCTCATGATACAATGACAGTCCTGTTGTCCCAGATAAGACTGAAGCTTCTTGAAGAGATCTCAGCAAATTATTCCATTGATCATTTCTTGTTGCTGAGTTTCAATCACAGTGTGATACTTTCAACAAAAGAATCGTCATCTCCAACAATTTTCAAAATATCCTCAAACGGTCTGAGGTTGGGATTATTGTCCAGATCCGCTTGATAAATCTTCGCATCCTTGAGATAGACTTTCCTGGAATCCAGCCAAATGAGTTCAACTCCGCTGAAGTTCGCTTTCATCAGTTTAGCAAAACTCAGATCGGTATTACTGAGATCGGCACCACTGAGATCAGCGCCAACAAGATTGGCTCCAATGAGATCAGCACCACTGAGATTGACATTACGAAGATCAGTATTCCGGAGATCGGCACCACTGAGGTCAGCTTCCCGGAGATCGGCTTCCCGGAGGTCGGTTCCGATGAGATGGGCGCGAACAAGCTTGGTTCCTCTCAGGTAAGAGCCAATGAGCTTGGCTTCCTTCAGATCGACTCCACTGAGATTGGCTTCCTTCAAATCGGCACCACTGAGTTTGGCACCATTGAGATCGGCACCACTGAGATTGACATTGCTGAGATCAGCACCATTGAGATCAGTGCCAATGAGTTTGGCAAAGCTGAGATCAGTGCCAATGAGTTTGGCAAAGCTGAAATCGGTCCCAATGAACTTGGCAAAACTCAGTTTGGCGAAACGAAGATCAGCTTCACTGAGATTGGCTTTACTCAGATAAGCACCACTGAGATAAGCCCGCTCACCTCTCTCTCCTCCAGATCCTAACCACTCTTTGTGTTTCTTTAGAATTTTCTGGAGTTCTTTTTGACTGATTTTTTTCCGTTCTTTCGCCATTGTCAGTCTCGGAGCTTGTGTTATCCGCAATCATGTGGAGCAGTTTGCAGAAAAAACTCTGGAGTTGTGTGAAAATTGAATAAGTAATGCTTTGGTCAATATTACTGTAGCAATTCTATTCGCAGGTCTCAAGCATTGTATTCTTTCCAATATCCTTTATCTCATAGATCGAATATGGTAATTTATTTTGCGGACGAATTATCGCCAAGGCATTGACAACGTAAAAAACAATAAACCTCATCTTCCATAAATTCTAAATCATCTGCCTGTGAAATGGATATCTTCTCTCCCGTATTGGGTTTTACCTTTGACCCTAAAAAAATCTCTATTTTGGAACGTATTCATTTCAAACCAGATCAGAAACAAGCACTGTTCCTAGCAAAACAACGCACTTCACGCTTGATGATGAATGGAGAACTATTGAGAAATGGCCTGCCTGTCTTGAATGTGTTTGCGCAGGATCAGTTGGAGTTCAATAAACAAATGATCAATTTCTACGACACACAGGATGCGACAGATGCATTGATTTTTTTTATTGATTACTACATGAAGCAAAATACCAATCTAGGCTTTGATGAATGATGGAGAATTTACCACAGGAAGTTTTGAGGCTGGCAAGGGCAGTAAATCAGTCAGGAGGAAAGGCTATTTTGGTAGGAGGTTCTGTTCGGGATCATTTTTTAGCCAATGCTATCCCCAAAGATTTGGATATAGAAATCTATCAGATGTCCTTAGAAAAATTGGAAGCCTTGCTCACTACGTTTGGTAAAGTCCATGCGGTTGGCAAGAGCTTTGGGGTACTCAAACTCACAACTTCCACTGCCGAATATGATATCAGCTTTCCCAGAAGAGAGAGTAAGACGGGGAAAGGCCACAAAGGGTTTCTGGTAGAGCCCGATCCAGAAATGACTTTTGAAGAGGCTGCTTCTCGCAGAGATTTTACTATCAATGCGATGGGATGGGATATCCTTCAAAACACTCTATCAGATCCTTTTGGGGGAATGCAGGATATTGACAATAAAATCCTGCGTCATGTCGGCCCTAGTTTTGTGGAAGATCCGTTACGGGTTATGCGAGCCATGCAATTTGCCGGACGCTTTGAATTCACTATTGCTCCAGAAACTATGCAACTGTGCCATGAACTGGACTTGAGTGAGCTTCCCAAAGAGAGACTTTATGAAGAGTTTAAAAAGCTTTTACTCAAAGCCAATCGCCCCTCTATTGGATTGGAAGCTGCCCGGAAGTTGGGAATCCTCCATTATTTCCCAGAACTGGAAGCATTGATTGGTGTGCCACAAGATCCTGTCTGGCATCCTGAAGGCGATGTCTGGGTTCACAATTGTATGGTCGTCGATCAGGCGGCTTTGCTGCGTGAAGGAGACGACCACGAGGATTTATGCGTCATGTTTGGTGCACTTTGCCATGATTTTGGCAAGGCTCTGACCACCGAAATGAAGGAAGGTCGTTGGCGAAGCATTGGGCACTGTGAAGCAGGAATGGAACCAACAGAGCAATTCTTGAGGAGACTGACGGACGAAAATAATCTGATCGAAACCGTCAAAATATTGGTGAAGGAACACCTGCGGCCTTCTTTCCTCTACGATGAACGTGAGCATATCAAAGACGGGGCCATCAGACGGCTTTCGGTGCGAATTCCTATTCCTCTGTTACTCAAAGTGTGTCAAGCTGATCATTTTGGTAGAACGACCCCAGATGCTATTGCCAGAGACTTTCCCGCAGGACGGTGGTTGACTCAAAAAGCTGAGGAATTGCATGTCAAGGATAATCAACCCCAACCCCTCTTAATGGGACGACACCTGCTCACACTCAAGATGCCACCTGGACCAAAAATGGGAAAACTCCTCAACGAAGCGTTTGAGTTGCAACTTGATGGAAAATTGACCAACCTCGAAGAAGCCACTGAATGGGCAAAGCAGCATTTATCTGCTTGTTCTAAAAATTAGGGAAATGGTGCAAAATTATGATTAATTTGATAGGATACTTCCCATTATTTAAGATTCATCCACTTGCCGAAACCTGCTATAGTTTCGTATCGTTCAATCAGTCAGAAAGGAAATTATGAAGTTTAAATGGACAGATGCTCTTTTGATCAACCATGAAAAAATTGATAATCAGCACAAGGAACTCATCAACAGGCTCAACAAAGTCTATACGGCGATCTCAGAAGAACAAGGGAGTGCTGCCATAGAAGAAATGCTGGATTTTTTAGCCAATTATGTGATTGAACACTTTCAGGAAGAGGAACGACAAATGGATCGCTATCAATATCCAGAAGCACAAAAACACAAAGGAGAACATGTCGCATTTATTGATGATTTTGAGCGTCTGAAGAAAAAGTATGAAGTGAGTGACAATAAGTATCAGGCTACTCTGGATATTTACAGTATGTGTGCGCTTTGGCTACAAAATCATATAACAAAAGTTGACAAAAAATTGGGCCAGTTTCTCGCAAAACAATCATAAATTTCCCAAGCATAAAAAAACATCTTGAGCGGAGACTCAGATTTATCAAAGATCTGTACAGAGACCTATTTCAGTTGGTCAATTGCAGCCTTCATTCGTTTTAAGGCTTCCACTAAAATAGATCGTGGGCAAGCAATATTGAGGCGTTCAAAGCCTTCCCCCTCCGCCCCAAAGATGAACCCATTGTCTGTATAAATTTTTGCATTTTCCAGCATCAATTCCTTCAATTCCCACTGGTTCATCTCCAGCTCACGGCAATCCAGCCATACGAGATAAGTTCCTTCTGGTTTAATCACATCAATGAGAGGAATATGCTGGGAGATGTATTTTTCCAGGTAAAGGAAGTTCCCTTCAATGTATTTGATCACCTGATTGAGCCATTCTTCTCCGGCATTATAAGCAGCTTCAAGCGCAGTCACACCAAAGGTATTTAGAAAATGCAAACCATTGCTACGCAACGTCAGGTCAAACGGCATATAAATCTGCTCATTCGCAATGATCAGATTCGACACTTGCAGTCCTGCCAGGTTAAATGTTTTGCTGGGGGCCGTACACACGATAGTATTTTTGGCAAAGTCATCATCAATGCTAGTAAATGGAATAAATTGGTGCCCTGGATAGATCAAGTCTCCATGTATTTCATCTGAGACAACCAGCACGTTATTGTTCAAACAAATTTCTCCAAAACGGCGTAATTCTTCTTCACTCCAAACACGGCCAACTGGATTGTGAGGACTACATAAAATGGCCATCTTGACTTTGGGATCTTTGGCTTTTTCTTCAAGATCCTTAAAATTCATGCGGTAGCTTTTATTGTCATAAACCAGAGGGTTTGTCACCAATTCAGCCTTGTTGTATTTAATCGCACCAAAGAAGGGATGGTAAACGGGCGGTTGGATGAGTACTTTCTCTCCTGGAGCAACGAAGGTACGCACCAGCATATAAATGGCAGGAACAACTCCAGGAGTCGTACAAATCCACTCAGGACGAATATCCCATTGATGACGTCTTTTCATCCACTGGACAACCGCATCATAGTAGCTTTCTGATGGAACCGTATAGCCAAACACTCCTTGTTCCACACGTTCATGCAGTGCTTCAATTACCGGTCGGGGGCAGGCAAAATCCATATCAGCAACCCACATGGGGAGAATTGGGTTCTCTTCAAAACACTGCTCAGTTTGCTCCCAGGGATGTAGAATACTTTGAGAGTGGGTGAATTCCCATTTTAATGAATTGGTGCCTTGTCGGTTTATTTTTGCATCAAAATTATATTTCATCGTAGCCTTCCATTCCAAGTTCCTCATGATTGGTGAGTATTAATACGGAGTTGCATTTAAAAAGTGACAATACCTTTAATGCCTCTTCTGTTTTCCAGGAGAGGATGAAGATGAGAATGGAAAATAATTGTCATTTTTTAAATGCAATTCTCTATAAAATAAAAAAACAGTATACTTGATAAAGCGTATTTTTGCTGATAAAAAATTTATAGTTATCCAACAAAGCCGGAATCCTTTCCTCTCCCTGGGAAGAGGGCCAAGATGAGGGAACTCATAGGACGCAGAGTGTCCTTTCAATTGTGAAAAGAAGATGAACAAACTATTAATCATTGATGATGAAGCTGTTGTCCGTAATGGGTTACGGATCACTCTGGCCAATGAAGGCTGCGAAATCATCATGGCCGAAAATGGGAAAGAAGGGCTAAAACTGGTTCATCAGCATAATCCTCAAATTATCATCTTAGATTTGAAAATGCCCGTGATGGGGGGAATCGAATTTTTAGAGCAATTGCATCCCTACATCAATAACCCCTATTCTGTCATTGTACTGACCGGTTATGGAACCGATGAGGATATTGAACGGTGTTACCAATTGGGAGTCCAAAACTTTTTAAGAAAACCTGTAAATTTGTATGAATTGAAGGGGGTCGTTCAGCGTACTTTCCAACTGATCCAGGAAATGGCCGCAAAAAAAGAAGCCTGTAGCTTATTGCAGAAAACATTTGAAGGAATTGCAGAAGGAGTGATTGTCCTGGACCAACATCTACATGTTCAGATGATTTCTCAAAAAGCCTGCAAAATGCTGGAGATTCTCAAAGAAGAGGCTCTGGGAAAACCCGCAGTTCTTGTCCTGGGAAGTACAATCGCCGGACCATCCAGTGATCTGTCCCAGTATATCAATCATCCCCAGGAAGTTTTTGATCTACACACTCAGTTGCCTGCATCGTCTGGGGTGATGATTCCTATCAATCTTTCCATCATTCCCTTGGAAGTGGCTTCTCAAAATACAGGCTGGATGTTACTGTTCCGAAATCTGAGAGCAGAAGAACGCCTGTTATGGGAAAAACGACAAGGGATTTCCTTTGGCCGGATGGTCAGTTGTAATACACAGATGAAAGAACTGTTTCAGGTCATCGAAAACATTGCCCAAAGCAACAGTACGGTTCTGATTGAAGGGGAAAGTGGAACCGGCAAGGAACTGGTCGCCCAAGAGGTCTATGAACGCAGCCGACAAGCCCAGGGGCCGTTCCATGCAGTCAATTGTGCCGCCATTTCGACACACTTGATTGAAAGTGAATTTTTTGGTTATGAGCGTGGGGCGTTCACTGGTGCCTATCAATCCAAAAAAGGGCGGTTCGAGATGGCCGATGGTGGTGTTCTCTTTTTGGACGAAATTGGTGATTTGCCTCTGGAGTTGCAGGGAAAACTATTGCGTGCCTTGCAGGAACAACGATTTGAACGTGTGGGTGGCACCAAATCAATCCATGTCAATGTCCGCATTATTGCGGCAACCAATAAAGACCTGCAACAAATGGTTCAACAAGGTGAATTTCGATCCGATCTGTATTATCGGTTGAATGTGGTTTCGCTCCGATTGCCACCTCTGCAAGAACGTTTAGAAGACATTCCATTGCTGGTTTCTTTGTTCATTGAACAGCTCAATCGACGAGAAAAACGTCAGGTTAAAAATATGGCTCCCGATGCATTGCAGTTGCTTTTCAATCACTCATGGCCTGGCAATGTCCGGGAATTGTACCATACGGTCGAGCATGCTTTTGCGGTTAGCAATGAAATGGTGTTGCAAAGAAAACACTTGCCTGAGTCGATACGGGGCCTGACTCATTTGATGGAAGACGACAGTATGATTTTAAAAAATGAGAAAGAATTGATTTTGGATGCACTCGAACAAACGGATTTCAATAAACCGAAAACCGCTGCCTTGCTCGGCATTCACCGGGCTACGTTATACCGAAAACTGAAGAAGTATAATATATGATCAAATATTGTACAGGGAAGTTTAATTCTGATATTTTAGTACTTCATCAAATTTGAACTACTGAGCAGTGTGGAAGAAGAAGCTTGCGACGTTTCCACAGATTAGGTGGTGGATGGCCACCCTTTGGAAACGCTTCACTTATTCCACTCTACCCAATCCATCAAAACAAGATTGTTATACTACTATATTTTTTATCACAATTATTCATGAATGAGGAGATTTATGGCTGACGAACAATTGGATTGTAAAAATTTAAATTGCCCGATGCCTATTGTGAAAATAGGAAAAATGATTAAGACAGTAGAGGAAGGAAAAACAATAGAAGTGACTGCAACCGATCCTGCTTTTGAAGCAGATATTCGAGCATGGGCTAAAAAGACGGGGCATGAATTGGTGAATTTTGAGGATGGTGATATAAAAACCGCTCTGATTGAGAAAAAATAGAACATGAATTAGGAGGAAATCATGACAACCCAAACCGCATTGGACATTGCTGGTTTAGAAAAAACAATTGAAGAAATGTTAGACAAAAAGTTGAATGAACGTTTTTCCTCTTTGGAAGCACAACTGGAGGGACTATCGCAACAGTTACAAGCCATTCAACAAGATACCCTCTCCGACCGAGTCACCTTACTTGTTTTTAGTGGTGATATGGACAAATTGATGTCAGCCTTTATCATAGGAGCAGGTGCTGTTGCCATGGGGATGGAGGTTTCCATGTATTTTACGTTTTGGGGACTCACTGCTTTGAAAAAACAAAATGTCTATAATGGCAAATCGATCCCAGAAAAAATGATGGCAATGATGCTTCCAACCGGTCCAGATAAAGTAGGAACCTCCAAAATGAACATGTTTGGTGTTGGGCCAGCCTTCTTTAAAATGATGATGGACAAAAGCAATGTGGAAACATTACCTGATCTCATCACTATCAATAGAGAGCTGGGTGTCAAAATGATAGCATGCCAGATGACGATGGGTGTGATGGGGATTACCAAAGAAGAACTGATTGATGAACTAGAATATGGGGGAGCTGGAACCTATATTGGTGAAGCGAGCGATTCCAAGATCACCTTGTTTATTTGATAGACACAGCACCTTGATAAATACGCTCTGAATCAACGGACCATTTTGCATTATATTCGGTTCGTGATGAGGGGACACCAGGTATTTTGAGGATTATGTGAGAGTGTTGATTGGTTTTTCAAGTGTTTCAAAAGGAAGTCAACAAATATGAAAAAACAATTGTTAATCCTGATCGGGTGGATTTGTATTTTATTAGGGGGACTCAATAGCTTTTTAATCTATTGGAATCGTCAAAATACAGAAGATATTGCGGTTCAACAGCAATTGGAGCAGAACCAGCGTATTATGACGAATTCCTTAAAGATTGCGTTTGAGCGCATCAATAATTATCGCATCACTCAAACGGCATCAGAAGAACTGGAAACCGCTTTCATTGAAGGAGACAAAGAGGCTGTATTTGATGAATTAATCACAGTCATCAACCAGGCAGAAAATGTGGCAGGATTTAACCTGGAAACATTGAGGGTTTATAAAATTCGAGAAGGGACACTTCAGCATTTTTTATCTATTCACGATCCCAATGAATCGCTCCACCCTACACCAAAGCATGAACAAGCATTCAGGATTAAATTTCTTCCAGTGACAGGCATCTCTGAACAATCCAAATATCAACTCACCCTGTTGCATTATTACTCAATATTTGATTTTGAAAAGGGAGATGTCAGGGCAGAAGG
Source organism: SAR324 cluster bacterium (assembly GCA_028282505.1). Lineage (GTDB taxonomy): Bacteria > SAR324 > SAR324 > SAR324 > NAC60-12. Next base: position 3,451 of record JANQHV010000168.1, on the reverse strand, counting down.
AGTGATTGAACTAGGAGTGTCGATCCATCTTTTTCTGGAGACAATCAAAAGTAATTTTGAAAATACGGAGGTTGGTTATTTTCTCAATAAAAGTTTGTACAACAGTACTGCTCCTCAATTGTTTGAAGTCTTGTCCTCCTCTCTTGTAAACCTTGATGCACAACAAAGGATCAGTTCCAGTGCATTTATCAAAAAAGCAATTCCTACTTCAAATGACTCTTCGCCAGTAACCCGTCAAACCTATCGTCTGGATTTCTTACCATTACTCAGTTTAGATGAAAAACCGATTGGACATATCGTTCTGGCTAACAATCAAACAACATATCAAGATGCCCTTGATTTTGGACTTTGGACGATCATAGCAGTGTCATTTGGGGTAACATTAGTAGCAATATTTTCGGGTTTTATTGTTTCACATCGTATCATAGCACCGATCAAATTACTGGTGCGTGCGATGAACCGCTATTCGGAAGGAGACCGAACGAGCTATCAGTTACCAATGCCTGATAATGAAATTAAAGAAATCAGTGAAGCGTTTGGTCACCTCAGGGATGAAAATTTAACACTGGTGAATAACCTGGAAGATAAATTAGCTCAAATTAACGAAGCCAATCAGGAAATTCTTCATATCAACAATGTGGCTCAGGTGGTCAATTCGACCTTGAACTTGGGTGATGTCATTCGTGAAGTCAAAACAGCACTCCTTCAGATCTTTGAATTTCAGCAAATCGGTATCCTTTTAGTCAACGAAGACAAACAAGAATTGTATGTTTCTCATTACTATGGAGAGGACCTCAGCGAAACAGAAAATCAGGAACTCCAGTCACTCACTTGTTCCTTGAATAAAGAGGAAAGCCGGATTATCCAAATTCTGAAAACCGATGATCCACTTTGTATTGCAGAAGTGACTGCTAAAGAATTGAATCATTGGCATGGTTTTGATCGGGAGTTATTAGCAGCTTCTGCATCCAAGGCCGCCTTATTACTTCCATTGAAGGTGCAACAAGAAATCATTGGCCTGATCTACTTTGGAAATTCAAAGCCCTATGACTTCCAGGATATCAGTATGGATAAGATCAGGCGTTATGTGACTCAGGTTGCCACAGCGATCAATAATGCTTTAGTTTATCAAGATCTGAAGGAGACTAAATCACAATTGGTAGAAACGGAGAAAGTGGCATCATTGACAAAAATCCTGGAAGTACAGAAACAAAAATTGGAATCGACTAATCAGTCTTTGGCAGATGCCAATGTGAATATGGCGGAACTGTATATTGAACTGGAAGAAACCAATAATGCACTTGAGTCACAAAAGCAAAAACTGGAATCGACCAATCAATCTTTGGCAGATGCCAATGTGAATATGGCAGAATTATATGTTGAACTGGAACAGGCCAAAGAGGTGTTTCAGAAGTTTGTTCCTGTCAATTTTTTGAATCGTATTGCTAAAGATGGTATTGAAAATATCCGACTGGGCAGTGCAGAAAGTGACACGATTACCATTTTATTCAGCGACATACGCTCATTTACTAATCTTTCCGAAAATATGTCTCCCCAAGAGCTTTTAAATTTTCTAAATTCCTACCTCAAGCGCATGAATACCCCAATCCACAAATACAAAGGGTTCATCGACAAATTTATTGGTGATGCCATTATGGCCCTATTTGATCGCCCCGAAGTGAGTGATTCTGAAGAAGCACATGGCGCAGTTCATGCTGCTATTGATATGCAAAAGGCATTGAACCTTTATAACCAACACCGCATGAAATCCGGATATATTCCTGTTCATACAGGAATTGGTATACACAGTGGACCGGTTGTCATTGGCACCATTGGTTCAGAGACCAGGATGGATTCCACAGTATTGGGTGATGCCGTTAATTTGGCGGCACGTTTGGAAGAACTCACCAAGATTTATCAGTGCAAGATCATTGCATCTGATACAACACATGACCTCATTTGTGATGAATCGATTCATTGGAGAGAATTGGGGTGTGTTGTGGTCAAAGGAAAAACCCAGCCCGTCACCATTTATGAAGTCTTTAATGGTGACAATGAAAAAATTCAGGAGTCGAAGCTGAAGATCATGGAGCCTTTTCACCAAGGTTTGGTGCATTATTATGGACAACGCTGGGAACAAGCAGCAGAATCATTTGAAGTGTGTTTGGAAGGTTTTGCTGGAGATAACATTTCTCAAATGTACCTGAAACGTTGCCAACAATACCAAGCCAATCCCCCAAAAGTCGATTGGAACGGCGTTTTAAACCTGGGCAATATTTTTAAAAGTGAAATTTCACACCATGATCCTGTTTAAAACCTGTTTGGAAAAGATGGTTCGTGGCGAAAAAAGGTAACAAATGTCATTTGCAGAAGAGTTGAGCGAGAAAAGATATTGAACAGTCCTGTTGCGGTCGTATGCCAGTGTCAGGAGCCACATCAAGCATCAGATATTGACCATATTCATCATGCCCCATTCCCATTTTGTTCAGTAAGTGTGATTTAGTAGGAGTGTGAACCAGGAGCAACTCCCGTACTTTATGAAATTGGGATTCGGTGACAAAGTGAGGTCGAAACCGGGTAATACGGTTATCACTGAAAATGGGGTAAAGGCGGAGAGACAACGCAAGTCTCTCATTTTTCCTGACTACCTCCAGAAGAGCAACCAGACTGAAGGGAGCAGCTTTCTGTTTTTGATAGCGTCCTGGCGAATTAAAGACAAAATTACCAAGGTTATAAACAATCCACCTTCCCTGGTACTGTTCGATTTCCTGAAGCACATGAGCCCCATGACCAATCACCAAATCTGCCCCTGAATCAATCAAAGCATGGGCCAGCCTCGTCTGCTTGCTGGTTTTCCATGCGTAGTTTCTTCCAAAATGGGGGTATGCCACAATAAATGCCCCTGGGTTTGCCTGACGAATAGTTTTGATCTGAGCAGAAGCCCGAGACACGTTCCAGGCATTGGTGCCGCCTTTATTACCCTTTGCATAAAAATTATAATCTTCGGCATAGTGGTCACGATACTCAAAGCCCGCTGCAATGATGAGTTGAAAGGGACGGTCTTTCAGTTGATACTGAAAATGTAATGGTTGGCTTGCAGACGCTTCATCACTCCCCGCTCCAAACCATTGGATGTTGTACTCACGCAATGCGTCCATCGACTGCTGTAAACCCGTTATCCCATAATCTAACGTATGATTGTTAGCCAGTGAAACCACACCGATGTTATGGACTTTCAAGGTTTTTGGAGTTTTCGACAAGTCACCCCAGTGGAGGTATGTTTTTTTGCCCGATAATGGGGAGGAGGGTAGATCAGTAATTGGTGTTTCCAGGTTGGCAACGACAAGATTGGCCTGGCTCAAAAACGAAGCAAAATGATGTAGGCTGTAGGCATATCCTTTGGTTTTTAAGATATTTTCCCCACCTCGCCTTTCGATCTTTTTCTGATAAT
>JANQHV010000166.1 GCA_028282505.1 SAR324 cluster bacterium | reverse complement strand
GCGTCTGTTTTGAGAAAATTTTCGTTAAATAGACCGACTATTCGCCTTAAATTTTCTCAAAAATCCACTCAATGAGGTCGATTTTTCGCGACAAACCATCTTTTCCAAACAGGTTCTTAGATAGGAATTTTTATTTCCTATAGTTCTTTGCTTCCCCTGTATAGTCGAAATGTTTCAATTGTTTTTAAGAACAATTTTGATCATGGGGGAGGAAACGTAGAATCGATGGGGAAACCAATTGCTTGGTATGGGAACGATGGGTTTTAGTAGTTAAGAGTTCTCAAATATGCAAAGCAATGAATGAAAAATTTCTAGCACATAAAGGCAGAGTTACACCCATTAAATTTGTTTTTAACTACATAATTACAGGAAGATAAAATGCCTATGATACAACATAAACAGCTGCATTTTTTGAGACTAGCTTTTTTCTTTTCGCTAGCAATTTTTATCATGATTAGCTGTTCCCCCGCTGAACAAAACGATGATCAGCCAGTGATCAAAAAACTAAAGACCGAGCGTAAGGTCCACTTAGGAGATAAAGGTATTGTTGAAGAAGTAGGCCATTGGTCGTTTGATGGGAATTTGATTGATCTTTCTGGAGAAGATTTGGATGGAACGGCTAGAGATGCGCTGACAAACGATGAAATTATTTTGAACAATGATGACTATTCGACAGAAGCCGTTGCAGGATTGGCATTAAAAATCGAGAAACATGACAATAATAATTTTGGTAAATTTTTTATTGATCTGAATGATGCTGAGGACTCTCCCTTAGATTTTTTGAATGACGATAAATTTTCAATTTCATTGTGGATGAAACGAGGAAATGGTCAACGTCTCATTGTCATGGGGAGAATGTCAACCAGTGGGAGTCCTGATGGGTCCACTGCTGGTTGGGCATTGCATTTTCGCGAAGACACCAATCGACTCCATTTTAAACTTCGTCATAGTACCAATGGTCTGCAGTTGGATGTCAGAACACCGGCCAATGCAATCCCTGTCGACCCAGAATTAGACGACTCCTACTACCATTATGTTGCAACTTACAATGGTAATGGAGATGCGAGTGGAGTGGAGATATATGTGAATACTGTCAAACAAGTAAAATCAGTTCGAAACAACCTGGCAGGAAGTATTCAGACTGATGTGACAACTAACATTGGATCACGAGATAACAACCAGGGTTTATTTGACGGACCATTTGTCGGATTGCTTGATGAAATATATGTGTTCAAAGGGGTTTTGAGCCAATCACAAGTCAATTGCCTTTTTCACGAGAAAACCGATTGTATGTCGAGTGCTCTTCTTATTTGGGATCAAGGTGGATGGGATGAAAAAGTATGGGCACCTGATGAAATTCCCGATGAATTGGTATGGGATTATGGGAAATGGTATGAAAAAAACTGGGGTTTTTGATTGGAAAACATTTGCAAACACATATCACTGTTTTTTAAACTGTAAAATAAAGGAGACTTATGAAAATTGAAATAAGAAAACATGCAATATTATATCAATTTGCTTTGATACTGTTGGTTCTGCTCACTCTTCCGTGGATATCTTTGGCTATTGAAGATATTCCAGGCACAGGTGCACCTAGAGAAGGACAATTGGATCTTGAGACCTTTGGGGGAGGAGATACTGCAAACGCATCTGATGTGAATCATAATTTTGAATTACTCCGTGCTAAAATTAATGAGATCCTTGGAGCTCTGAATCCCCTTCCTACGAATTGTACAGATGGACAAGTGGTTCAATGGGATAGCAGTCAAAGTGAATTTGTGTGTGTGACTCCTAATACCGACACATTAAGTTGTACTCAAAATGATGAAGTTCTTGTATGGAACAGCAACAATAGTCATTTTGTTTGTAAACAAATTGCAAGCTGTTCTATGGGTGAAGCTCTCAAATGGAATGGTTCTGACTTTAGTTGTGTTGATATCGGAAATCCTGACGGGTATTGTGCCTCTGGAGATAATGATACCGAACTCTTTATTCACCCGGAAACTAATGGCTCTGGTGGTTTACTGGATTCTTCATTAAATAATAATCCTATTAGCGCTTATGGGGATAATATGCACACTAATGTTGTCCATAAATTTGGAGGAACCGGGTTATATTTTGATGGAGATGGAGACTACCTGACTGTAGCTAATTCACAACATTTTGATTTTGGAAACGGAGATTTTACGATTGAGTTTTGGCTTCAGAGTGATGGGCAGTCCGGAAACAGTAGAGGCATTCTTAAAAAAGGTGATGATTTGGGTTTTCAGTCCTATGCTATCTTTATTAACGCAGACAATCAAGTTAGGTTTTTAGCGGCCAATCCTCATAATACTGGTTGGCAATGGGACAAAACAATCGGAACTGCATCGCAAACTCAGATGGATCACTTTGCTATAGTACGAAGTGGAAATGGTTTTTATACATATAAAAATGGCGAGCAAACAAATCATTGGGACAATGCTGGCTATAGTTTAGTTTCTAGTGGTTCAGAACTAACAATTGGATCACAAGGTCCTGGAACTGAATTTAAAGGCTATTTAGATGAAATCCGTATATCCAGTGTAGCCCGTTCCCCAAATGGTTTTCCTCCTACTCAGCCTTATTGTAATTGATTCTATTGAACTCAAGAGTTGCAAGTTTTCATGTCATGCCGGATCGGAGCGCCGACCGCTTGTCCGGCATCCAGATAGTGTAACTTTTTGAAATAATTGTGGATTTCGGCCGGGTTGCGTTCCAGTCGAGCCGACATGTCGGACCACCGGAATGACAAAACGATAATGCCAAGCTAATAATATCAATGACTTAGAAGAACTTACGATTGTCAAGTATTGAATAATTCAGCATGAAAACAGGGGAGTATGACGCATTTGGGGCTGAATACCCCCTTATTCATGCACGTTCCTTCGGAAGATAAACTGTGAAGATGGTGTGTCCTTCGCTTGATTGGGAAATGGTGAGATCTCCCTGCAAGTATTCCAATGCATTTTTTACCAGATATAAGCCAACCCCTCGCCCCTGCCCATTTTTAGTAGTGACTCCTTTTTTGAATATTTCATTTTTCATGAGTTCTTCCACGCCCTTGCCTGAATCTTCCACTTCAAAAACCAGGTTGTCGCCAATATCCGTCATGAACAGATTCACTAAATTTTCTTTGTTAGTAGCTTCCATGACGGAGTCAAAGGCATTATCCAGAAGATTGCCCAGGATGGTCACAATTTTTTCACGGTTGATGTGTTCAGGGACATCTTTCATATTGCTCTCTCGATCTATATGAAAATTGATTTTATATTCCTGTGCCTGATTGTATTTTCCCAGTATCATCCCGGCAATGATGGGATCTTGAATGGCAGAAACCAGAAAATTGATCAACTCTTGATAACCGGAGGTTTCTTTGCAGATTAGATCAATGGCTTTATCATAAGACCCGATGTGGATCAATCCTGAGATCGTATTGAGCTTATTGGCATATTCATGGGTTTGGACTCGGAGCAGTTCCGAATATTCTTCGACTTGAGATAGTTTTTTAGCCAGATAATCCAGATCCGTTTTTTTCTGGAATGATGCCACAACACCACTGACTTTATCCGATTGAAAGATGGGAACTCGATTCACAATCACTTCATTGTTTTTGGTCAACAGTTCTTGATTGAGTTGATTTTCTCCGGATTTTAAAACATCGAGCATTCCTGTTTCCGGTATGATCTCCTTGATATGCCGACCTAATACTTCGGAATCAGTATCCAAGCCAAGGTTTTTAAAAGCAGCCTGATTGACCATCGTAATTTGTCCTTTGTCATTGATCGCAATCACGCCTTCCCGAATCGACTCCAGAATTGCATGCTTTTCTTGAAACAAGCGGGCAATTTCATCGGGTTCCAGACCTAAAATATCTTTTTTGATCCCTCTGGCCATGAGAAACGCACAGAAAACTCCAAAGAGGATAAACAGTCCGATGTAGAGAAATAGTCCTTGTTGGTGAGTGGTGATGATGTAATTCACATTTTCCTGCAAATAGCCCACCGACACCACTCCTATAATTTCTTGTCGGTCATTGAAGATGGGGACTTTGCCTCTAATAGACGGCCCCAAGGTGCCCACAGATTTAGAGATATAGGACTTTCCAAATTCCAATGCATCCCGGTTATCTCCTCCGACCATGTGCTTACCCAGGCGGTCAGGAACAGGATGGGCATATCTTTTTCCTTCTTTGTCTCCCACCACTATGAAGGTTGCACCGGTTGCCATGCGAATGGATTCGGCAATGGTCTGAATGATTGAATCAGGATCTTGCTTTTCCAGAGCTGCTCGAACTTCGGGAATCAGCGACACCGATTGAGATACCTGCAATGCTCGTTTTCCTATTTGTTCTTCTAAAATCAAAGAAACCTGGTTCAGAAAAAACGAACCAATGACGATGATTTGTAAGAGCACAAATCCAACCATCAAGAAAACCATGCGAGTCATCAGTTTTCTAGGCCGAAACACTTTCCAGTGTATTCTCCATTGAGCAAACATAAACCGTTTCTCCTAAATATAACCATTACTCTGCAGGACAACAAGACCGGCTGTGACAGTGAACGCATTGATGGTGGTGGTCATTGCTACAATCGCTGCAGCCATCTCACCGTACTGAGTCATTTGTCTTGCCATTACATAACTGGCGACTGCTGTTGGTGCGGACATCATCAAGAACAACAGGCCCAGATCCTGTCCACGGAATCCAAAAGCAATCGCTGCTCCAGTTGCGGCAACTGGAATAAGAACCAGTTTGAATACAGTTGGCCACACCACATCTTGTTGATTGACTCGAAAACTTTCCCAACGCAGGCTGCCGCCAATACACACAAGCGCCAGGGGGAGAGTCATCTTAGAAAAATAATTTCCTGTATCCTGAACAAATGCAGGGATGGGAATGCCAAAACCAGAACAAACCAATCCAGAGACAACTGCAATGATGAGAGGATTCTTGAAAAGTGTTGTGACGTAAGACTGCTCGTTGGAGTGTAACACCCAAACGGATAAAATATTGTACAAAATAGTCAGTATGCCCAGATACACACTAATTTTTGGCAAAATTTCCGGTCCATATGCATTGAGCACCATCGCAATGCCAATAATACCCATGTTGCCACGGAAGGCACCTTGAATAAACACACCTTTTTTGTCATCTTTCACAAAAAACGGTGCTAACCACCAAAGGCAGACAACTATTAACACAGTTGCTACCGCACCAAAAACAACCAATGGTACATCCAGACTCTCGTTCAAGGGACGAGTGGCTGTACCAAAAAATAAAATACAGGGCAGGGTGACATTAAAAACCAGTTTGTTGCCAATTGAAATGAAATGATCGTCAATTAATTTAATGCGACGAAAAAAAACGCCCAGGATTAAAATCACCAAAATAGGGCCGGTTACACTCAGTGCGAAAAAAAATTGTTCTTTCATGATTGCTAGTTCACTTTGAATCGAATCACTTGGTTCATCAGGTTATCGGACAAAGCGGAAAGCTCCTCTGCGGTTTTGGCGACTTCTTCTGTGGAATGAGATATTTGTAAAATAGCATCTGCATTGTTCTCGCTCATCGTACTGGCATGGTCTGCCGTTTCCGCAATTTCCCGGATTCCGATATCCTGTTCTGCAAAAGACTCACTGGTTGACACGATTCTCAAGGAAATTTTTTTCACCAATTCAATGATAGAGCTTAGCACAAACTCTGTTTTCTGGTTCACGAGCTTCACTTCATTGACACTGGTGGTACTTTGTTCAATCAATTGACGGATTTCAACAACCGCGTTTGCACTCCGTTCAGCGAGATGCCGTACTTCTTCAGCAACCACACCGAACCCTTTTCCTGCATCCCCAGCTTTTGCTGCTTCAATGGCAGCATTTAATGAAAGTAAATTGGTTTGATTCGAAATCTCCGTAATCACCTCGATGATTTTTTCAATTTGCTGGCTACTATGGGCCAGTTTTTCCATTGATTGATTGGCCTTGATAACCGCTTGATTTCCCTCAAATGCTTCTGCTTCTGCATCTTTCATCATCACCCTAATATGCTGCATTTCTTCAGAAATTGCTTTGATATTATGCGACATTTCCTGAATGGTAGCAGCATTTTGTGTAATGCCTGAAGATTCCTGGCTAATCGAACGATTCACTTCACTAATGGTGATTTCGTTTTGATGAGTCGTTTGGGCCAACTCTTCAGAAGCGGAGGATAATTGTAAAGCACTATCATTGATATTTTGAATGATTTCGCGGATATTTTCAACAAAACGATTGAATTGTTGGATAAGGTCTCCGATTTCATCTTTAGCCCGCATCGGGATGATCTTAGTGAGGTCCCCTTCTCCTTCAGCAATTTCTTTCATCAAGCTGGTAATCAATTTTAAGGGGGTTACCACCGAAACTCGTAGGATCAACACCAGGCAGATGATGAAAATCAAGACAATACCAACCATGGTTATGTCCTGATTGAAGCGAACTTGTGCAAATTGTTCCTCCAGGTATTGCCTTTTTTTTACTTCATTGAGCACCACCTGCTGATTAATCATCTCAATTCGGTCGAGCAATTGTTGGGTTGAAAAATAGACGGTGACGACTCCAATTTTTTCTTCTTCATGAAGCAATTCTATATCCAATCGTTGCAATGTCTCTTTGGAAAAATCCTGTGGTAACTCTCCTCTTTGGATGCGAGCTCCTTCCTCCATCATCCATGAAACCAGGATTGGTGTCTCAGCATCCTCCTCAACCACTTCAATAGCCATAATTTCAGGAATCTCCATGAAGGTTTTTAAATTCAATGCCACAGAATCCATATTTAACTGAAAGAGCAAAGGGGCCAGGATTTTGCCCAGCAATTGGCTATTGAATGTTATGTGTTTGGAAAGAAGTTCCCGTTCACTTGCTTCTCTAAGCTTCAACGATTCTTGGGTTTCTTGCGTGTTGATTTGTAAGATTTCATTAAATAAATTTTTCTGAATATAAGAGAAGTAAAGATTGGCGATGAAAAAGAGAACAAGCACAAGAACACCACTACTGATTGCCGTTTTCATAGCAATACTGAGATTGGGCTTATTGGGATGCAAATGTAAAGATTTCATAAATGCCTCATATCGCTTTTTTATTCTAACCAGAAGTCCCTTAACAAAAGAATAAACTTTTGTGGGGACTTCTGGTCAGGAGGAGAATCAAGAAACATACCGGCATTGAGAAGCAGGAGTTCGCGTGTCCATGTTTTTTCCCCGGTTGATGTGATCATTGATTTCAGCAGCACATCCCATCATGCGCCCATAGAGGAATATTGTAAAGGCAGCCACTTCCAGCTTGCGAGAATCCAACTGTCCTTCCCGGTATTGTGACCACAGCATTTTCAGTAACATAGCCGCAATCACTCCGTCAATATTCACACAAAAAACATTATGGGTGACTCCGGCCTCAAAGAGTTGTCTGGCCAGTATTTGATAATACTCATGAAACACATTGTATTGGCCACGCTCTTTGAACAATTCATCAATAAACGCCTCTCGAGGATCGGTATTCACTGGCTTGTTCTTAAAGACAGGATGGTTCAATCCCGCAATCGCTTTCATCCGACCCCCAGTTGATTCCTTTAGAGCAGTTTTTTGCTTGCCATACTCGACAGCAAACGATTTTGCCATTTCTTTCAAATCCAATCCGTGATTGGGATCACCAGGATCAGTGAGGTTAGTATTTTTAAAAGCATCCACTAAAAAGGTAATTCCTTCAAATCCGGCACCTCCATGAGAAAACCCCGTATGGGTCAAGAAACCAATCATGGCTTTATTGATTTGGACACGATTTGGAGTCTCAGGTCCATCGGCGGCAATGGCCCCTTTTGATCCTTGGGCTGAAATACTGCCTGGACCGTTGGATAGCAGTAATCCAGTAAGAATTTGGAAGGCAAAGAGTTGTTCTGGATTGGCTTGATTGCCAAGCAGGGTGAGATAAGCAATCTCACCAAAATTCCAGGAATTCAACAAGGTTTCATTGGGAATACCACAGTACGAGTCTTTTTGGTGATGACTGCCATCAACAGAAGCACCAATGATGGTGGCATAGATGGTCAGGTACCACGGAAAGTTTTTTGCCGTAATCTTTGAGATGCGTTTGCGTGCTAAAGGACTCCAGGCTATGGTCATTGCAATGGCGGCAAGGACAGCATCGGCATGAACGGGTTGCTGTAGATCTCGTAACAATTTAACAAACAACGATTTGGCATTTCGTTCTGTCATTGCAGAAAGAATCGCTTCTGCTTTTTCATCAGGCGCATCGGCCAATAAGAGCTTTTTCAGTCCCTCTGGAATTTTAATGTTGCCCAACTCGAAATCTTCTTTCATCCCGTCTTTTAAGCCAGACTGTGAGAACAGATCGATAAAGGCTTCTATGATTTTCTGTTGACGGTTGATGCGATTGGGACCGATCATGGTGACTGCGGCAGTCAGAACAGCATTGGGGGCATTGCCAGCTTCTCTTGCTGCATCGGCAGCCTGGACGGTCATGTCCCCATACAAATTGATTTGAGCGGCAATAGCAATATTGGTCAACGCATTATCATTGGGTCCATTATGCTCTCGCAACAAGGCAAAACAAAGATTACTTTCGAGAGATTTCAAGGAATTATCTAGAATAGAACGACCATGCAATTTGGTAATCTGCGTTTTCGGGTCCATGATGGAAACCCCTGAGGCATCTTTCATGTTGGTGCGAGGAAAAATGCGGCCAATTTGTTTATTCAGTTCTTGAATTTGTCCATTGTACGGAGAAATTGCTTTGACGGTCGGTACATCCAGTTCAACAGGCAGAGTCAATCCTTTACTATCGCCAAACCATGACTTGAGCGAAAGATCACCCATTGGTTCAAAATCGGGCTCAATGCGACTGAGATTCATGACCTCAGTCAGTGCTAAAGGAATGTGAGCGATGTTGGTGACAACTGCTCCTTTCTCTGAGAAGACGCGATTGTCTGGAGTGAAAATATCATTCACTCCAAAAGCCTCCATGAACCATTTTTCTTTCGCTTCCGCATCGTCACCAGAACCTGCCATAGCACCCGCATGGCCAACTGCTCGATTCAATTTGGATTTCCAACGTCCAACGACACAGGCCACAATCGGTTTATTGATCTGAAGATCGTGTTCATAATACCCTCCCGGTTCCACATACATGACTGCTGCTTTGCTGCGTTGGTCATTGGAAAAGGCATAGATGAATTCTGGTGCAGCAAAGTGGATATACACGTCTTTTCCACTGGAAACCGAAGTGGTGGTTCCCCAACCACCAGTGGCCAAATATTGTGCGATGGTGGTGGTAAAATTTCCGGAATTAGAAAAAATCGCTACAGAGCCTTTAATCAATGATTCTTCCGGATGGTCTCCTCCCAGAGCACCACCGAGGCGGACCTGATTCCAGGAATCCGCTAATCCTAAACAGTTAGCACCAAAGATATCAATACCTTCCATTTGCCCAATGGCTCGAATTTCACGGGCATCATGGACGGCAACTTTTTCTGTCAGGATGATCACTTTGCGCAGTTCTGGATTGACACGCACTAACTCGGCCACACCATCTCGGACTCCAGAGGGAGGCAAATAGACCACTCCGGTATTAAAATGATGTCCAGCCTCCAATCCTTCGCGAACGTTATTATAGACAGGAATATTTCCTTTCTTTGTTTTTAGAACTTGCCCGGCTTTCCCTGGAGAAGTTCCAAAAACGATGTTGCCTCCTGAAAAAGTATGACTGACTGGAGAGACGGTACGGGATTCTCCCCCCAATAGATTCAACACACAAACACGGTCTTCTCGGGTTGCTAATTGCTCCAGAGAAGAGATTCCAACATAATATTTAAAATTTCCTACACCCTTGCGCTTCATAATACCTTCTTCATGTTAAATAAAGTTCCTATTCATCGATTCCTAATAACTTGCTGACTTCTTTACGCCCTCCGGCACACATCCAATCATCGGCAGCCAAGGCATAATTGACCACTTCACTCATTGCTGAATCAAAACCAAATATCCGATAAGGTAAGCTCAGTGCATCGAGAGTGTCCTTAAACGCTCCCATGCCTCGGATCAGATTGGGACCACCTCGACCGATGACCACATACAACGGAGTGGGGCCATTTTGATTGAAATGGTCTTGCAGTGCATCAGCCATAGCACGAAAGGTCGTTTCGATGTCGGTGTTATTGGACTTTCCTCCAATGACAAACAAGACATTGGTTTGTTTCAGCCAGTGTTTGTAACAAATACGGGCAACATCACGCATCTTCTCGTAAGGAGGATTTCCTCCAAAATCAGAGGAAATGATCGCTCTGTCTCCTAAAGCTTCTGAGACCAGTGAGTTGGCGCCACCACCAAAAGTGGGAGCTAAAATGGTGCCTTGCTCATTGATCACATAAACGTCGCTTTGTCCTTGATACGTCCGAAGTTGATTGATTTCCTGTTCAAAGTCAGAATGCTCCACTGTGAACAAATGATGAGGCAAAGTCAGCCGTTCCCATCGAGGATCATCCCGATCAAACCCACATTTGAAATCACAGGCCACTGGAACCAGTCGTCCTCCTTTTCCCGGCATCATCCGAATTGGATTCAACTCCAGCGTGGTCATGCCATAATGATGAAAGAGTTCCCACAATTTGGGAAGCTGTTGGACTAGAGGAGAATCAATTTCTTTGGGGGCGCCAATGTCCGATAGGGCATTAGCAATCACGAACGCTTTCAATCCAGTGAGCGCATCAAAAGGAATTTCAGCGACATATCTTTTATCCAATTCCTCAATGGACACTCCTCCCTGATGGGTGAGTGTGACCACAGGGGCACGATAACGAGTGGAATCTGTGATGGAAAAATACACTTCGTGATCTGCCGGAACGCCTCCTTCAAAAGTAACCCCCTGGGCTTTGGCAGTTGTGTTTTTGACGGTATGCTCAATGAAATAAAGACGTTCTTTTTCTTGTAAGGCCGTTTTCAAGTCGCTGGCACGGCCCAGTAAGCCAGCCTTGCCTTTTTTGCCAATTCCCCCTTTGAACAAAGGTTTGATAAAAATCGTTCCATGCTTTTCAATCAAACGCTGGATTTCATCTTCACTGGCTTCTGGGCCTAACACTTCGGCTGTTGGGAACCCCACATAGTTGAGGAGTTGTGAGCCATATAACATTCCTGTGAGTTGCATTATTTTTTTCCTCTTTAAAATTGATTTTGGAAATTGGAAGCTGTGTTACAAATATTTACCGGGTTTGATCATATTTTCGCCCAGTTGTGCAAAAACGATTTCCCCAAGAATTTGCACACTTATTTCTGATTAGCTGTACATTAGATTGTAGGGAAGGTGAGACTGAGCCAAAGCGAAGTCGTAACCCATCCCTACTTAGAATTATGCCGTCACCAGTTTCTCAGACCTTTTTTGTTTGAGGTATGAAAAAACAGGAGCCATGACGGTGAGCAGAGTAATGATCAAAATGGTCAATGTGATCGGACGTTCCCATAGAAAAGAATACGATCCATCATTGATCAACAAAGCCCTTCTCAGGTTTTCTTCCATCATCCTTCCCAGAATGAATCCCAGTAACATCGGAGCCATCGGGAAATCGAGAATCCGAAGAACCAGAGCAATGATTGCAATAAAAATCATCAATTGGATGTCAAAGGTATTGAATGACACCAGGTACACGCCAATCAATGAGAAAAACAGAATCAGCGGAGTGAGAATCTGTCTGGGTAAAACCAGTAACTTGGCAATATAGGGAATCAAGGGAAGATTCAATATCAGCAACATGACATTGCCAACATACATGGAAATAATCACGGACCAGAAAACTTGGGGTTCTTCCACAAACAATCGAGGTCCGGGTCGGATACCATAGGACAATAAAGCCCCTAGCATCACAGCCGTTGTTCCTGAACCAGGAATCCCCAGAGTGAGGAGAGGTACAAAAGAACCAGAGCATGCGGCATTATTTGCTGTTTCGGGTGCGGCTAATCCCCTTGGACTGCCTTTGCCAAAACGTTCTTTTTCCTTTCCACGGGAAAGATTGCGTTCCATGCCATAGGCGAGAAAAGAAGCAATGGTCGCTCCTGCGCCTGGCAACACCCCTACAAAAAAGCCTAATACGGAGGAGCGCCCAATCGTTGGAGCAATATCCTTCACTTCCTCTTTGGACACTTTCAAACTGCCAAGATTTCCTTGAGCGGCTTCCTCTGCTTTTTTAGAGACCTTATCTTTCTTGAGAATCACCATCAACGCTTCTGACAATGCAAAAGTCGCCATGGCCAGTAGCAGAAAACTAATACCATCAATTAGATCCAGGCGTCCAAAGGTGAAACGTTGTACTCCTGAAGAACCATCTGTCCCAATTGTTGCGATCATCAATCCAAACAGGGTCATGATAGAGGCTTTGAGAAAACCACCTTTTCCTGCAAAGGCAGAAACTGCGGTCAACCCCAGAACCATGAGGGCAAAGTAATCGGAAGATTGAAAACTCAAAGAAACAGAGGCTAGGGCTGGAGCTGCAATCAGCAAAAATATGGCCGCAATCGTTCCGCCAGAAAATGAAGAATAGGCTGCCAGAGCCAGGGCTTTTCCGGCTTTCCCTTGTTGTGCCATGGGATACCCATCAAATGAGGTCGCAACCGTCCCTGCCACTCCAGGCGCATTGATCAGAATGGAAGAGGTGGAACCACCAAAGATGGCACCATAATACACGCCCGCCATTAAAATCATGCCGGAAGACGGATTAAACCCATAAGTGATGGGAATCATCAGGGCAATCGCAGAAATCGGTCCTAGACCTGGTAACATACCAATAAAGGTACCAGCAAAACAGCCTACAAAAACCAAAAGCAGGTTAAGTGGCAGAAAAGCGGTTGTTAATCCTGTATATATTCCTTCTAACATTTCCCCCCCTATGAGTAAAACATGAATCCTGGATCAATGTAGATGCCCAGTAATTGACTTAAAACGTACCAAAAAATGACAACCAGAGGGATCGAACCCAACAAAATCACCTTGATCCGCCTTTCTCCTAAAACCCAAAAACCTGCTGCCAAAAAAAGGATGGTGGAAATGATAAATCCAATTGTTTTGATGGTTAAACCATAAAACACCATCAATCCCAGGAGCAGAATCACATCTTTCCAGTTCAAACCACGGAATGCATTGCTCAGCCGGTCCTTTTCCTGTTTCCCTGCTGTGGGCAAGAGAATCATCAATAACGAAGCGATCACCCCTAGAATAGCCAAGGCTTCAGGCATGGTTCTGGAGGTAAAAGGATCTTCTTCCATGAAGAAAGGAAGCTCAATATTGAGGGCCAACGCTCCATAAGCCATTGAAAACGTAAGGAAAAGCAAGGCTCCATATTTTTCTTTATGGATATGACTAATATTCATTTTGTGTTCTCCTTATGAAGGAGAGCCAGTGATTCAGCACTGACCCTTCTGTGTTCATTTCAAAAAACCCAATTCTTTCAGCATTCCGCTAATTGCTTTTTCTTGTTTCTCTAGAAAAGCAGTAAATTGGGAGCCAGGCACATATTGGTTACTCCAACCTCTTCTGGATCGAACAGTTTCCCAGGCAGAGGTGTCATACATTTTTTCCATAACACTCAGGTATTTATTGACATGATCGTCGGATAATCCTGGGGGACCAAAAAAACCTCTCCAGTTGGCAAATGTCATGTCATATCCCAGTTCCTTCAAGGTGGGAACCTCTGGTGCATCTTTGGAGCGAGTTTCTGCTGTGATGGCCAGTATACGAATTTGTCCATTTTTTGCTAATTCCAGTGCTTCACCAAAACCTGTGGACAATACTTTGATTTCACCGGTTAACAGACCCGCCATGGCCTTACCACCTGCGTCGTAAGGGATGTAGCGGACTTTTTTGGGATTTCCACCAGCGGCTTGCATGGCTAAGGCTGCGGCAATATGATCCAAATCTCCAGGGACTGATCCTCCACCCACGGTAACTTTTCTAGGACTGTCCTTGAAAGCCGCTACTACCTCAGTCCATGATTGAAATTTGGAATCTTTATTGACTGCAAAAACGGCAGAGTCAGCAATGATTCCGGCAACTGGTGTTAAGTCACGAAAAGAATAAGGGAAAACTTTGGTAATGGATCGCACAACAATCGGTGTGGAATTCACCATCAGTGTTCCCTGTTGTCTTTGTGCTGTTTCAATCATATACCCAATGGCTTTTCCGCCACCACCGCCAGACATGTTTTCATAAGAAGCATGTTTGACTAAACCTGATTTGGTTAAGGCTTCTCCTGTACCACGAGCGGTTCCATCCCAACCACCACCGGCACCACCTGGAATGAGAAAGTGGATCTTCTCTATGTCTGCTGCCTGCACAGAATTGAAAGCAACACCTGCCACAACACTCAACACCCCTATACTGGCGAATAACAAAACACGATGCCAAATTTTTTTGATCTTCTTCATCATCATCTCCTCTAAAAATAGGTTTACAATAAAAATCCAACCAACTGGATTTTTGTTTCGCTGGTTTTGTTATTCCATAGCCCAATCCATCTGTAAATATTGTGAAATTAAGGAATTTATGTTCCTTATTATTCATTTTGTTCATATTGTTCACGGGCTTTTAAAATCAGGGGACATAATACTAATTAATACTTTTAAAATATTAATTAGTATTATGTCCCCTGATTTTTAGAAATTCATTTTCAGGAAGGTTGGACTTTGGTATAATATGTGTTTTACTTTCAGTGAAGTGTATAGACCAACAGTGAAGATTAGTGATCAATCAGAAGATGAGGTAAAATTTGGAACCAGAATATCGTGGTGCGGAAGAAATTTTAAAAGTTTTAAAAATAGATTATTTTAAACAGGTTTCTCTGGTAGAGGAAATTGTTGTCTATTCTATTTTTTTCATATTGGTTGCTTTTGCTGTTGTGCGCCTGCGGAAATACCTGCAAAACGAAAAAGATAAAAAAACCGCCTTATTGAAGCATGACTATCAAGAAAAAGAAAAGCTTACCTTCCAAACACTCATTGCCAATTTAGAATTAACGCCTCACGAATATCATTTGCTGGAGAAGATTTCGGGTTCCTCTACATTTCGTGACAATTATTCAATTATTGAGTCTGTTCGAAAATTTGAAGCACATGCCACTCATTTTAAGCAAACGCAAGCACTGGCTAAAGAATTGCCCCAAGTTTTAAATTTACGGCATAAGCTTGGATTTCACTACAATAATGTAAAAGTGCCATTTGTTTGCACACAAATGCTGATCATGAAGACAAACTTGGAATGTTCAGTGCAGGTGGGCCACAAGCAAATTTTATTTGTTTCTCCTGTTGTCAATATCTCCGAACAGTATTTTTATCTCAAACCACCGACGAGTAAACGACGGCCTGTCAGTCTGGAACGCTTCCATTATCTGACTTGCAAAGCCAGAAGAAAAGACGGAACCTATGAATTCAAAGCTTCGCTGGTAAAACAAGTTTATGGAGAAAATCCTCTGTTAGTGCTAACCCATACTAAGGAGATCCGAAAAATTATAGAACGTGAACATGAGCGCATTCCTGTGAAATTGCCGACAACACTTTATCAATTGTCTGACCAGCATTTGCATCTCAGCAGGCGAGAATTGCATCAAACGAGAGAAGATGGGCAATTGCCAGCTTTGGAAGGAATCATTACCAATATCAGCCAGGGAGGACTGCACTTCATCTCCAGTCAGCCACAAGGTACGTTTTGGGAGCAGGATATTGTGATGTTTGACATTCCAGGAATATCAACAAGAGATGAATTACAAGCTCAGGTGTTATCTATTTCTACAGAGCAGGGGCGTAACCGATTCAACTTACAGTTTTTTCATTTGACCGATCTGGAACATCTGAAATTGCATAAATTCATTCTGCGTCTCAAGGAAATGACACCAACTCCTGCATTACATGAAAAAACAGACTCTTCTCAAAACCAGGCGAAAGCTTGAGTAATACCAGCTCCACAATCCAATGTTTCATACCAGTACAGGAATTTTTATGACAACAGAAAAAATGCTAGAACCATTGTTGCAGTATCAACGCAAAATGGAAAATGATCTATTAGAGATTCACAAACGCACACAACAGTTGGCGACAGAAGTCAATCAAACTGAAAATATCACACTGGAACCCGTTTATGATCTTTATATCCTTGAGAATACATTGCATATGGAATTAGAACTACCAGGTGTGATTGAAAAAGACATCAAGGTGGAGTTGACGCCGACTTCCCTGAAAATTAAGGGAAAAGTCCAGAGGGTCAAGCGCTTACCCGAAGATGCTTATCTTGTACAAAATCGCAAATATGGTACTTTTGATTATATGTTTACCATTCCTTCACAGCAAATACTCAGTCATGAAACTCCAGAGTTTCATCATGGTATTCTACATTTAAAGCTTCATCTGGAGCCAACCCAAGACAGCATTGATGTTTCCAATCTACAACCCGTACAAAGTTAGAATAAACCGTTATGCCACGTATTTTAAGAAATTATCTAATCAGTTTTGCCATCATTGGGGTCATATTATTGGTTGTTCACCTCTTGGATCTTTATTTTCATGCCGATCAGGCTCCCCCGCAGAAAGCATCAATGGAATCATCCTCTCAGTTATCACCCGGCAATGACTCTTCTGCGAAACCTAAATCGTCTGCTGAATGATTATATGTGCATCAAAGTTGGGGAGAGTGATCTGTCCAAAGAGGATGAACCATGCCACATATTCAATTAAAAGATATCAAAAAGAATTATGGTGCCACAACCGTCGTCAAAGAACTCAACCTGTCCATGGAAAAAAATGAGTTCACGGTGTTAGTCGGTCCGTCAGGGTGTGGTAAATCAACCACCCTGCGCATGATTGCGGGTTTGGAAGATTTAACGGCTGGGGAAATTTTCAGTGATGGCAAACCCATTTCACATCTGGAGCCCAAAGATCGTGACATTGCGATGGTTTTTCAGGACTACGCCCTCTATCCCCATATGAATGTAGCGCGCAACATGTCTTTTGCTTTGCGTCTGGCTCATTATCCCAAGGCCGAGATCGAAGCCAGGGTTAAAAAAGTCGCTGACATGCTGGGCATCGGCTCATTGCTGACTCGCAAACCCGCTCAACTGTCTGGTGGTCAACGTCAACGGGTTGCTATGGGCCGGGCTCTGGTGCGTGATGCGAGCACGTTTCTATTCGATGAACCTCTATCCAATCTGGATGCCAAGCTGCGTGCTCAAATGAGGGCTGAATTGGCATTGATGCGTCGCCGGCTCGAAAAAAACATGATCTATGTCACCCATGATCAGGTGGAAGCAATGACCCTGGGAGACCGGATCGTTGTGATGCATCAGGGGATCATTCAACAGCAAGGCTCAGCCGAGCAGTTGTATAAAACCCCAAATAATAAATTTGTTGCTGGTTTTCTAGGTTCACCTCCCATGAATTTCTTTGCTGGAATTCTTGCCGAGTCAAATGGACATTTGGCAGTAACGGGTGAGGGGTACAGTCTGCCTTTGCCTAAATCCTGGCAAGCTCGTGTGCAGAGTTTACAATCCAATCAGGTGATCGTCGGTATCCGTCCGTCAGATTTTCTCATCGCTCATGAGAGCACTCAGGGGCTGAGGCTGGATTTACCGGTAATCCTGTCTGAATACATAGGAAATCAATCGGTCATCGTATCGCGCCTGGGAGGAGAGCAGATTCAAATCCTGGTGGGGGCCGATACTCCACTTAATACGAACAACACGCTGACATTTACTGTTGACCCGGAGAGCATTTATTTATTCGACTCAATGACTGAGGCAACCTTATAAGTCCCGTTCTCCCAGATTGCCATAGCGATGATAGTTCGTGGAAATGCTTTGTTCACGCATATATTGCAGCAGTTCCAACCGTCCTTCGACCAGGGGCGTGTTGCGGGCAATATACATTCCTTTCTCAGCAGCAGCCCGATAAATAGAAGTCGGTACTCGTTGGGGGTCGGCATAACGCAATCGATCAATGTGATCGAACCTTTTCACCAATTCGTCATCTGTTTCATGAACCCATGGCGTTGTTCCCAACAAGGATTGCCCTTCTGCACTCTGGAGGAAAGCAATCACTGCATTTTTCAGATCAAGAGGATAACTGACTTCTAATTGACATCCACTGATCAATGTACCGGCAATTCGTGCCAGGGCATCAAATAAACTGTCTTTGGGGTGCAGACGTACTACTACTTTTCCGATGGGGAGATAGCGAAACACATTATCTTGTCCACGTAAATGAAAGAAATCATGTTCTTTGCTAAATTCCTGTTCCATTTGGTAAAGATAGCTGTGGACCGCCTGAATTGATTTTTCTAAATCTTGATGATGCTCTGGCCATTCACCACGCTGCAGTTGTCCTTGCCAACGTTGAGCCAGCTTCTGTAAAGGAGACAATTGACTGATCGCACCGAAAGGAGAAGTTTTGGTCGTTTCGAGCTTCATGAATTGGATGGCATAATTGGGACTGCCTGCTTTGATACCAGGACCAATTGCCGATAAACCAACACCTCCGAAAGGTTGACGCAGGACAATAGCTCCCGTCGTGACCCGGTTGATATAAAGATTGCCTGCAAATATTTTTTCTTTCCACAATTCATGTTCCCTTGTATCCAGACTTTCCAGACCAGTGGTCAGACCATATCCTGTCGTGTTGGCAATTTCGATGGCCTCCTCCAGGTCGGCGGCACACATCACCGAAAGCAATGGACCAAAAAATTCTGTTTTATGAGAATAACTTCCAGGTTTGACACCCCATTTTAGAGCAGGGCGCCACATCCTTGCATTATCATGAATATTTTCAGGAGGAATGATCCAACGTTCTCCTGGTTCCAGTTCGCTGAATCCTTTTTTCAATGCACCTTCAGGAGGAAGGAACAACGGTCCCATTTCATTGGAAAAATCCCAGACTGAACCGACTCTCAGACTTTCAATCGCATCGACCAATTGCTTGCGGAAAGTTTGATCGTTGTATATCTCTTTTTCTAAAATAAGCAGGGAAGTGGCAGAACACTTCTGTCCTCCGTGTCCAAAAGCAGAATAAACCACATTGCCCACCGCTTCATCACGGTCTGACATGGCCGTGACAATAGTGGCGTTTTTACCACCAGTCTCTGCGCTGATTTCTCGTTCAGGGTGTGACTGGAAAATATGGAAAGCCGTATCCGTACCTCCTGTAAAAATGATGAAGTCGATATCAGGGTGCTGAGCTAACAGGGAAGTGGTTGGGCCGGTACAGGGCAAAATTTGTAGCACTTCTTGTGGAATACCAGCTTTCCAAAAGCACTGTACCAACTCCCAGGCAACGGGATATGCTCTAAAAGCCGGTTTGAGAATAACTGTATTGCCAGCAGCCAGGGCTGCAATGATTCCTCCAGCAGGAATGGCAATGGGAAAATTCCAGGGAGGAATCACCAACCCCACTCCCTTGGGTTGCATTTTTAAATGTGGCATTTGATCAAATGTCTTCAGAGAATGAGGATAAAATTCTGCAAAGTCAATGGCTTCTGACACTTCCACGTCTGCTTCAAAAAAAGTTTTTCCAGCAACGGCTGCGGCAATACCAATTAAATTGCCTCTGGATTTTCGTAATTCCATTGCAGCCTTGGTCAGTAGTTGATGACGGTGCTTCAGTTTCTTCTTACGCCAGTCGGTTGGGTCTTCTTTGGCCAGACGAACTGCGGCTTTAACATCGCTGGTATTGGTGGTCTTGACAACACACACACAAACGTCTGGTTGTGACAGATCAAAAAACGCTTCTTGCTTTCTTTTGGTGGTGATTTTTTTTCTGCCCACCCACAAAGGGATGTCAAAAGGAGTATCCTCACTAGTTTTTTGCCATTGCCTGCGAATGGATTCTGCCCATTTGAGATTCTGTGGCAACGACCAGTCCGTATCGGGTTCGTTGGTAAATACTCCTGTATGAAAGCAGCTGGTCTTTTCAGAAAATGTTTCGGTATGGCGGTTCTGGCGACGGCGTGGCTGATCGTTGAGGGGGGGAATCCATTCAAAAGATGCCAGGAATTGTTCTTTCAAAAAGTACCACTCTTGGGAATTCACCTGCATTCCGAAAGAATGACGGAGAAAATTATCAGCCCCAGTATTTTCATCAAGTCGACGCATCAGATAAGCAATGGCATTGAGAAACTGATCTTCTTTGACTACCGGAGTATAGAGTAAAAAATCTCGATTTTCTTCCATGATGGCGCGTCGTAAATGGTCGGCCATTCCTTCCAGCATCTCAAAGGTAAAATAAGATTCAACCCCATATTCTTGAGCAAGAATCCAGGCATAGGCCAGATCGAACAAATTGTGTGAGGCAATTCCTAGGGGGACGGCCTGAATATTTTCTGGTTTCATGCCAAACTGCACCATCCGTTTGTAATTGGCATCCACTTCGATTTTACTGTCGTAAATGGGAAGTGGCCAATTTTTTAATTCGGATTCCACCATCTCCATCTGTAAATTGGCTCCTTTGACAATTCTCAACTTGATCGGACTGCGTCCTTGAGCAACACGCTCTTGTGCCCATTGTGTCAAATTCTGTTGATGCAAGTAGGAATCAGGGATGTAGGCTTGCAACACAATGCCAGCAGGGAGTTCATCAAATTCTGGTTGGTCGAGCACCTTTGTGAACATTTCCAGCGTTAACTCCAAATCTCGATATTCTTCCATGTCAATATTGACCAGCTTGGGTCGGGCTTCTCCAGTGGGAGGAACATAATGATGGTCTCGCGCTTCTCTCAAAAGAATGGTCAAACGCTCTTGCAAAACCTCTAGAGAGTGTTCGTATCCCAGTGGATGCAACTGTGAGTAAATGCTGGAAATCTTGATGGAAATGTGTTCAATTTCTGGATCTCGCAACGATTCCACATAATGCTGTAGCCGTTTTTCGGATTCTTTTTCTCCCAGCACCACTTCTCCCAGATGATTGAGATTGACCCGCACTCCCTGATCTTTACGTCTCGTCAGGTGGAGACGTAGGAGATGATCTTCTTCTGGTAGAATCATGTTTTGGGTATCTTTGCGAATTTTTTTCTTGATTTCGGTAACAGAAAGGGTGGGGGCATACTTGCCTCCCAATAAAAAAGCTCTCAGGAGGAGTTGATCGATGGTTGAAAAGAATTGAGGAATACCTTTGCGAGTCAGTTGGTAGATAAACTGATCAACCACCCGTTTTGCATCTTGTGAGCGAAAGCTTTGATCAAACAAATCATTCAAGATCACTTTATCAACGGGTCTGTTCAGCAAATCCAGCATGATTTTTTGATGTTGCCGTTCTTCTGATGTGAGCAGTTGATTTGCTCGATTTTGCCATTGTTCCGCTTGTTGCAATGCTTTTTGGATCAGTTCCTTTTCTGAAGTAGATTCTGATTTTCCCATTATGCCTCCTATTGAGGTTTATATCGTTTAAATAACTGGATTTTTATTTCCTCTGATTTTGCATCAACCTCTGCTGCTTTGGTTCATAGGCGAACCAAAGATTTCCTTAATCCATTTGTTCGGTCATGGTTGAAGGGTTTTTTTAGATGATTGAATGTATGAGATAGTCTCAAGTCCTGCAACTCTCTCAAATTCATTGGTATTATCTGTCAAAACAGCACAATCGTGGAATAAAGCCGTTGCTGCGATGATTAAATCATGTGCTCCAATCATTTCTCCTTGCTTAGTAAGTGTCGTGAATAATCCCGCATGTACCCTTGCCACTTCAGCATCAAATACCAAAACAGGCACTTTGCCTAGAATGAACTCCACAAAAGCGGAACGTCGAGCCTTTCTTGCTTCACTATTAGCACAATGAACACCAACTAATAATTCTGAAACAGTAACAGAGCTAATATACACGTCACCATACTCTTCCCATTCTGAAAAATCTATTGGCGATCCTGATCGTTCCGAAAAAATAAAAACATTTGTGTCTAACATTAATCCCATTGGTTTTTCTCCAAGGGTATCTTTTTTCGAATATGCTTTAAATCTTTCTCAAAAGACTCTGAGTCATTCCCAAGTGATGGAAGTTCTGAAAAAAACTTATTGAGATCTTTGACTTTTAAAGGTGATTCAGGAGAAACTGGAGATATTCGAGCAATTATCTTATTTCCTCGTTCTAATTCTACACTCACTCCTTGGTAAAAAACTCGATTGAGTAGATCTGAAAATTGACGTACCGCTTGTGTCACACTGATGCGTTCCATTGCTTGCTCCTTTTATAGAATGCATAGTAAATCATATAATATGATTATCATACTATTCATGCGAGTTACTGTAAAGGACTTATGTAGATGAGAGGACTACAGGTGTTCCGGCGCTTGTCTTGATTTCAAATCAAGGCATTGTCTGATTACTAGAAAGCCTTGCTGTTGAAAACTTTTTAGCTGAGACTTATCGATTTGCATGGATTAGCTCATTTGGACAATTGGCTTGAATGTGCACCAGTGCTTTTTGTTCCATGATCCTCAATTGACTTAGGCTGAATGGAAATTTTGTTTGAACTTGTTTTAATGGCATTGGTTCTTGCTGCAAACGGTTTAACAATTGGAATTCTTGTTTCGATAACATTTGATCAGGTAAAAAGCGATTAAAGCGGGCTTGAAAGGATTCATTGTGCACTACCAATTGTTGAATGCCACTGGCAAGTTGAATTTGGTACGTGTGGTTTTGATTTTCCGGAATGGCTACTGTTTTGTCAAATAGAGTGATTGTCTGACATTGCCAACGCGATGCAGATGAAAGCAAATCTGAGAAATCCGTACTATGACGTTTTTCCTGGACATCATCAATGAGGTAGTAACCAGGCTGTTCTGGCAGGTTCACTTGTTGATTGAACCAATCCAGCAGAGTATGTTGCAGGATTTGGTAATTTTGACTGCGATGGGGCGATGATTTGAACTCAGAATCAGGGCTAAAAATCAGTGCCCAATCGTCCCCAGCCAATAAGGTTAGAGATTGGTTTTGTTCATGGGAAGCCAGGAATTCACGAGCAAATGCAAATTCCCCTTTGGGAAGGATGTCTGGCAATGTTTCCTTGATGGGGATTCCAATTTGAATTGCATGCTCTAGCAAGGTGGTTGATAAGGCAGGTTCCACTTGCCAGACCGGACAATCGGTGATGCCCGTCAAGTTTTTAACAGAGCGTAAAGCCATTGCTTCCGGGACGGGCAATGCCAACCACTCCAGACATGCTTTGATCAAATAATGTTTTGCTTTGGTCGTTTGACCACTTGCAAAATAGGCTTGCGACAGTCGGTAAAAAACTACCACAGGCAACCCTTGCGCTTGGCAACCTTGATAACTTTGTGCTGCTTTTTGAAGATATTGGATACAGGAGGAATATTGTGCTTGTCGGAAATAGAGCCTTGCCAGGTTAATGGCATTGATATACTCCAATTGCATAGAGATGGGAAACGTCTGTTGTAAAAGATCCTTTCTAATTTCTAACTCCAGAGCCATTGCTTTTTGCCAACGCCCGCTTTTCACTTCATAAAGGGCACGAATATTTTTTAGATAGGCCAATAAAATAGGATCGGATTGTTGGGCTTGGTGTTCTTCTAATAGCTGATAGTAAGGCGTAGCCATTTCTGTCTGCCCCAACATCGTCAGTGCCCAAGCACGATTTTGCCAGATTTTGAATTTTAGTTTTAATGGCAAATGCTCTGGAATATCACTGGCACAATCGACTTGCTGAAAGCGTTTTAGTGCGAGAAAAAGACCATCTAATTGAGTTTGGTAGATGAGCTTTTGTTGATCACTTTCAGTCATTTGTTTGGCTTGTTGTAAGAAATAGACGGCATCTTCAAATGCTTTGTCGTTTATCGCTCGCTGAGCCTTGGCAAATAGTTTTTTTTCATCTGTAGACTCTGGTTTATTGCTGACAGAAGAGGAGATCTCGTGATGAGATGGTTTCGGTGTCAACCAGTGGTAGTCAAAACCGTCTGGTAAACAGTCTGATGTCGAACAAACGATAAATAACTCTACTTGTGAAGGAGCCCTGGTCAAATACCACAACAGGGCTAAATCGGTTGGATGCCAGTTTTTCTTGTCGCAATGGATTATCACCACCAAACGAAATTTTAGATATTTTTTCAAGATTTGCTGACTGAGCTGATATGCTTGTAGAACCGATGAATTACCCTGTCCTTCCTGATCAATCAATTTGTCAATGAGATGTTTTGAGCTTTGAGAGGGATGGCAAAATAATGGCAGTGATTCACTACTGGCCAATGCATGGAGTAAAGATTGGGATTCTCGGGAATCAGGAGAGTTGATCTTAAGGATTTGTTCTGAGTGGGAATGGTGACATTTCGGTAAATCGGAGAGCCGATTTAGCACTTGAATCCTAGCTTGCATGATGCTCAATGAGTTGGTTTTTCAATTGTTTGTGCTTTCCTGCGTTTTGTAATTCTTGTTTATGCTGTAGTCAATTTGTTGGTATACACGCTGGCAATGGCAATGGTTCCCAGGATGACGGTACCTCCCAACAAGGTCCGCCAGGTCGGAATTTCTTGCAAGAATACAATGGCAAAGAAGATTCCATATACGGGCTCCAGGCTGGCAATGAGACTGGCCAACTGGGCTTTGATATGCTGTAAACCTCGAATGAACAACGCATGGGAAAGGGCGGTGCAGAATACCCCTAAAATGATCAACAACACCAGATCACGAGTACCCTGAGACCAGGGAGCCGATTCGACGATGGGCCAAAGAACAAGAGTTGCTACGATATTCTGATAGGCTGCTACCAGAATAGGAGAATAGGCTTGAACCAGTTTTTTATTGATCAGGGCAAGAATGGCAAACGTGAAACCTGAAATGGTTCCCCAAAATGCTCCCTGAGTCACATTGTTCGTGAAGTCGAAAGTCGGGATAACCAGAATCAAGCCAATGAAAACACTGATCGCCGTCATCACATCAAAGTGCCGTATTTTTTCGTTGCAAAAATAGGGTTCCATGAATGTAATGAAAATCGGAAATGTGGAGACCGTGAGCAATCCCACGGCAACAGTGGAAATTTGGATGGAATGAAAAAATGTACTCCAATGCAGTGCTAATACCGCACCTGAGAGGATAAACAGAATTCCATCTCGTTTCGAGTGGATTTGGAAAGGCTGGCGCAAGTATAATAACACACCGACCAATACAACGGCTGCAAAG
>JANQHV010000156.1 GCA_028282505.1 SAR324 cluster bacterium | reverse complement strand
CGCAAAAACCACTGAGGATTTGCCACTTCCAGAGGAGCCAATGACGGCAACCAATGGCTTTGTTCTCACCGCTGACAGCAGTTCGTCGTCCAGAAAGGTGTCCCTGCCATAAAAAAATGGTTCGTCTTCTTCCCGGAAGGCAGACAGGCCCCGGTATGGTTTGGCCAGGGGAGGCCAGGCTTTGGTCAGAATGACCGAAGGGATCATGAACGCTGTTTTCACCTGTGGGTCTCTATCAGCCGCCACCACCATCCCCAAAACTCCGCCAGCCTCAATGTCCCAAATGGGAGCACCACTGAATCCCTGCTCAATGAATCGTCCCGGCACCTCTTCCGCCTTCAGTTGAAACCAACCAGTGGCGACTTCTTCCTGCAACCTCCCGTCATCGACCCACATTCCGGTTTGCTGGTAACCCTGGGGAAAGCCACATACCTGAAAGGAACGGCCTTGTGGCATTCGGGGAGAAACCAACAGAAGAGCATGAACTTTTTCGGAAAAGGGTTCAGGGAGTTCCAAAACCGCAATGTCTTCCCCATCTGCCGGTGGTGTGCTGTTTCCTTCATGCACTGGCTTCCAACAAACTATGCGTCCACTGAGGAAGTGCCCCATGTGGACAAAAGGAAAATCCAGAGTGACTTCGGCTTCTGCAGGGGGAAAATCGGTAGCTTCAATGCCCAGTGCATTAGCGACCACATGGGCACAGGTCATCACCTGGGTTGGGGCAATCAGAAACCCCGTCCCCACGACCATCTGGGTTTTAGATTGAAAGATACGAACGATTGCGGTTTTCAGTTGTTCACTCATGGTTGTATCTCCTGTTTTCCTTCTGCCTGTTCCTGGCCGAGAACGGACTTTCGTATCAGTATAGTTCGCCAGAAAAGTTTTTTCCTATGACACATTTTTGTGGGTTATCAACAGACTGATTGTTGGCCACTAAAACCACGAAAACCCACCAAAAAAGACCTTTTTAATACGGTCGGCGTTCCGATTTTTTGTGGGGGTCCTACCTTTCGGTTTCGTGGCCATCAGCAAAGAGGATGCCTTTGGAAAGAACTTATCTGGATATCTATATCTAAATTTTCTTGTCATTCCTATTTTAGTGCTTTTTGTGATCTTGGTGGCTAATTTTAACCCCAAACAGGTGACAATTATTTTGAGGAAAACCGATCCCAGGTCAAACGAACTTTGAAGTTGGCTTCGGTTTGAGTGGAGGCAATGATCACCCCAGTTTTACCTCCTAATTTGAAGCCGAATTCCACGGCAATTTGATCAGGTCGTTGGGCCAGATCTCCCAAGGTGCCAATCAGCTTTTTGGCCACCAGTTGGATTTTGCCAATTGCCTGCTCAAATGGAACCTTGGCAGTGCCTGTCCTACTTCCTCCTGTTGCTCTTGTGATTCCTGTTTCTTCCGTTTCTTCGATTTCCACAAGAATGGTTTCTTCTCCTTCCAACTCCACTTCTAACATTCTTTTCATGATGTTTTCTTTCTTTCCAATCCAGTGTATAGACTTCCAGATAATAAGAACCCCTTCGACTCCGCTCAGGGGGACGGCATTTATTAGGCCAAGACAAATCTAAATCACAGGGTTATAGTACCGAATCGTCGGACCGAGGCCCCGGTCCAGCGTTCCGATGCTACCAAATTATTTATCTGAAATACTATATAGTAGTGAGATTTTGGTTTTGTTTGGCACATTGAATTCCATGTCACCCTGAGCGTAGTCGAGGGGTCTCTGAGATGCTTCGACTACGCTCAGCATGATTGTTTTCGGGAGATTGTCTCATGGCCAAAGAGGATGCCAAACAAAACCTAATTTACAGCACTATAGCAAGTTTGTTTTGATGAATTTAGAACCTGTTTGGAAAAGATGATTCCTTCCCATACTACTTTTAATGTTAGTTAGCACTCACAGAAAAAAACCTCAATAGGGAAATACAGACTTAGGGTAAGCAAATATTATGACAGGCTGCGTTGAAGTATTTAATCCAGTTCTCCTTGATACTGTTTAGGTGGTGGGGTCCATCCTCTTTCAGAACGGCTATGACCGGCATCACGGTCTTTTTTCATTGCTTCGGCCAGGGCTTTCTCCAATTCGAGGAACAACTG
The DNA here is from genome assembly GCA_028282505.1 of SAR324 cluster bacterium. Lineage (GTDB taxonomy): Bacteria > SAR324 > SAR324 > SAR324 > NAC60-12. The sequence goes on along the minus strand of JANQHV010000156.1, from coordinate 11,248 downwards.
GACATAGTTACTGCCAAAACGATTTTCTCCTTCTGCTTCTCGCCAGGTGTTAAACAAAGTGTCATGGCGTTCTTTCTCTGTGGCCACAAAAACACGTTTCAACTGCTCAACTTTGAAGGGATGAAACTGGAGTTGTCTCAATGCTTCTGCTCCTGCCTCTAAGGCAGAATAATAGGTTTCCACAATGATCGAATCCGCCTTAGCATTTTGTAATTCATAGGCATGGGCACGGTCATAAGCTCTGGCTAAAATTTTTACACCAGGGTGCGTTTGTTTGACGTACTTGACCAGATCATTGGTGCGGTGGCGGTCGTCGATAGCAACCACCAGCAATTTTGCCTGCTCAATACCAGCAGTGTGTATCAAATCCGGTCGTGTCGCGTCACCATAAAAACTCTTGATATTGATTTTTTTCAAAGTGTCCACCATGCTGACAGAGTGATCCAATACCACTGTTTTGACACCATTGGCCACCAGCAGACGATTGACAATTTGCCCAAAACGGCCAATACCAGCGATAATGACAGGACCTTCTTCGTCAATTGCATCAGCCTCACGGTCAATTTTTTGTTTTTCATAGCGCCGGACAATGACTTGATCAAACAAGATAAAAAGAGCTGGTGTGAGAAACATGGAAAAAGCGACGACGGGTGATAACAATTGTGCCAGGTCCATCGGTAAGGCATGATGTTGTATCGTAAAGCTCAATAAAACAAAGCCAAATTCACCAGCCTGTGCCAGGCTCAAGGTAAACAACCAGCGATCAGCGCCTTTCAGTTTAAAAAGACTGCCAAGCGCAAAAAGTACCACAGATTTTGCCACCATCAATCCCAGGGTGAGTGACAACACCAGACTCAGATTTTTCCAAATAATGGAAAAGTCGATTCCAGCCCCAACCGTAATAAAGAACAAGCCCAGCAAAAGTCCCTTGAATGGTTCCAGATCGCTTTCCAATTCATGTCGAAACTCACTATTGGCCAATACCACCCCAGCCAGAAAAGTTCCCAGAGCTGGAGAGAGTCCCACTAAGCTCATGAGTGCCGCGATGCCAATGACCAACATGAGAGTGGTGGCTGTAAAAATTTCTCGCAGGCCGGTTTTGGCGACTATCCGAAAGAGTGGATGACAAAGATAACGCCCTCCAATGATGACGGCAGTAATCGCCAGAACAATCACCAGTCCATAGGCCCAGTTTGGTAGATGAGCCACCAGATTGATCTCTTCATGGTGTTCAGCAGACGTGGCAACCGTTTCTATTGAAGTCACCAAATCGGGTAATGCCAATAAAGGAATGAGTGCCAGCATGGGAATGACGGCAATATCTTGAAATAACAATACAGAGAAAGCCGCTCTTCCCCCATCTCTTTTCGTCAGGCCTTTCTCATTAAACGTTTGCAGGACAATGGCCGTGGAGGATAAAGAGAAGATCAGGCCAATGGTTAAAGCAATACGCCAATCCAAACCAAAACCAACATTTGCCCCAAAGACCAGTAAGGTGGTGATGCCCACCTGCAAGCCGCCAAGACCAATCAAACGATGACGCATTCCCCAGAGCATCCGAGGTTCTAATTCCAAACCAACCAGAAATAGCATCATGACGACCCCGAATTCAGCGAAATGCTGGATGGTCGCTGTTTCACTGCCAACAATTCCTGTAATCGGACCAATAATGACACCCGCAATCAAATACCCCAATACAGAACCAAGCCCTAGACGTTTAGCAATAGGAACAGCAATAACTGCTGCACATAGGTAAATAAACGCCTGAATAAAATAGCTAGTCATACAGTCTCCTGGATGAGAGCATCAAGATTTTCATTGACTCTGGTTAATTGAGCAGCCTGTTCCAGATCAAGACGTTGTTCAGATAAGGCATTCAGTAACTTTTTCCAATCTTCAATGTGTTGTGTTAACAGATCCTCTTCAACTGCCGTCCTGGCCCCAAACAAGGCGAAAGGGGCAATAAACCGCATATGACAAAAATTTGCGGTTTGTTCCAGCGGACGTAATAGTTCTCGCAATGTATAATGATTGTACCCTCCAGAACAATAAGCACTTTCAGATCCACCCGCAGTCAGGGCGCACAGAAAAATTTTTCCTTTTAGAGCGGTTCCCCCTTTGCCATAGGCAAATTGATATTCCAGCACCAAATCCTGCCAATCTTTCAAAATAGCGGGGGTGGAGTACCAATAGAGAGGAAACTGGAAGATGATCACATCATGCTCCCGCAATCGCTGCTGTTCTTTGTCAACATCAATATGATGAGCTGGGTATTCATGATAGAGATCTACGGTTGTCACATGCTCCACCTTTTTTGCAGCATTATAAAGATGTATATTCACTTCTGATCTCTCTTGTGCCGGGTGAGCAAAGAGAAGCAAAATTTTTTGTTTTTTCAGCATAGCCGCCATCAATTCGGTTACGACGATTCCTTGACATTGATGACTTTGACATCAAATACTAACGTATGCCCTGCGAGAGGGTGATTGCCATCAATGACTACAGTCTCTTCCTCAATCTGGATAATAGTTATGGTTTGAACATCATCATTTGTCTTAACTTGAAGCTGCATGCCAACCTCTAAGTCTGGCACTCCATTTAAAACCTCTTTGGGAACTCTAGCAACCAGAGCACTATTGCGTATCCCATATCCGTCTTCTGGAGAAACAGAAACAGAAAGCTCCTTGCCAGGATGTTCCCCTTCCAATGCTGCTTCTAATCCAGGAATGATATCCCCATTTCCATGAATATAAGATAAAGGATCTCTCCCTTCAGTTGTGTCAATTAAAGTACCTTTTTCTGTTTTTAAGTCATAATCAATCGTTACGACAGAACCTTGTGAAATCTTCATCGGGACTCCTCACTGATGATTCAAGAAGACATATCACGATTGAAATTGATGTGATATGCTCTGCGCCTCAACTTGAGTGAACAAGCAAAAGCAACAGGTAAGTGCTCACTGTAATCATGTGGAAAGATAAGAAAAAACTGAGAAGCCCTTTTCGAGAATAAATTGAAACAACGAGTGGACTATGGATCAGGAAGGCATTCTTGATCAAAGAAGAATTCTCCTATAGAGAAGAAGCGATACTATACAAACCTGTCTTGAATCAGCATAGGCTTCCAAGCAGAACACATCCATCATCCCTAAGCTTTCTTTCTACTTAGGGATAAAGAAATAAATAAAATACCATCTTGCTTGTTTTTTACGATAAAAACGGCGTTGCTTGATTTTCAAATATACCAATATGGCGTAATCAAGCGTCTTGTTTTCATGGAAAAATCCTACGCAATTCAGATACTTTATTTTCTTCTTCCTCCCTTAGAAACCAAGTGAGCGAACGTTGGTGAATGTAACATCTTTCTCCCAGAATGTCTAAAAGAATTTCCGGGACTATCTGCTATGGTGGAGGATGGATTACTCCAACTGTTGAGTCTTGTTTTGTTAATTATTTTTTGAAAGTCTTAATATATTGAATCAAATCATCTGCCGTTTGTGTGGTGAGCAGTTGTTGAATCATTTCAGGATTTGACGCAATTTTTGCAACCTGTGCCAATAGATGTAAAAGTAACTCTGGTTTGCTTTCAGGACTGAATAAAACGAACATGAGCCGTACTAATTCTCCATCGAAAGTGCGCAGATCAATTCCATCTGGAATTTGAGCAATAAAACAAAGAGGTTCTGCTAAAACAGGACAATGGAGGTGAGGAGCCACCACACCATGTGCCAGTGTGGTGGGAAAATTCTGTTCCTTTTCGAGCAACATCGAAGAGATTTGCCCATGAGGCAAGTCAGGATACAAGTGCTCCATTTTTTTCAGAACCACTTGTAATGCATCTGGATATGACTTCGACTGAATGAATAAAATATGCTGGTGATGAAGCAGTCCTGTTAAATTTCTTGGAACACGCCTCAACAAGAGCATTTGAGTGGTTTCTGATGATTCGACTGGCTGATCAAACAATATTTTTCCCTGATTTTCAGCCATCAAAAGAATACTGTTGTTTGCTTGCAATTGACCTTCTTCATGATTGTTCTGGTAGAAATGGACAGCGCTGTTCTTCAGATCGTATGAAACCTGGGATGGTTTTGCCAAATGTGACCAAATGGGGATTCCCATTCCTGCAATTTGCTGCTCAATTTCCAGACTTTGTGAAGACCAGCGAAACAATTTATTTCCAGCGACTACCTCAGACCATTTCTCACAAATCAATTGATTCAAATCCCGGTTGTCGGTTAAGGCCAACACATAACCGATTGATACGGTAATCTCAGCAGGTAACGAATCTGTGGACAAAGCATTTCCTTGAAAAGCAATGCGGCCATCCTGTTGTGTTTCCCGAACTGCATCAGCATTTGTATCTAAAAAGACACAAACCCCGTTTGTTTTTGCCGCAATAAACTCAGCGATTCTCCTGGAAAAGAGATGTGCTCCAATGATCAACCATCCTTTCTTTTCGGGCTCTTCCACTTTCAGCAGCCGAGCAACGATACTGGCAGTTCCTCCCTGCAAAATGATCGTGATGGCAATGACACTAAAGGTAAATGTTTCCAAAAAAATCGCTTCCGGATGGCCAAGGGCCATCAATTGAATACCAAACAACGAAGCCATCGATCCTGCAACCACTCCGCGAGGAGCAATCCAGGAAAGAAAAGCCTTTTCATTGAGTGATAAAGAGGTGCCATAGGAACACAGCATGATATTTAATGGCCGAATCACAAATAATACGCCTCCCAGGACAATAATGGTTTCCCAGCCCATTTCTAAAAAATTCTTCAGTTCCAGGTTCGCCGCAAGCAAGACAAACACAAGAGCAATTGCCAATTCCGTCAGTTCTGATTTAAATTGCTGAATACGCTTCAGCCGTGGTGGATTAGCCCAACCAACCACAAGCCCAGCAATCACAACGGTGAGAATGCCTGCTTCATGGACAATATACTCAGATACGCCAAACAAAAATAAGGCCGATGCAAACACAAAAATGTTGGTCTGTTCTTCTGGAATGATCTCCCTTTTGAGCAGCAGAGTGATCGCTTTCCCTCCTGTATAACCAAACACAATGCCAATCAACAATCGGTAACTGAGCTGCCAAATGTGTGTTAAAAAACCCCCTTCGATGCTTAGCCATTCAAAACATAAAATGGCAATAAAGACCCCGATAGGGTCGATCAACACCCCTTCCCAGTGGAGAATATGATATATTTTTTCCTTGATCTGGATACGTTTCAATAAAGGAGCAATGACTGTGGGACCTGTCACAATGATCAGACTTCCTGCTAAAAGAGACATATTCACAGAAAAATCCAATAATAGATAAATGAGGCCCGCAGTGCCCAACCACGTAATCAAAACTCCCAAGGTTAATAACTGCCAGATGACTTTGGGAGTTTTTTTCAGGCCCTGAGGATGAAGGGTCAGCCCCCCTTCAAACAGAATAATAGCAACGCTTAATGAGACAATCAGTCGTAACCCGTCTCCTAAGGAGCCTGGATTGATCAGGCCCAACAAATCAGGCCCCAGGATAATCCCGCCGATTAACAGGAGTATAATGGGAGGTATCCTGGTGTGCCGAGACAATATGAATAAACAGACCCCCACAAATATGGCTAATACCAGTGTGGTGAGTTGTAAATAAGAAATATCCATAATGAGTGCTATCTTGTCGGATCAAATCCTGCGTAAGAGATACCTGTCAACTCTGTCATTTCTTTTTTCCAGGTTGTGATATCTTTTTGATTGAATTGATTCAAATGAGAGTGCCCACATGCTCTTGCCATGACTTGCATGAGTTCGACTGAACTATTGAAGAATCGTGCTAATTGTTGTGATGATTTTTCAACATCCAGCTTAGCTCGTAATTCTTCTTTCTGAGTAGCAATGCCAGCAGGGCAATTATTGGTATTACACATTCTTGCAGCCACACACCCAATTGATTGCATTGCTGAATTTGAAATGGCAATCCCATCGGCTCCCAGGCACATGGCTTTGATGAAATCAGCAGGAATTCTCAGCCCTCCTGTGATGATCAAGGTCAGGTGACCGCAGTTGCGTTTATTCAGATAGTGGCGTGCTCGGGCCAATGCGGGGATAGTGGGTACCGAAATGTTATCTCTGAAGATCAACGGTGCGGCTCCTGTTCCTCCTCCCCGACCATCTAAAATGATATAATCCACACCAGAACGAATGGCGAATTCAATATCTTCTTCAATATGGTTTGCGGACAATTTCATTCCGATAGGAATGCCTCCTGCAATTTCACGCACGCGATCTGAAAAATGTTTAAAATCTTTGGGAGTTTCCAAGTCCTTAAATGTGGGAGGAGAAATAGCAGGTGTTTTTTCAGGAAGATTACGGACTTTTGCAATTTTTCCAATCACCTTATTTCCAGGCAAATGTCCACCAGTTCCTGTTTTGGCTCCCTGTCCTCCCTTAAAATGGAAGGCTTGGACTTTTGTGAGCAAATCTTCAGAATAGCCAAACTGGGCGGATGCCAGTTCATAAAAATAACGGCTATTGGCTGCTTGTTCTTCTGGCAACATCCCTCCTTCACCAGAACAAATACCTGTTCCTGCCAACTCTGCCCCCTTGGCTAAGGCTGTTTTGGCTTCCTCAGAAAGGGCACCAAAGCTCATATCGGATACAAAAATTGGAATTTTCAATTCAAGCGGTTTCTTTGCCTGAGGACCAATGATCAGTTCCGTTCCCACAGAGACATCATCCATCAGAGGCTTTGTGGCAAATTGTGCAGCTAAAAGCTGGATATCATCCCATTGTGGCAGATGGATGCGGGGAACTCCCATCGCCCCCATTTCTCCATGATGCCCCACTTTGGATAATCCCTCTCGTGCCAGGTCATGGATCTGCTGGAGTGTCGGTTCTTCTTGAGTACTCTGAATGGAAGAAGAATCCCCTGATACGGACTTGGAAGACTCGATTTCATCTTTAGAAATTCGGCTATGACTCCCATCACAAAATGGAGGATTTTGACTCCGTTTGCACATGCACAGATAAGCTTCCTGGGCTTCTTTGACCTTGAATGGCCGAGGTTTGAAAGAAGTGCTTCTATGAGAACCATCACAAAAAGGTTGATTTTTACTGAGCCCACATGAGCACCAATAATATTCTTCTTCAGCATTCAATTGCACACTCTTTGGTTTCATATCAGCAATCTTGGGTTTATCCATAACTAATCTCCTTCATCGAGTTTTAAAACATGGTCAACAGGATTTGAACAGCCTCCTGGAAAAAATGGTTTATTGCAAGATAAGCCCTATTTTAGGGTTAGTCAAAATCTTAATCAATGTTTCACTTTTATTTAGAGAGAAGTAACCAACTCCGACAATACCGACTCACCATCCCGGAACACGGGCCAACCATCACCAGGCAATATGACTTTAATACCTCCGATACTGGCCATTTTCTTGACAGAAGCTATTGCATCATTCAAATCTTGCAGTTTAGCTTCGGGAAGTAGACAAAGTGTTCCTCCTGCATGCGCTCGGATGAGGTCACCAGTGATCAACGTATCCCCTTCAACAACAAAAGCTACATTTCCTTCATCCCTCACCCAAAGATAACTATGAAAATCAATATTCCGATCTTCATTAAACTGGCTCCAGCAGTAGAAATTATTTTTATGCAGAACTTTCATAATTTGCTCCTAAGATGATAATTCAATATATGGTCATGCCACACCATCTTGCTTGCTTCCAAGACTATTGACTAATCCACCGGCAACAATGCAAATTAAACCGATTCCGTAGACTAATAAAAATGTTTCGTCAAAGAAAACTACCAGATAGATTGCAGATAAAACAGGAGTGATGAAGGTAAATGGTGCTAAATAAGAAGCTTCTGTTGATTTCAAGGCAACCAGCCAAAACACATAAGAAAATCCATTGACCAGTACTCCATTTAAGAGCACTGGAAACAGTTCGTCCGTTGAGGGTAAGGAAAATTTGGAAAAATACAACATGGATGAAAAGGAAGCCAGACATGCAGAAAAGAAATAGATGGCAACGACTGTGAATGGGTCTTTTTTAATATTTTTGCTTAGAACAGAAAATAAGGCAAAACAGGATGCACCTGCAGCAACAAGGGCAATCACTTTTGGGTTGCTCACATTAATGTTGTCAAACTCGCCTTTGGTTAATACTGTAATCACCCCCGCAAAACCTAAAACAAGTGCGGTCACTTTTCTATAATTCAAGCGTTCTTTTAGAATAATAATTGAAAAAAACACAATCAGTATTGGCCAGGTATATTGAAAGACCAGCACTTCCATACCTGTTGCCTGTGAATACCCCAGATACAGGAACAAATAATAAATGTAGGTTCCAAGTAATCCAAGAGAGGAAATAGACAACCAATCCTTAAAATTGTATTTTTTCATTTCTCCCAGACTACCTGCCACAGCAGAAGCACCCGCCAAAACTGAAAATGATACCACACTTGACCAAAATAAAAATTGATGATTGTCCAATGTAGTCTGTCCCAACTTGGCAACGACCGGAATCAAAGCCCAGAACGATACACAAATGAGCACAAACAAGGTGCCTTTTAATTTTGGTCCTATGAATTTATCTGAATGCGCTAAAACACGATTAACTTTCATCATCTTTGCCAAACCACCCAAAAAACAACATCGGGAATAGAGGAAATGTTAAACCAAGAAAGTGTACCACACTCTTTCGCTAATTCAATTTTTCTATCCACTTTCTAGAATTTTACATTCTCCTCTGCATTCGGTACAAAGATGACATCTAAATTTTTCGATTGGGTTTTAATCCTATCGTCCTGGGTATTTACCCTGGTTTGTCAATCTTGCTGAGGCTCAATTACCCTTATGGTTTTCCAATTTTGAGCAGTGAAGGGTTTGTTCTTTCTATGGATCTTTTTCCACCTGAAGAGGCAAAGAAGGGGTCACGTGGTTGGAGAGTTGGAGGAGGGCAATGCCTAAATAATTACTGATGAGACTGCTAATTTTTCCGCTAAAATAAACAATACTTTTATCGGTAAATTCCTGATCCAGGTATTACCACTGTTACAATTCATGCGAGAACAGGTATTTTCGCATCATTGTCTGGAAAAATCAGCAGTACTCAAGCAAAATATTTTACTTCTTCCACTTCTTATCGACAGCCTCCCTCAAATTCTTTCCGGCAGAAAATCGAACAACTTTTCTGGCAGGAATCTTCAATGTTTCTCCAGTCTGTGGATGGCGTCCTTTGCGAGATTTACGCTTGGTGACAGAAAAAGTGCCAAACCCTACCAGTGGAACAGAATCTCCTTTCTTCAAAGCTTTCTGTATCGCACTCAGGGTGGCATTCAGATACCGGCCAGCATCTGCCTTAGTCCCTTTTACATCACTTGCAATTGATGCGATGAGTTCTGCTTTCGTCATATTACTCCTTCAATTTAATGGTTAATTAAATTATTCGATATAGAACCAAATTCTCTCTACCAGAAAATTCGGTATGATGCAAGGATTTGATGCTGTTTTATGCTAGAAAATTCGACAAATGGAGAAATGAGGAGTCAAAATCCACTAATTCTACCTCATTTACAGCCTGTTCGCTTGAACAAAAATGACGACTTAAGAACCTATTTGAAAAACCTAATTCTACTGCAATACCGCCTCATTGGCATCTGTTTTGAGAAAATTTACGTTAAATAGGCTCGTTATTCGCCTCAAATTTTCTCAAATTTCCACTCAACGAGACTGTCACAACAAGAATTTGAAAACTTATTTCTGATTAGCGGTACTGAGAAATCACCTAATTTGCCATCGAGTGGATGAGGTGAAGGGGAATTCCCATCACTTCAGAAAGTGTAGAAAATAAGTTTTTTTGATCGGAAAGAGATTTGATTTGATAGAGCGGAACATGATAAGTCACTTCATCATTGCTATTTGTGGGCAAACCAATCATCAAATGCAACAGCAAGCGGTCTTCCATACTGGTTTCCTGTTTGCCGATATCCAACAAGAGGACAGGGATATAGGAATGGATGGACTTATTACGGTTTTTTAGACAAGTAAAAATATCAGGAAGATCAAAGGCTTCCCGATCAATAATGAGCAAATCCAATGCTTTGCTGACAAATTCTGGGGCTGTTGGCAATTTTGGCGCAATTTTGATGCGTTGGGAGACTTCTCTTTTTTTAATTTGAAAAAAACGGCACAGCACATCAGTAGAAATCACATGCCCCATTTTAGTAGCAATATAGATATGAATATCATTCAACAAAGCAGGGTCCCAGTTGGCTCTGACATCAATCCCCAGAGCATGAAAATAATTACCAGGATAACGATGAAGGGCATCCTTGACTTCCGTTATCCCGCAGCCCAGTAAGGCCAATTCTATTTTATCCAGTACATGATTATCCAGGAATTGTTGATAGCCAGTGCGATTGTCCCATAACTTATGCTTTTGCGCATAGTTTTCCACCTTCCGCCTCAACATATCGATCTCATTTCCGAGTTTTTCTGCAGACACATCAACATGGTGGCGATATTCTGCAATATCGAGCATCTTCTTCAACTCTGTAATATTGAGTTTACTCCCCGAATCCAGAACAACTTTTAATAAATCTCCTATCTGGTGCCACTGGGAAAGGGTTTCGCCAATACGTTCGGTCATGGATTGGTGCTCACGGACCGTCTCAATCAGACCTTTTGTGTAAAAGCTGAATTTGGCTTTTTTGACTCGTGGCCCCTGCTTTTTCTGCAGTTGTTCTCGGTTTCTCTTCAGATTTTTGACAATACGCTTTCTCTTTTTGACCAATGCCTGGTACTTATCCTCTGAAAGCCTCCCTTCCTTTTCCGTTTCATCCAGCGCTTTTTCAACAAGTTTCAATTGTCTAAGTAGATCCACACGCTGATCGTCGAGTTTTTGGATCGCCTGCTCCAGCATTTCTGGGTTCTGCTGCATTTGTTTCTGTTCTTTTTTACTCAAAATCGTTTTCTTCTTGACTCTCACATGAATGGGCAGTTTGTCTTGCTTAAAATTCCAAAAATTGATGATGACGATATCATATGGCTCTAAATCTTTTGATTGGATTAAAAAATCTTTAATCGTTAAATGTTCCATTGGCTGGTTTTGTATATGCTCCGCCAGAAACTGATTGTACCGGTGTTGTAGTTCATAAGTTGACATCGTGGATAGATTTTTTCTCACAAATCCAAGCGGAATCAGTCCCTTGACGGTCATCTCTTTCAGATCATCTACGATCAACACTTTAACCAG
>JANQHV010000138.1 GCA_028282505.1 SAR324 cluster bacterium | reverse complement strand
TATGGCAATTGAGATTGGCAGGAAGAAAAAATAGTTATTTGCGTGACCGTTGTGTTTTCGTATGAGATTCAAAGTGTAAAATCAAATTGAGTGGGTTGATATGTCGGTTATTGATAAGAATTTCATAATGTAAATGAGGACCTGTGCTGCGCCCCGTATTTCCCAAAGTCCCAATGACGTCACCTCGTTTGACAACTTGTCCTTCTTTCACCTTGATCTTATGCAAATGACCAAAACGAGTTTTGGAATAAACTTGTTTGCGTTTATTTTTGTAAAAACCAAGTCCATGGTCAATTTCGACAAAACGTCCGTAACCTGCCTGGTAATTTGCTTTTGTGACAACGCCATCTGCAGTAGCATAGATAGGAGTTCCTCTTCTTCCTGTAAAATCAACCCCTGAATGAAAATCCCATTTTTTAGTGAAGGGATCGATACGTTTTCCATATTTATCAGAAATAGAGCGGGTTCGAACCGGACGAATGGTTGGAGTATGCTTCCAAAGTTCACTGTCTTGCTCGATTGAACTGCTCAAACTGGCTACTGATTTTACGACGGTTTCGTAATAAGTTGCTGTTTCATCAAGATACCTTTCCAGATAGCTGTCTTCTGTAAATGTATCGGAAGAAAAGTCAGTGTTAACCGGTCCACCACGACCTTTGGAGGAACTGGTTTCTTTGGGAAGGAACTGGTTTGTTAAATTAAAGGAAATGCCTGTAACGTCATGTATTCGCTTTGAGAGTTCGTCAATGGCTTTTTCTTTGGTTTTAACAAGCTCCAGGTGTTGCGCCAGTTTTTGCTCTGTTTGCACAATGCGCATTCGTAAATGGCGAATGGTATCTTCTTGTTCTTCTACAGAAACTTTCTTATCGTAAAATGCTTTAACTGACTCACCAAGCGTCTGAAAATTATTACCAACTCCCTCCATCCAGGCAATCACTTCTTCTGCATTATCTGGATCTTCGATATTTTTTGCACATTGCATATCCATGGTCTGGCAGATATAATTGTGCAAGGTTTTGAGCTTATTGACACTGGACTGATACAGAACCATATGTTGTTTCAATGCATTCTCACTGGCGTAAGTCGTGGTTTTTAGTTCTTCTACATAGGATTCCAAGAAGCGAATGCGTTCTTCTTTGCTGGCGAAAGCATCAATCTCTTTTTGGAGAAGCGTGTGTGTTTTTTCTTGTTGTGCGATTTGCTCCCGTTGAGCAGTGATTTGCTGATGCTGAAAGGAATAAAGGGAAATTAGAGAAATGACCATACAGACAAATAAAAAACCACAGACATAAACGGTTTTGTGATTGAAGGAAACTTGGCGTGCTACAGAATCTGGGGTTTTTAAAAATAATATAGAAAAATCTTTCATATATTTTTCCTTCTAGAAAGTAGCTATCGTAAATGGGTGGTAAAAACCAATCTTTAATATTGCATAACAAATATTGTACCACTTTCGCAATATGAAAGTCAGGTTTTGTCGGCAGATCAGTTATTTCGCTTACCAGGGTCTTACTAGCAGAGTCTTAATGAGTCAAGACAAACTGATATTAATACTGTGGATATTGCAATATTTTTATAAGTAGGGATGCAGAAATGTCAATTTCAAGGCATTGTCCTCCATTGTATTGCATAAGAAGTCGGAAAAATGGGCATTTTGAAATACTGGTAACTTTGATATAAATCCGGCATATTGTAAAAATTATGTTTTTTAAGGATTGTACATATTTTTTGATAGTCGATACTGGATTGCTTTTTGTTCTATGATTTAGAAAAGTATAAGTATCCACAAATCGATCTTGACAAAAGTATAATCGAGTACTTTTGAGGTAAGCAGACTCCATGAAAAAAATATTATATATTGATGCAGTTGGCGGTATTGCCGGAGATATGTTAGTTGGTGGCTTGTTAGATCTGGGAGTTCCTTTTTCTATTATGGAAGAAGGGTTGGGCCTTTTAAAGATACCCCATCTGGAATTTTCTTTTTCTAAGGAACAGCGACATCATATTGCAGGTGTTCGGTTTTTTGTGAAAAATTCCGCAGCAGGAGAAGACCAGCAGACACGTTCTTTTGAAAATATTGAGCAGTTGCTGCAAACATCCGAATTATCTGCTGCTGTCAAAAAACGGGCATTGAAGATCTTTGAAAAGTTGGCAATTGCGGAAGGAAAAATTCATCAGGTTGCTCCAGAGAAAGTTCATTTTCATGAAGTGGGCGCATGGGATTCCATTGCTGATATTGTTGGTGTGGCATTATGTCTGGACTATTTGCAAATAAATGATATTTTTGTATCCCCTGTACCAACAGGAACAGGGTTTGTAGGAACTGAACATGGACAGATGCCAATTCCAGCTCCTGCAACTTTGTTGCTACTTGAGGGATTTGAAATCATACACGATTCAGTCCCTTTTGAACGCACGACACCAACAGGTGCAGCAGTATTAGCTGCTTTGGCACAACCGCATGCTACTCCCTTTCAATATACCGTTGATCGTGTTGGGGTTGGGATCGGAACACAGAAACGATTGGAAATTCCCAACATCACTCGATGTATTCTTGGATATCAGAATGATGAGCAGGTCAGTCAAACGGTCGATATTGGTTTGGTCGAGTGCTCTGAAACCAATGTGGATGATTGTACTCCGGAATGTTTAGGATTTGTTCATGAGCGACTCTTAGATGCTGGAGCACTGGATGTGTGGTTTACACCAATACAAATGAAAAAGTATCGCCCGGCAACATTAATTCAAGTGCTGCATACCCCCGAAAATCGTACAAAAATACACCGTATCATTTTTCAGGAAACCACCACACTGGGAATTCGTTATCAACAATGGAACCGTGTTTCTTTGCAACGTGACATAGTAGAATTAGAAACCCCCTGGGGAATCGTGCGGGGAAAAAAATCCATTTTTGATCAGCAAATACATTTCAGTCCGGAATTTGATGATTGTCGGAAAATTGCATTGGAACACCATATTCCTTTGAGAGATGTTTTTCGTGTCGTTGAAGAAAATTTTTGGGAAAAAACACCCTCTGAATGCTTTTGATTATTTGCGATAAATCGAAAAAAACTTATTACAAATTTCGTTCACATAAGGTCAAAACTTAATTATGACTACTATACTTTGTATTCGAAAAGAAGATACCGTTGTGATGGCAGGTGATGGGCAGGTGACGATGGGCAATACTGTCATGAAAGCCACAGCAACAAAAATTCGCCGGACTTACAATGGAAAAATCATTGCAGGATTTGCCGGTTCCACAGCAGATGCCTTCACTCTGTTTGAAAAATTTGACGAGAAGCTGGAACAATACAGTGGACAATTGATTCGTTCTGCTGTTGAATTAGCAAAGGAGTGGCGTACCAATAAAATGTTGAGAAATTTAGAAGCTTTACTGGCTGTGGCCAGTAAAGATGCGTCTCTCATCATTTCGGGAAATGGAGACGTCATTGAACCCGATGATGGGATTATTGCCATTGGTTCTGGAGGCCCTTATGCTTTGGCAGCGTCCAGAGCTCTTATCGATAGTGATCTTACCGCAAAGGAGGTTGCCGAAAAAGCGATGGCCATTGCTGCGGATATCTGTCTCTACACAAACCTGCACCTTTCTTTTGAAGAGATTAGTTTTTAGAGAAAAATTTTAGGGAGTATATGGAAGAGCAATCAAAAAAACATGAAGATCAAACACCACGTGAAATTGCTGCTGAGTTGGACAAATATATTATTGGTCAGGATGCCGCAAAAAAAGCAGTTGCAGTAGCGTTGCGTAACCGTTGGCGGCGCCTTCAGGTTCGGGAAGATTTACGTGATGAAATTTTGCCCAAAAATATTGTAATGATTGGTGCAACCGGAGTGGGTAAGACAGAAATTGCCCGTAGAATGGCCCGTCTGGTCAATGCTCCATTCGCAAAAGTAGAAGCCTCAAAGTTCACAGAAGTGGGGTATGTTGGACGGGATGTTGAATCCATTGTTCGCGATCTGGTGGAGGTGTCGATCAATATGGTTCGTCAGGAACAGACAAAACGGTTACAGGCTCAAGCAGAAGTTCAAATGGAAGAAAGATTGCTCGATCTATTAATTCCATCCACCAATCCCAGGGAAGACGATGAAGAGGAATCGAGTAATCCCACAAAAGAAAAATTTCGTAAAAAATTACAGGAAGGCAAACTGGATGACAGATCCGTAGAATTGGATGTTTCCGAGCGTGGAGGTGGACCGTTTGTCGAATTCATGCCCCTCTCTATCAATGATAATCTGGATATGAATCTCCGGGACATGCTCTCTAATATGCTGCCAAAGCGTTCAAAACGGCGCAAGGTTAAAATCAAGGATGCCCGCAATATTTTGATCCAGGAAGAAATCAACAAGCTGATTGATATGGAAGAAGTGTCGCGTACCGCCATTGCACGTGTCGAACAAACCGGTATCGTTTTTTTGGATGAAATCGATAAGATTGCCGCCCGTAAATCGGCACAGGGCCCTGATGTTTCCAGAGAAGGAGTGCAACGTGATTTATTACCTATTGTAGAGGGTTCAACAGTCAACACCAAGCATGGTCCAGTGCAGACAGACCACATCCTTTTCATTGCAGCGGGTGCTTTTCATGTGGCAAAACCTTCTGACTTGATTCCAGAATTGCAAGGACGTTTTCCAATTCGTGTCGAGTTGAAGTCTCTGACAAAAGAAGATTTTGTGCGTATCCTCACTGAACCGAAAAATGCGCTGATTGTGCAATACACCGAATTGCTGGCTACAGAGGGGGTGAAATTAAAGTTTACCGATACGGCTATTGAAGAAATTGCAAAAATTGCTTGTGAAGTGAATGAGCAGGCAGAGAATATAGGTGCTCGACGTTTACACACCATCATGGAGCAACTGTTGGAGGAAGTGAGTTTTGAGGCTCCAGAAATCCAGGGGCAAACCGTGACCATTACTCCCGAATATATTCAAAATCGTTTGTCTGAACTGCTCAAAGATCAGGATTTGACTCGTTATATTTTATGAGAAAGTTCGGCTGAGGTTGCATGGAAATAGATACTCTGCTCAGGCATCTTGAGAATCAGCTACTATGGTTGGAACAGCAAAAATACACATATCTGAATCTTGCCAAACTGCCTGATCTGGAATTTGCTTTCTCTCCAACTCCTGTCGAATTACCTACACAAAAACAAGAAGAACTTCCGGCTTTCTCTGCGGCAACTGTTGAGGAACCACCTACACAAAAACAGAAAGAACTCCCCGTTGATACGCTGGAGGCGCTGCACGCACAATATGCTGCCTGCCTGCGTTGTCCTTTAGGGCAGACCAGAAAAAATTTTGTTTTTGGAACAGGAAATGGCCATACTTCTCTTTTATTTGTTGGAGAAGGACCGGGAGCTGATGAAGACCGATTGGGAGAACCTTTTGTGGGAAAGGCGGGAAGGTTATTGACACAAATGATCCAATCCATTGGAATTGATCGTCCAGATGTCTACATTGCCAATGTTGTGAAGTGTCGTCCTCCGAAAAATCGTACACCTCATGCAGAAGAAATAGCAAAATGTTTTCCTATTTTGCGCCGCCAGATTGAATTGATCAACCCTCGTTTGATTGTGACATTGGGCAATGTGCCCACCAGAGCGTTGGTACCAGATGCCCCAGGAATCACAAGATCCCGCGGGAACATATATCATTACCAAAGTTGGAAAGTACTTCCTACCTTCCATCCTGCATATCTTCTGCGTAATCCTTCTGCGATGGTATCGTCTTGGGATGATTTTAAAAAAATCATGACTCTTTGTTTTGAGACAGAAAACTAGTTATGTTGTGAAATAGGAATACCATGTCAACTACAGAAAACCTTCCGATTGATTTACAATCTGTTAAAGGAACCCGCGACTTTTATCCAGAGCAAATGAAGCTGCGAAATTGGCTTTTCAATATTTGGCGCAATACGGCACTCCAGTTTGGGTTTGAAGAATATGATGCTTGTGTTTTGGAACATGCGGAATTATATACTCGTAAGGCTGGAGATGAAATCACAGAGCAGCTCTACAGTTTCCATGATAAGGGGGGGCGACTGTTGAGTCTAAGACCGGAAATGACTCCTTCATTAGCACGTATGGTACTGCAACGTCAAAAAGCATTGTCCCTTCCATTAAAATGGTTTTCGATCCCGCAGTGCTTTCGTTATGAACGGATGACTCGTGGACGGCGGCGTGAGCATTTTCAGTGGAATGCGGATATCATCGGACAGCCTTCCGAAGTTGCAGAAGCTGAAATTTTTTCATTGCTTCTGATGTCCTGTGAAAATATGGGACTGAACTCTGAGGAAATTCGTGTTTTTGTCAATGATCGTCGAATCTTGAATGCCATTCTCTCCAAAATTAATGTTCCAGAGCAACAGCAAGCTCAAATTATGATTGTGATGGATAAGCGTGATAAATTACCTCCCGATGTATTTGTTGAGATGCTTCAGCAGGAGCAGATGACAACAGCGCAGGTTGATCAATTGAATAACTTTTTATCCTGTCAATCGATGGAAGAACTGGCGACTGAATTAGGGGGTAGTCAAGGATTAATTGCATTGCGTCAAGTAATGGACTTAGTCGCACAGGCTGGATTTGAGAATTATTTGCAGTTTGATGTTTCTATTGTCAGGGGGCTTTCTTATTATACCGGTACTGTTTTTGAGATGAATGTCGTTGGTAAATCACAACGTGCCATTTGTGGTGGAGGACGCTATGATTCATTACTGTCTACTTATGGG
The DNA here is from genome assembly GCA_028282505.1 of SAR324 cluster bacterium. GTDB lineage: Bacteria > SAR324 > SAR324 > SAR324 > NAC60-12. The sequence goes on along the minus strand of JANQHV010000138.1, from coordinate 6,647 downwards.
GGAGCAGAAATACCAGCAGTTGGTTTTGGTTTTGGTGATGTTGTGATCATGGATGTTCTGTCAGATTTGAAAAAATTACCGACATTTGATCATCAATTGGACTACATGGTCATTCCATTTTCTGCAGAAGAAATCGGTACAGCAATTTCCATCAGTAATCAATTACGCCAGAAAGGGGATTCTGTTGAGTGTGATTACAGTCTGAAAAAAGTAAAAAAAGTTTTACAGCGTGCAGATGAGCTCAAAGTTCAAAAAGTGGTGCTATTGTTTCCTGATGAGTTGGCTGCTGGTGAAGTCGTATTACGAGATATGAAAACACGTCAACAGGAAAACGTGGCCATTGAGGATCTTGTTTCTTCTTAGACAGGGTTAGGGTGATTCAATCTCATTTCCTCTTCTTGGAGAGAGGGCTAGAGTAAGGGGTTAAAATTTATGAAATTTGCATTTGTTGCAATAGCATTTTTGACACTTTTGGATCAGGGATCCAAAATATTAGTGCGTTACTATGTTCCGCTATATGAGGGGACAGTACTGTTGCCAAATTTTTTGGAATTGACCCATGTGGAAAACAAGGGGGTGAGTTTTAGTTTTTTAGCAGACTTGCCAAAAATCATACGCCTTCCTTTGTTGCTCTCTGTTTCGACCATTGCTGTGGTAGGCATGCTCTACTACCTCATTCGATACTGGCATTCGATAGATTCCTATTTAAAACTTGCCTTGATTTGGATCATTCCCGGTGCACTGGGAAATTTGATCGATCGTGCCATTTTTGGTGCAGTCACGGATTTTCTCCATTTTCGATGGTATGACATCAGTTTTTTTGTTAATAATTTAGCCGATTGTTTGATCAGCATTGGGGTTGTGTTTTTTGTGTGCTCCACTTTGTTTGCCAAGCCCCAGGAACAACAAAAAACCGAACCTTCCTCAGAAACTTCTCCTCCTCCTCACAATCATTAATCATTCAAGAATACTTAAAAAAACAACTTTCCCATTTGTTTATTCTTTTCGAACCCCCAAGAGGGTCGGTATGCCAAACGAGCCCTTGAGATTAGAAAAATTCGAAATTCTTATTTTAAACTTTGCTTTGTCGTTCGATGATGGATATTCTGAGGCTTCCATGACAGAAGCCTTTTAAAGAGTAAGACAGAAAAACAGAATTGACAGGACAACATTATGCAAATATCCATTGGTAAAAAAATCGGACTTTCTTTCACAATACTTATTTTTCTGCTGTTGATCACCTCTTTAATCAGTGTGTTGGGCTTGAAGAAATTAGCAGAGGTCGTTTCTATAAATACAACGGTCAATCAGGCAATTCACACCATGGTCGAATCCATGTTGCAAGCCCGGCGATATGAAAAAAATTTTCTTGCTACGCCAAACACCGAAGATGTAGAAAAAAACTACCACCATTTACAAAAGCTGATTGATGGAGTGGATCTCATTAAACAACAGGTGAAGGACCCAGCTGAGATCCAGTTGCTTGAAGAATTAGAAAGACTCATTCAAAATTATAAAAAACAATTTGGTCTTGTTGTTGAACTTGTCACTAAAAAGGGAAAAAAAGATTTAGGGATCATCGGAGAATTCCGTGAACAGGTCCACCAATTGGAAACATTATCGAATAAATATCCGGACCACCCCGAATTATTGATCACATTACTCCAGATACGTCGTGCTGAGAAAGACTACCTCCTTCGTCTGGATCAAAAATATGTGGAAAAAAACAACGACCTGACTGAAAATATGAAAGGATTAGTTGAAAAAGAATTCGATTCCCAAGCAACGAAAATACAATTTTTTGAGAAAATTCAGAATTACCAAAACCTATTCAACCAAGTGACTCAAATAGATAAAGACATCGAAGATCAAATTCAAAGGTTCAAAGCGTCTATTCAGGAAGTAGACATGATCATAACAAAGATTAAAGAACAGGGATTTGAGTCGATTTATGTCAATGAAGAAGCGATTGCGCAACAACTCTATCTAGAGACTATTCAAGTTCTTGCTCTGAGTGCTGGTGCCATTATTCTGGCGATCCTGATGACCTATTTCATTTCGAGAAGCGTTACACGTAGTCTGCATAAAATTGATGAAGCGGTTCTTGAGGTAGGGCAGGCATCTGGAGAGTTATCTGCCAGTGCTAATATGCAAAGTGGGGCTATTGAGGAAATTAGTACGTCACTTGAAGAACTGATTTCCTCTATTCAGGATGTCGCTGAACATGCGAGCCATGTTGCCAGTTCAGCCAATGATTCGGCCGAACAGGCTAAATCCGGCAAAAATGCTATGCAGCAATCCATGCAATCCATGTTGCTCATCAGTGACTCAGCTAACAAAATGACAGAAATAATTGAAGTGATTTCTGAAATAGCTGAACAAACCAATCTGCTGGCTCTCAATGCCGCTATCGAAGCAGCACGTGCCGGTGAAGAAGGGAAAGGATTTGCCGTAGTGGCTGACGAGGTCAGAAAACTGGCAGAACGAAGCGCGAATGCCACCAATGAAATAACACAACTCATCAAAGAAAGTGGTTCACGGGTCGAAGAAGGGATGGAGCTTTCTCAAAAGGCAGGAACTTTACTGGGAGAGATTGTGCATCATGTTGAGAAAACCGCTGATATGGTCGAACAAATTTCGGCAGCAACTGAAGAACAGGCCGCCACGTCCAATACGATTAAAGATGCGATGAATCAGATTTCGTCAACCGTTGAGGAAAATACGGCTTCTACTGCAAATCTGGCAGATTCGGCAGATCACATGATGCGAGAAATCCATAAAGTGATCGGAGGTCAAGAAATCCATCAAAATGAAGAAAATCTTCCTGTGCCTGTCAACTAGATGTGACTCCTTTTCCAAGAGCTGTAGTGATCAAATAAAAATTGTTCTCCTGAACTTTTGGTAAAATTTTTTAAAAAATACATTGATATCAACGTGTTATAAAATAATATAATTTCAGATTTCATTTGGGCTACGAGGGTTTTGTCGTGTACTTAGATATTTTATTTTACCTAGAAATGAATCATCTAACCAATTTTATATTTGAAGACTAGCGAGGTGAGAAGTCGGAGCAAAATCGAATAATTGGATTTGCTGGGAATCGATGTTTCGGTTTTGCGTTGATAGAGGGGTATTTAAACAAAATGATAGGCACTCATATGGGTATCTAAAAAGATTTACTTAATCTCTCGAATTCTGACCCGGCTATTTTCAAGCACTACAATTATTCCTGGCGTGAATTCATGATCGAGTTGCAAAAAATTTTTACATACTTGAATCACAAAATTGGGATTGAGGTTTTGCAACCGCAAATAAACAATTCCATAACAAGATTTGCCTTCATTAATTGCTAAAGTACCAAAGTCAGAATCATGAGTAACTACAAATCTTTTTTCAGAAAATGCTCGTTCTAAAAGCTTTTCATCTTCCATTCCAAACCAACCTTGTTCTTTGACATCAAGTACATCGAAACCTTGTTGCCTGAAAAAGTGTACAACTCTGGGAGATATGTTCTCATCTGTCAGCAAACAGATATTCTTAAATTTCATGCCACAGACTCTATTTCAAGATAGATCTCATTTTTACAAGACTGTGCCGCATATTTTAGACAAGCATGGATATCCTCTTTGGTCAAATGAGGATAATCCTGAATAATTTCGTCTACGGCCACCTCAGAGGCGAGAAGTTCAAGGATAAATTCCACAGAAATTCTCGTTCCTTGTATAATAGGTTTTCCTCCAAAAATTTTTGGATTGACCACAATTCTTTCCATTTTTAATCTCGATTAAAAATTTGATATACCAACCATTGTTTTACAAACTATACTATCAAGACTTCTGACGGTTTTAGGAGCCTGCGTAGCTCGCTTGCAGACCTCCCCTATGTTTCTAGAAATTGGGTTTGCGAATAGATCACAGTGAATTTTAGCGCTGGAAGAGCGTCAGGGAAGTCCTCTTGATCCTGATTTTATTTGCGTCCAAAAAATTGATTGTACATGTTCCGTGGGAAGGAAGCAATGATCAAACCTCATGCAGCTTCTTTCCCTCTCCGAAGCTCTTTCCACCTCAGTGACGATTTTGCAGACTTGTGGTTTGTGCTCTCATATTATTTGTCGTACAATGCGCCAAAGTGCGTGAATATTATTGAGTATCCATTATTATAATTTCTTTTGCCAAAGTAAAATTTGTGTCTACAAGGATCATATCCCAGTTCTTCATCCTCATCGTGGCCATTCTATGGGCATATTATCCTGCTACAGATGCCCAGATTATCATGGATGATCGGGAGTACTTTTTCGATGATCCTCTCATGGTTGCGGCAGATGGATGGGTGAATATTTGGTTCAGACCGCTAGATAATAATGATGTCTGGCCCTACCTGCCGATCACTCGATCAACATTTTGGTTGGAAAGTCAATTATGGGGACAAACCCCCAGTGTGAGCCATCGGATCAATATTGTTTTCCATATCATCACTGCTTTGCTGCTCTGGTTAATGTTGCGTCAATTTTCAGTTCCTGGAGCGTGGATCATCAGTATGCTGTTTGCGCTCCATCCCACCCATGTCCAATCGGTTGCCTGGATTGCAGAACGAAAAAATGTGGTGGCTGGAGTATTCTATGTGCTGACCATCTGGGGTTACCTTTTATTTTTAACCAAAAAACACTGGCACTGGTATTTCTTGACTTTAGGAGGTTTTTTGTGTGCCTTGCTGAGCAAAACTTCTACCATCATGCTTCCGGTTATTTTTGTTTTCTGTCATTTGTGGTGCAACCGGCCCATCCAGAGAAAAATTATCCTGCAATTGCTACCATTTTTTCTGATAGCTTTAGGAATTGGATATGTCAGAATTTGGTTTGAGCTTCATTCTTTTGGAGCTGCCAAGATGGACTACGACTTCGATTTCCTTGAGCGTCTACTCAATGCGGGACATGTTCCTTTTTTCTATTTAAGAAAGATTTTCTTTCCCTACCCCTTGCTTTTTGTGTATCCTCGCTGGGATATCGATCCTGCTCAAATTTCCATGTATCTGCCTGGCATGAGTTTGTTGCTGGTGATGGGGATCTTACTTTGGAAGTATAAAGCATGGGGGAAGGGATTGTTCTTAGGGCTAGGAACCTATTGGGTCATGTTGTTTCCCGTTTTTGGTTTTTTTAATAATTCGTGGTTTCGTTTTTCATTAGTGACAGACCATTGGGTGCATCTGCCCAGTATTTCTATTTTTTGCTTAATCGTGTCAGGAATTTTTTGTTTGAGTAGATTTCTTGATATAAAAACCCACTTTCCGGTTTTACGTTTCCGAATGGTGACAACAGCAGGTTGGTTGATCCTCTTTATGGTTCTCGGAACATTGACCTGGAACCAGTCACAAATTTATCAAAATGGTCAATCACTTTGGTTAGCTACCATTCGTAGCAATCCCAATGCATGGATTGCCCATCAGGAGCTGGGCCGGGAATATCTGGATACAGGCAAATATGAATTGGCTCTTGAACATTCCAATCAGGCGTTGGCACTGCAGAAAAATTTACCGTATGCACTCAACAACAGAGGAGTGTCACATTACTATTTGGGGCAGTATGAAAAAGCCATCGAAGACTATCATGAAGCCTTAGCCATTCGTTCTCGATTTCCAGAGGTTTATAAAAACAGGGGACTGACTTATTTTGCCCTCAAAGAATATCAACAAGCTTTGGACGACTATGATGAAGCCATTCGATGGAAACCAAACTGGGCAGATATCTACCATCACCGTGGTATGGCTTTGCTGGCTTTGAATCAACCAGAAAAGTCCCTTCAGGATTATCAAAAATCTTTGGAACTGCAGCCAAATCAAAGCGAGATATACCACAATCAAGGGGTTGCTTTTTTCCAACTGAAACGTTATGAAGAAGCCATTGCCAGTTATTCGAAAGCATTGCAAATGAAACAAAATTCTGCAAAAACTTATTATCATCGGGGACTGGCTTATTCTCACATGAGCGAGTTTGAGCGAGGTATCCAAGATTTCAACGAGGCCATTCGGCTTCAACCAGATATGGCAAAACATTATTATTTTCGTGGGTTGAATTATGCCAAATTGAAAAATTATGAACAAGCGTTGACGGATTATACAAAAGTCATTGGAATGATGCCAACGGCAATAGATGCCTATAATCATCGAGGTTTGCTTTATATGGTCAGTTTAGGTAAAAAACAATTGGCATGCCAGGATTGGAAACAAGCTTGTCATTTAGGAGAGTGTGCCAATTACCATTTAGCACGAAAAAAAGGAGACTGTCTGGACTAACAAAAGAATCCGTGCAAGAATCTATCATGATAAATTTATCAAAAGTTTTACTATCAAAATTTACTTTCTCAGGGGAAAAACATGGCTCAGGATCAGGAATATTCAAAAGAACAAGAAGAGATTGAAACCCAGGAATGGTTAGAATCATTGGATTATGTGTTGGAACATGATGGCCCGGTTCGGGCAAAAGTTCTTCTCAAAGCTTTGCAAGAGCATGCCTATCAGAAAGGTGTGCGTTTTACTGACTCCGCAAATACTCCTTACATTAATTCAATTCCGGTGAATGAGCAGCCTCCTTATCCTGGAAACAACGAAATTGAGAGACGAATCCGCAGTTGCATCCGTTGGAATGCGATGGC
>JANQHV010000120.1 GCA_028282505.1 SAR324 cluster bacterium | reverse complement strand
AGTTGCATTATCCCCTGCGGGACAAAGCAAAAAAAGCTGCTGAGCAGGGAGACTGGTCAACAGCTGCGATGAGTGAAGAAATGGCATGGCAATATTTGGTCAAAACGGCCAGTCGTGGAATTTTTGCCAAGAAAATGGTGGATGGTGAATAAAAAGTAAACACCCATTCATCCTTGCTGAAAGTGGACGTTCAGTATCTGGAATGCTTGCGATGTTTCAATCCTGATCTGAACGTCTTTTTGGTTCATATTTACTGCAAACATATATTCCTGCCAAATTGATTTGACGTCAACTCATAATCTGCCATAATTATTTTTTGTTTATTTAACAAAATCAGTTGAGAAAAAATATGAAGAAATCAACCTATCTGATAACATCCTTGCTGGGGATATTGGCCATGATCAGTGTTGCAGCACCTTCTTTTGCTGCGGATGCTCCCGATGGAAAAGCACTGTATGTGAAGCTGACCTGTATTGGTTGCCATGGCCCAGAAGGAAAAGGAATGGTCCGTAAACGGGATCGAAAAGACAAAAAAACGGGAGAATATAAATATCGAAAGGGAGACCCGATGCCGGGATTTGAAGCTTATCCTAAGTTAGCCGGACAGAACGAAGTGTATTTGTACAATCAAATGCAAGATATTTTTTCTGGCAAACGAAGCAACGGATTATCAGCAGCCATGTTGGGCATCAAAACGTTTATTGATTCAACAGCATCAGATGAAGATCTGAGAGCAGTTGCCAAATATTTGTCACAGGTGAGATAGTATTCTATATCACATTTTCATTGCAGGGAGACTTATGAGAACCGGATTTTTTCAAAAATTACGGATTAGTATCGGGTTATTACTAACTATTCTGTTGCTTACTTCTGGTGCAATGGCCCAGGAGAAGAACACACAATTGACTTCCACAGATGAGTTTGGAGGCAAATGGGGAACGAAGGTTGGGGAGGCATTGAAAGCTTTGAAGCTTGAAGGAAATGTTGAAGATGGCCAGGTGATTTACGAAGAAATTTGTGAAATTTGCCATCAGCCTGGAGGAAATGGAGATCCTGCTGGCAACTTTCCTCAATTGGCCGGACAGCACTCAACGGTAGTGATCAAACAAATTGCAGATATTCGAGCGGGTAACCGAGATAATCCAACCATGTATCCTTTTGCCAATATCGAAGCTTTGAAAGCTTCCACTGAAGATTTGTTTGATGATGGCAAAACTGGCCCTCAAACATTGGCCGATGTGGCAGCTTATATCCAGACTTTGAAAATGGCACCTGATAATGTCAAAGGAGAAGGCACAGATTTGGAACATGGGGCAAAAATCTATGCTGAGAATTGTGTACGTTGCCATGGAGATCGTGGGCAGGGAAGTTTTAAAAACTACTACCCTGTGATTGCTGGACAAAACTATCACTACTTAGTGAGACAATTTCGCTGGATCAAAGAAGGAAAGCGGCGCAATGCCAATCCTGACATGGTGGAGCAGGTCAAAAATTTTACAGATCGTGATATCAAAGCCGTGATGGACTTTGCTTCCCGGCAAACCATGAAACCCGGTGATTGGGACCCCAATAAATAGTATTGGAACAGAAAGGTAGAGTTGTGCAAACCAAAGAATCTCAGGAGAGATTGATGATTAGCAGAGTTTTAGCAGTGATTGCTCTGTTATTGTTATTATTCACGTATTTGGGAGGCTCTTTTTGGGAGTTTCACGATCCGGTTACCGGAGAAGTTGAGTTCGACGAGGATAACTTATCATTTCAGCCTTTCACGTTTTTGATTGATGAGGAAGATGTGGAAGAGCGTGAAGTTCCACCGGAATTAGTAGAACACCTGGGAGAGATTCTTTATGAATACTTTCCAGAGGGGCCCTGGGGGTATTTGATTGGCTATCAGACCATGCCTATCTGGCGAGTGTCTTTGGAAGCTCCTCAATATCCGAAAGATGCGTATCCCGAAGGCATTCCGGTCTTTTTCACTCTGACGGATTTCAGGGGAAAGACGGTGGAAATGAATGTGATTAACCATTATATCGGTATGGATCCAATGGATGTGGGGGCCTTTAATGTTAGAAAACTGGTTCCCTTCATTTATCTTATGTTTTTCCTGATGATCATCGTTTTCCTTTTTTACAATGGACCAGGATGGTGGATACTGGGTCTCGTTCCTGCCTTGATGCCCTGGTATTATTTGGGATTCTACAGCTACTGGCTATACTGGTTTGGACATAATTTACATGATTATGGCTCATTCAAGATCAAACCCTTCATGCCTACTGTTCTTGGGGATGGGAAAGTTGCCCAATTCTCAACACATTCCTATCCTGCGGTTGGATTCTATGTCCTCTTGGCTGTATTCCTCACTTTGGGGCTTTCCATTTTAATCAAAAGACGGGCACTCAGGGAAGGTGCAGCTTAAATGGTGTCTTTCTTTAGAGGGTGATTTCGTTATTACCCTCTTTGGTCGTCTCCCTGGCTCATAACCCCTGCTATGATTGGTAAATATGCGGTTCATTCGGTATTGCTCAGGGACCATGCTGCTTCTGCTGACTGGGTTATCTTGCATACTTCTTTTGTTCCAATCAGTCCATGCAGCGGAACCTCCCCTGCCATCCCAGGTAAAAACATCATCTTCTAGCCAATTTCCTCTATTGCAGGATCTGATTGATCAAACCCCTGCTGGAAAAATCGTACCTTTGCAGCCGGGTGTTTACCAGGGGCCAGTTGTGATCAAGAAACCCTTGATTCTCGATGGCAAAGGGACAGTAACCCTCGATGGTGGTGGACAGGATTCTGTTATTACGATTGAGGCAGATGGAGTGACTATCAAAAATTTAAGGATTACCAACTCTGGAGATAGTCACGATCAAGTGCATGCAGGCATTAAAATGCTGTCTTCGAACAACAAAATCCATCATAATACTATTTACAATGCTCTCTTTGGGATCGACATGAAAGAGGCTCATGACAATGAAATCATTGGCAATGATATTTCTTCGAAAGACAGAGAGCTGGGGTTGAGAGGTGATGGTATCCGTGTTTGGGCCAGTCATCGTAACTTATTTCGAGAAAACAGCATCCATGATTCCAGGGATATGGTAGTCTGGTATTCCAATGATAATTTGATTGAGCACAATAAAGGATGGAATAATCGATACTCCCTGCACTTTATGTACACAGGAAAAAATGATGTCCGTCACAACCAGTATCGGAATAATGCGGTTGGCATTTTCCTGATGTATTCAAAAGATTCCGTGCTGGAACACAATGAAATCCGCTATTCTCTGGGGAGCCTGGGCATGGGAATAGGGATGAAAGAGGTGGATAATATGACCATCCGCTACAACACCGTTGTCTATTGTGCTACGGGGCTTTATCTGGACCAGTCTCCATTCGATCCCGGAACATATAACCTGATCCAGGGCAATCAGATTGGTTATAATGTAGAAGGGATCGTGTTGCATAGCACATTGAAACGCAATATTTTCAAGGGCAATGCAATGATTGACAACTTGGCAGAAGTCTCTGTCCATGCCAATGGAACAGCGGTTGATAATCTGTGGCAAGGGAACTATTGGAGCAGCTACGAAGGATTTGACCGGGACCAGGATGGTTATGGAGACTCGGCTCATGTCAATTACATGTATTTGGACCAAATTTGGATGGATCGTCCCTGGGTTCGGTTTTATTTTGGTTCCCCCATCATCAGTGCTGTTAATATGCTGGCCAGGTTGCTTCCTTTGAGTGAACCTCGTCTGATTCTAAAAGACGAAAGTCCTGTTTTTGTGATGAATTCTCCATTGCGGTTGGCTGAGGAGAATATACATTTTGAGATTCCTGAATATGATGAAGATGAAGATTATGAGGATGAAGATGAAGATTATGAGGAATAATCAGCAGGTGGACCCAATATGACAGATCCAATTATCAATCTTGAGGATATCTCCAAAAAATTCACCAGACAGGTGGTGTTGGACCATGTCCATCTCGAAATTATTCCAGGAGATCGAATCGCTTTGATTGGCCAAAATGGTGCAGGCAAAACCACCATGATTCGCAGCATTCTGGGGCAGTATAATTGTGAGGGAAACATTTCAGTTGCTGGTCGGCAACCTCGTAAAGACCGAGTTGAGGTATTGCAGCACATTGGTTTTGTTCCCCAACATCCACCTCCCATTCAAATGAGTGTCCAGGAACTGATCAAGTTTTCTGCAAAATTGAATAAAAATTCGGAGGTTCAACAAATTATTCAGGTTGCTGAAGATTTGGGATTCGAGGTAAATGCTCACAAAAGAAAGCCTTTTTTAAAACTGTCTGGCGGAATGAAGCAAAAACTATTGATTGCGATGGCATTGGCGAAGAATCCAACAGTGTTGATCATGGATGAGCCCGCTGCCAACCTCGATCCAGCAGGGCGAAAGGCATTTTTCCTGAGACTTTCCAAAATCCATCAACAGACCACCATGATTTTGAGTAGCCATCGGGTGGATGAGCTACTTTCGCTCATCAATCGCATTATCGAAATGGATTATGGCAAAATTGTCTTAGATGAGCGCACAGGAAAGCATTCGCTTTCAGGAAAACTTTTATCCTGTAAAGTGAAGGTGATTGATATGACCGATCCGATTAAAAAGATGCTGGATGATTGGGATTTTCAAGAAAATTCAGAAGACTTGTGTTATGAAGGACAAATTGTGGATGTGGATCGCTTGCGTTTCCTCAATGCCATCTCACACTTTGCCAATCATATTCGTGAATTGAATATTACGTGATTTTTTTCTTAATCATATTTCTTAACCTTGCTCAATATTACAAGTATTCATAATAAAGTGCACAAACTCTTAATCTTAATCTTGTTCTTAATCTTAATCCCCAAACTCCGAAAGATTTAAGATTAAGATGTAAGAGTGAGACTGTCACAACAAGAGTTTGAATACTTATTTCTGATTAGCGGCAATATTATGGCTAGAAGTTTTGATCATGAAAAATTACATGTCTATCAAACCCCTGTTCAATTTGTTGTGTGGATTCAAGAAGTTCTGGAAAAAATACCCAAAACAGACGCTATCTATCAACAACTTGACCGAGCTTCCAGTTCGATCCCATTAAATATTGCGGAAGGTAATGGAAAGTTTACAGCACGAGATCGTTGTAAGTTTTTTGATATAGCTCGTGGATCAGCATTAGAATGTGCTGCGGCTCTGGATATTTTGGTAGCAAAATCTTTGTTTGAAGAAAGTCAAATATTTCCTGGTAAAGAAATTTTGGTTGGGATTGTTTCTATGTTAGTGGGGCTGATCAAAAGTAATTCGCCTGACCGAGTTTATGAATCGACTCCTCTTTATGGAGATCAGGAAGATTAGGATTAAGAGTAAGATTAGGATTAAGAGTAAGATTTAAGATTAGATATGAAAGAATCCTTCAACATTCTGTATGCGGTGAGCCTGGCGGATATCCGAGAGTCTGTCAGGGCAAAGTGGTTTTTCCTCTATAGCCTCATTTTTGGTGGTGCCATTGTGCTGCTCTTTGCATTGGGCATTACAGAATCCCAGGTGTTGGGGTTTACCGGTTTGAGTCGCTTGTTGGTGACTTATATTCAACTCTGTGTTGCCATATTACCCATCTTTATTTTGATCACAACCGTACGTGCTGTGGTGGGAGATCGGGAATCCAATGTCCTCGAATATTTCCTTTCCATGCCTATTTCACTCGGTGCTTATTTTTGGGGAAAATTACTGGCAAAATTTTTAGTGGTTTTTCTGCCCGTATTTCTGGCCCTGCTGGGAGCCTTGGTTTGGGGAGGAATACAAACATTGAACATTCCCTGGCATTCAGTGGGATATTATATTTTACTGTTGGGCACCCTGACCTGGTGTTTTTTGGGAATCGGGATGCTCATTTCGTCTTTGGTGCGCAAACAAGAATGGGCATTGGGACTGGCATTTTTGATATGGTTGGTTTTGCTGATCTTCATTGACATTGTCATGATTGGTGTTTTATTGCAGAATCAGTTTCAGGAAAAAATTATCATTGGCATTTCGTTGTTGAATCCACTACAAACCTTCCGCACAGGAGCCATTCTTTTGTTTGATCCGGATTTGTCTGCGATTGGACCGGCTTCTTATGTGATTTTGGATGCCCTCGGACAAAATGGATTTTTGGCCTTTTCGATTTTATATCCTTTGGGATTGGGTTGGATTTTTTCCTGGCTGGGTTATTTTATTTTTAAAAGAGGAGATTTGGTGTGAAACACAAGGTGCTGTGTTTATTGACGGGAGCCTTTCTGTTGTTAATGCAAACACCAGTCGTTGCCCAACACACAGCGGAGCTGTTACCTCCTTTTCAAATTGACTTGCCCGATCAATCAATACCAGCACTGGAATGGGATGTGTTGGGAATGGATGGACAAAGATGGTTCTTGAGTCAATTGAAAGGTCAGGTGGTATTGCTCAACTTTTGGGCCACCTGGTGTGTTCCCTGTGTGGAAGAACTACCTGCTTTGAATCGATTGGCAGAAAAATTAAAGTCTCGCAATTTTGTTGTGCTTGCGGTCAATGTGCGCGAGCCACACAGTCGTGTGGATCGGTTTTTACAAAAACATGATTTTGCTTTTCTGCAATTTGGATTGGACTTGAAAGGGAGCACTTATAAAAAATATGGAGTTTCGCAGTTTCCCACCAGTTTTATCATTGACCGGCAAGGACGATTTGTAGGCAGAATTCGTGGTGCCCGTCAGTGGGATATTTCACAAAGTGTTCAATATTTTCAAAAACTTGTAGAAGGTGCATAATTATTTTTTTAATTTTGAAGAAATAGGACAGAAGGATGACACGAGTCTGCAAATTGATACTGCTATTGATTGTGTTGCTCCTGGCTCTTGCCTGTAAAAAACAAAATATAGAACAGATGCCAGTAGAAATCACGTGGGATCGTGATATTTGTCAGGAGTGTGGAATGGGAATCAGCGACCATCGTTATGCTGCTCAAATCATTGACCAAAACGGAGTCGGATTTGTTTTCAATGACATCGGATGTGCTGTCAATTGGCTGAAAGAAAAACCCTGGAAACACCAGGCTCGCATTTGGGTCAGCGATGCCAACACAATGCGTTGGATTGATGCGGAGAAAGCCAACTGGAGCTTTGGAAATCCAAATACCCCGATGGGTTATGGGTTCACGGCCACCCTGGAATCAATGGACAACCCAATGGACTTTCGCACTGTTCAGCATCGCATTGAAAACAACCAAACCTTGAGACACCACCATAGTCAACAACACCTTGGAGGAGGACACCAAGTTCCTAAAAATGAGTCTCATCATGAGCAACTGCCCAAATGGACAAGTATGACAGCTAAATAGGCGTTGGGCACAGGAGGAAAGATGGCAAATCAAAAAGTGGAAAAAGGAAAATTAACACGCAGGAATTTTTTCAAAGGCTCCACCCTGGTTATGATTGGAGGGGCGATTGCTTACGGAGCCGCCAGTGTTCCTGCCTTGAGAAGTGAAGAATTACTATTGCGTCCGCCAGGTGCTTTAGAAGAAGACCTATTTTTAGCATCTTGCATCAAATGCGGACAGTGTTTGCAAGTGTGTCCGCCTCAAATCATCATGCTGGCTAAAATTGATCAGGGGTTTGGTTTAGGAACACCTTATATCGTGCCCAGGGAAGGAGCCTGTATCCTCTGTAAGGGTTTGCCTTGTGTGTTGGCCTGCCCAACGGGATCGTTGAATCATGATATTTCTGAGGGGTCTGAAGCTGAAATGGGACTGGCCGTTATCAGCAAACCAGAAACCTGTTTGTCAATTAAAGGGAAAGATGATCTGGTCTATGAATTAGAAAATTTGCGAGATTCCAAGCAGTCGATGGAACCAGAAAAATTATCCACCATACTGACCCGATTGATCAACAAGTTAACTTCTGATGAACTGGAGCAGTGGAAACAGAAATGGCAACTGGAAGAGATCTCCGTCCAGACCATTTCGCAGGTTCTGGCAAAGCTGGACAAAGAGCATATTTCCTGGCTGGTTGATTTTACAACGGGCACCCAGCAAGCCGCAGAGGCATGCAAAATTTGTCTGGAGACCTGCCCCATTAAAGAGGAAAATCCCATTGTGTTTGAAACCAGGAAAGATGCCCAATCTGGCAAGGAATACGTCATTCCCGTCGTACAAAAAACCTGTGTGGGTTGTGGTGTTTGTGAAATGGAATGTCCGACTCCAGAACCTTCCATCACAATTGTGCCAAGATTGAAATGGAAGGAGGAAACAGCATGAGCAAGGTTCAGGGAACTCCTGTGGCAAATCTTTCAGCAGTCCAACCCTCTTTGGCTAAATCACTACGAAAGCGAAAAGGGCCAGGGTTGCGAGATGTTTCTATACGCGAAAATAACGCTCCTAATAAGTGGCGTTTCATTCGCTGGGGATTTTTGATTTTCATCAATTTCCTATTTTTTGCCTCTTTCTATTTTGATATCCAAATCTTAGAAGGCAGTTTGAGTGCCTCCCGTCTACTTGGATTTCACATGGCTGATCCTTTTGCGTCCTTCCAGATCATGCTGGCCAGTCAATTGGTGAAGGTCAATTTAGTCATTGGCATGGTCACTGTCGTCATCATTTACATTATTTTGGGTGGACGATTTTTTTGTTCCTGGGTCTGTCCTTACCACCTTTTGGCAGAATTTGGGGAGATGCTCCATAAGTCTCTCATCAAAAAGAAAATTATCAAAAAAAATCATGTATTTGATCGGAACATTAAATATTACTTTTACGCTATATTTTTGATATTGTCTTTGGTCACAGGATACACGGCCTTTGAGGTCATCAATCCTGTATCCATGTTGAGCCGGTTGTTTGTCTATGGGCCAGGGATCATTCTGTTGTGGGTCGTCTTTTTATTGGCATTTGAAGTGCTGTATAGTCGGCGTGCGTGGTGCCGATACTTCTGTCCGGTGGGGGTGTCCTATAACCTGATTGGATGGGTTTCTCCCTTTAAGATCAAATGGAATATCAACAAGTGTTCCAATTGCAAAAAATGTCAAAGAGTATGTATGGTTCCCTTTGTACTGCAAGAAACTGTCAATAAAGGTAAGGCCGAATATGTCGTTTCTGGGGAGTGTACTCGCTGCGGATTATGCATTGATGCCTGTGAAGACGGGGCTCTCAAGTATAATATTCGCTATTTGGATAAATTGATTTAAATAAACCATTATGATTCCAGATAACCGTTACCTTCCAAAAAGCCAAGAGTTCAATCGTTCTGTGCAAAAGCGGTTGTTTTTTATTTTTGCCGCAGTCACATTGCTTTTCATATTGCTCTCCTCTATTTTGTTACCTTACCGACTGTACCTGAGGGATGTCCAGGAAGCCCGTACAAAGGCACGTGATGTATCAGAGTTGATCCGAGTTGGGCTGCTCTCTACCATGATTTCCACAGGCGATTCAGAAAAAATCAGAGGACTGATTGCCGCATTTCAAAAAAAATATGATTTCCAATTCCGTATGATTCGCAGCAGTCATGTGGAAAAACAGCATGGCATCAAAGAAGATGAGCAGGCAACAGATGATTTGATCAAACAGGTTTTACAAACAGGAAAAAGCCGAGACGATTGGATGGACCGAACCACGTTTCGTTATGTTTCCCCGTTCATTGCTGATGTCCGCTGTCAAGAATGTCATGAATCCATCAGTGGTAAAGAAATTGGTATTGGCCAAGTACTCGGCGCATCAGAAATTATTTTTGATCTTTCCGTAAAAGAAGCGGAATCGATCCGTTTGATCATTGAAATTGTTTTTCTGATCATGGCATCCTTACTCACAATGGGGCTTGTTTTTTTCTTTATTGTGAAAAAAGGAATTTTGGAAGCAAAATTGTTGATTGACAAAGAGGACGAATAGTGAGTTATGGCTGTGAATAAAAAAATAGATCTTTCCCGAGTCGCACCATTTATTGAAGCACTTGGCCATGAAAATGAGGAAGTGCGTCAATTAGCCATTCAGGCATTAGGAGCCCTGGCTGAGGTGGTTGCCGTCAATCCGTTGATTCAGCTGCTGGAGGATTCTGACCTCGAAACCCAGAAATTAACAAGACGTGCACTGGCCTCTATTCGAGAGAAAGCAAGTCGTGTTGAAGACGACTATCGCTTTTTATCAGAGCAAATATATAAATGGGGAGATCAGTTGATTGCCTCATTTATCAAAGCACTCTGGGATGAGGATGATCGGGTTGGAGAGTTTGCCGCATGGTCTTTAGGGGTCATCAAAAAGACAGAGGGAATCGAACCTTTGGTTCATGCGCTTCGCTTAAAAAGTGAAAATAACCGTACTCAGGAAATGATTGTTTGGGCGCTGAGAGAAATGGGAAATGCGGCAGTTCCTTACTTGATCCGTGCGCTTCACCACAAAGAATCAGAAGTGCTCGGGGTACTGGCCTGGGCTTTGGGATCGATTGGCGATCCATTGGCGGTGGAACCTTTGATTCAGGAGCTTTCCAGTGAATATGAAGAGGTTCGTGAAAATGCAGCCTGGGCTTTGGGATCGATTGGCGATCCACGAGCGGTCGAGCCCCTTATCAAAGTTTTAGATGATACCAGTCCTCGTGTGCGTGAAAACACAGCCTGGGCTCTGGGCACTATAGCTGATCCTCAGGCAATCGCTCCATTGCGTCAAATGCAGAATGATCCGGATGTGGAAGTACGGGAACGAGTGGATTGGGCAATTGATACGATCGAAGAACTGTAAAAAATACTTCTGTCTCTTGTCAGGATGGTGTAGGATACTGCGAAAAAATGATCGTTTTTGCCATAGATCAATCAATCCGTTTAGCTACAAAATACCATCATGAAAACAGAAAAAATTGAATGGACCGAAGATTTGGCCACTGGTGTGATTCTCATTGATGAACAACACCAGGAATTGTTTGCTCGTATTGATAAATTCATGGAAGTGGTCCAGCACCAGCAAAAAGAAAATGAATTGCAAGAGGTTATCGCTTTCCTGGAAGATTATGTCTTCCTCCATTTTGATGCGGAGGAAGAATATATGATTACTACAAATTATCCACAATATGACCTGCACCAGTCAGAACATGCCACGTTTATCAAATCACTCAACGATATCAAGTACCAGTGTGACCAAGGAGGAGATACCGATATCCTCGTACAAACCATCCAAACATATTTGGTGGATTGGCTGGTCAATCATATCCAACAAACCGATCAACGATTTGCCACATTCATGAAAGATCGTTTTTGACTTTCTCTTCTAATAAATCATGCACTAAAATCGTCAGGGTTTCTTTTTCAACAGGTTTCGAGATAAATTCACGAATACCCAGCTTTTGTGCTTCTTCCAGACTGACTTGATGGCTGAAACCTGTCATTAAGATGATGGGGATCTCTGGTGAAATCGACAATATTTCTCTAGCTAACTGATATCCTGTCAATTTTGGCATGGTTTGATCAGTGATGATCAAATCAAACTGCTTGGGATTGACATAAAATTCTTCTAATGCTTCTGGGCTGTTTTGTATTGTGGTGACTTGATAACCCAGACGACTGAGCATCTTTTTGATCATTTCCAAAATGAAAATCTCATCATCGACTACTAAAATGCACCCTCTACCTTGAGAAATCTCAACCGTTGAGGTTTTTTGTTCATCACTTTTACCTTCAATGGTAGGCAGAAATATATGAAATACTGCACCTTTTCCTGGTTCGCTTTGCACAGTGATGGCTCCTTGGTGCTTCAGGACAATTCCATGTACCACAGCTAAGCCGAGCCCTGTTCCTTCTCCAACAGGTTTGGTGGTAAAGAAAGGATCGAAGATACGTTCCTGGATTTCAGCATTCATTCCAGGTCCGGTGTCTTCAACGGTTAATTTGAGAAATGGTCCTGGTGTTAGGTGCAATAAAGTTGCCTCTTGTTGATTCAATTCCGTTTCCTGGACACTGATTTTTAAAGTCCCTCCGGTTTGTCGCATGGCTTGTTCGGCATTGGTACACAAATTGACAATGATTTGATGAATTTGAATGGGACTACCCCAAATTGATTTGCTGTGGCCGATGAGATCCTGTTGTATATCGACGGTCGAGGGCAAGGTAGAGCGCATCATTTTGAGAACTTCCTTGATGATAGGAATCACTTGCATTTTGGAAAATTCCTGTTCGTCTTGACGACTGAAAGTGAGGATTTGCCGCACTAAATCTTTTGCTCTTTTTCCTGCCGTGATCAAAGATTGAGCATAGCGTTGCAGTGGGTGGTCTGAGGGAAGCTCTTCCCGCATCATTTCAGCATATCCCAGTATACCAAACAATAGGTTGTTGAAATCGTGGGCAATGCCGCCTGAAAGTGTCCCAATGGCTTCCATTTTTTGTGCGTGCCGGAGACGCGTTTCCAGATGTTGACGATCTTCTTCGGCTTCTTTTCTTTTTGTGATGTCAACAAAAGAGGCCAGCATCTGGACGGGAACCCCTTCTTCATCCGTTACTATGGTGGCAGAGAGTTCTACAAGGAAAGTAGTGCTATCTTTTTTCACTGCGACCAGCTCCCCAATCCAATGCCCTTGATCCTGCAAGGATTGCACGACGGCTATGGCATTTTCTTCTTTTTCCCAAAAGGAAATAGTTGGTTTGTTGAGGACTTCTTCTTTTGTTTGATATCCCCACATTTTCAGAAAAGAAGGGTTGACATAAGTTAACACCCCTTCCAGGTTGGCCATGGCAATGGCATTGATGGATGATTCAATTGCCTGGTTTTTGATCCACAATGTCTGTTCTGCTTGCTTTTGTAGATTGATATCTTCGATGATGCCAAATCCCCAACGCTGGTTTTCATACAAAATCAAATGAAAGGTTAGCTTGCCCCAGAAGATTTCTCCATTTTTCCGAATATACCGTTTTTCCTGGTGATAATGATTGAGGTTTCCATGAAGCACTTGCTGGAAAAGATCCTCATCTTTTTCGACATCATCAGGATGTGTGATTTCAGATAGGGTCATACTGGAAAACTCAACAGCGGTGTAACCCAACATCTTTTCCATAGTGGTGTTGGTTTTCCAAAGGTTCTTCGTATTTAAATTCAGGATCATCATCCCGACGGCAGCTTGTTGAAATATTTCTTGGAACTGTGTTATATTATCGCTCAAGGTGTCCTTGGAAATAGAAGGTTGTTGGTGTTGTTTGCATGTAAGACTGTTTTGGGAGTTCAGAGTCTCAGTGGCAAGACACAACAAAACAGTATCACGACAACTGGTCCAAAGACGATGCGGGAAGTCAATTGCTGGACGGATAAAATTACTGAAAAATTTACAATGGTGATTTTGGTTTGTCCTGGTATTATCTTTGCTTTATTTGAAAAATTTCACAACCGTAATGGTTCACCATCCCACTCGTAATCGTGGTTGTGGAGTAAGATTACGAACAAGATTATGATTCAGAGGGTACGGCCCTTCGCAAGACGTTTAGACATACCTCAGTCATGTTACTATAGTATTTTCAATACCAGTTTGATTAATTCTGCAAAAAACTACAAACTAATTTTAGACTAAGAACCTGTTTGGAAAAGATGGTTCGTGGCGAAAAATCGATTTCGTTGAGCGGATTTTTGAGAAAATTTAAGGCGAATAGTCAACTATTTAACGAAAATTTTCTCAAAATAGACGCCAATGAGGCGGTTTTGCAGCAGAATCAGGTTTTTCAAACAGGTTCTAAAGCACCTGACTCATAATGTAACCGATTTACTCTCTCTTGACAAGAAGGCAGGCAAGGGTTAAAACGGCATATTTGAAGAAGTTGGTTTTGTATCATTTCAAATTTTAATAGAGGAAGATCATGTTACAATTAAAAAGAATTCTTGTGCCCACCGATGGATCAGAAACTTCCAAAAGAGCCATGAAGTATGCAGTAGAATTGGCAGCTTCTTTTAATGCATCAATTACTCTGTTGATGGTGGTCGATGACCAGCACTTAGATTTTATGGGCCCTGCCAGTTATCCAGAAAATTTAAATGCGATTGTTGAAAAGAGGATAATGGATCAAGCCCGAGCGACTTTAACAGACATCATACCGGAAGATTCTGATTCTTCATCAGTCGAGACTGTTATTTTGCGTGGATATCCTGTCACCGAAATTATAGAGTATGCCAAAACAAATGAAATCGACATGATCATTATGGGAACTCACGGACGTACTGGAGTGACTCATGTGGTGATTGGCAGTATTGCTGAAAAAGTAGTGCGAACCGCTCCATGTCCTGTATTGACTGTCAAGCCGATAGGACACTAATCCATTTTTACGCATGCTGGAACATCAGGAAATTTCTTTGGATTATTCTCCATTAAATAGTTAGCTTCTTAGAACCTGTTTGGAAAAGATGGTTCGTTGCGAAAAATCGATCTCGTTGAGCGGATTTTTGAGAAAATTTAAGGCGAATAGCTGGCCTATTTAACGAAAATTTTCTCAAAATAGACGCCAATGAGACG
>JANQHV010000026.1 GCA_028282505.1 SAR324 cluster bacterium | reverse complement strand
ATGGTTTGTCGCGAAAAATCGACCTCATTGAGTGGATTTTTGAGAAAATTTAAGGCGAATAGTCGGTCTATTTAACGAAAATTTTCTCAAAACAGACGCTAATGAGACGGTTTTGCAGCAAAATCAGGTTTTTCAAACAGGTTCTTAGTGGCTGAGTAATAGTAATTATACAACAATTTAATTTTGAGAATATCCCATGAAAAAGCAGAAATTGGCAAGGATGCAATGGACAAACAAATGGATTGTTGTAGCAGTATCGATTCTTTTAGTGAGTTGTAGTTCCGTGAGTACCAAGGTGCCAATGACTCCTCTGGAAACCACTCCACGTGCAACGAGAAGTATTCAACCAATCTCAACATTGCCTGAAATTGTCTTACCTCAGATTGAAGAAAAACAGGCAAAGCCTAAATCGTTTTCTCTCTCGGTCAAGGATATGGATATTCGTTCAGTCTTGAAGGTATTCATCGATGCTAGTGATTTGAGTCTGGTTATTGATAGTGATGTGGAGGGGCAGGTGACCGTCGATTTGAAACAGGTGAGTCTGGAACAATTGCTGTTTTATGTCTTAGATCCGCTCAATTTGGATTATATCCGAGATGGGAATGTATTGCGTATCTCCACCCGTAAGTTAAAAACCCGTATTTTTATGGTGAATTATTTAGCCTCAAAACGCAGCACCAATGGCACGATTTCCATCAGTGGCAGCAATGAAAAAGCAAGTTCCAGTGGAAGCATTTCTAGTACCAATGAATTTGATTTTTGGACTAAATTGGAAGCCCAACTCCAGGTACTGGTCGATCAAAGCGAGCTTCCGAAGAAGGACAAACAGAAACCAGAATTGCTCATCAACCAGGGGAGTGGTGTTGTTTTGGTGAAAGCGACTCCAAAAGTATTACATCAGATTGAGCAATTTTTGGATTTAGTGGGGTCGGCCAGTCAGAGACA
The DNA here is from genome assembly GCA_028282505.1 of SAR324 cluster bacterium. GTDB lineage: Bacteria > SAR324 > SAR324 > SAR324 > NAC60-12. The sequence goes on along the minus strand of JANQHV010000026.1, from coordinate 24,237 downwards.
GGTCCGCATCGAAGCTAAAATTGTGGAAGTCACATTGAATGATGAAAACCGGTTTGGTATCGATTGGAAGCGGATGAGTGATGTGTTCCCCGACCGCCTTTTTGGGAGTGATGTCAGTGTTTCGGCAGTTGGTGGTTTTCATCTGGAACCAGGAACGCCTGGTGGCGTCTTTGCCACGTTTGCTGCTGAGAAAACGAATGCGGTGTTGGAAGCATTGAAAAAACAGGGAAATGTTCAGGTCTTGTCCAGTCCCAGTATTTCAACTTTAAACAACCAACCGGCCTTGATCAAAGTAGCCCAGGAAAAAGTCGCTTTTGTGGTTAAAACAGAATTGCAAACCAGTGGGGTGGGAACCGAAAGTACCACGACCAAAACAACCGAAGCTGAAATTAAAAAGGTAACGGATGGATTGTCGCTTCGTGTCACTCCCCATATTTCCAGCAACGGCATGATCATTATGGACGTGCACCCAGTCATTACAAAACTCGAAAGATTTGAAAATATTACTGATGACCTGGGACAACGGATTGGTGTGGAGCCAGTGGTCAATGTCCGGGAGGTCAATGCCATTTTGAAAGCGCGCAGTGGAGAGAGCGTGATTATGGGAGGACTGATGGAAGAGGCCAATACCAAAGAAAAAACAGAAGTTCCTTTGCTGGGTTCAGTGCCTGTGGTGGGAGCTCTCTTTCAAAGCCGTGTGGATGTGAAACAAAAAAAGGAACTCGTGATTTTTATCACTCCAACGCTTTTAGATGAAGAAAATGGAGTAGCCTTGTTGGAAGAGAAAAAGTTTTCTTTGCAGAAAAGATTTCCAGGGGTGTTTGATCAATGAAAGGAAATATGAAACAAAAGAATACCTGGCCAGGATTCTCTTTGCTCGAAATCATCGTTGCTATGACCGTTTTGAGCTTGTTGGTATCCGCTATTCTCCCACTGGCCGGGAGTTATTTGGAAAATGCCAAGTTTGCCAAAGCTCAGTCGGAAATAGAAACCCTGATCGCCGCCATGCAAAATTTTCGTGAAGACACCAAACGATATCCCGTATACACAGCAGCATCAGGAACCAAACTCGATTTTTTAGAAAGTGATGGAGATGACCCAGCAGGAAAATGGACAGCACCTGATTTTACCAATTTACGCAACTACTTGATAGAAGACCCCACCACAAAAAATTATCAGGACAGTGCTGGCAATATTGATTTCAGTCCAACCGATTTGATTCAGTGGAATGGACCTTATTTGGAAGAAAAAGCCCAGTTTGCCGATCCCTGGGGGCAAAAGTATTTAATTGGTGTGCAGGGGTTTTATGAGAGTACCGATACACAGGTGTGGGTATTGTCGGCAGGTAAAGATTTAACGTTGGATACGACTATCGCTGCCACGATGTTGGGAGCGGATATTGGAAAAAGGATGCAGTAAATGATAGAGGAAAGCACATGGCACGGTTAGGTGAAATTCTGGTAGAAAAAAAATACGTTTCCTTCGAAAAACTGGAGATTGCGTTACAAGAGCAGCAGCGAACTGGCAGATTGTTGGGGGCGATTCTGGTGCAACAGGGATTTATCAAAGATACCGATTTGTCGTCGGCGTTGGCCGATCAGACTGATGGAACATTTGTGGACATCAAAACCACTCATTTTGACCCAGAAGCGGTGAAATTGATTCCAGAAAATTTTGCGCGAGAAAAATTAGTGGTTCCAATTCTTGCCAGTCAGACAACGTTGATGGTCGCAATGCGCAATAGCAGCGATATTCACACCATTGATGAACTGCAATATATCACAGGACGGTACCTGGATGTGGTTCAATCCACAGAGACGGATATTTTAGTGGCCTTGGATCATTGTTATGCGAAAAACAGTGAGGGCAAGGAAAAACAGATCTTAGAAGGATTGATTGCCTCTGCAGAAAAAGCACTGGGAAAGCAGAAAGATCCGAGCGATACCGGAGGCGTTGCGGCATTGGTGGAGTATTTACTGGCTTATGCCGTTCGTAAAAAAGCCACAGATATCCACATTGAACCAACCGATACCATTGTACGAACACGATACCGCATTGATGGCATGCTCCAGCCTGGGCCGGTTTTACCCAAAACACTTCAGTCCGCTATCACCACTCGTTTAAAAATCATGACAAATCTGGATATCTCCATCAGCCGCACTCCCCAGGATGGTCAATTGAATTTTGAGTATGGTTCCAAAGCCATCACGTTACGTTTTTCCAGCCTTCCTGTCGTCGATGGAGAAAAGCTGGTGATGCGCGTTTTAGATAAGAGTGGCCTGCAGGTAGAAATGGACAAACTGGGGTTTTTGCCCAGTGTATTGTCCATTTACCAAAATGTACTCAGGAAACCTTATGGTGTGATTCTGGTTACAGGGCCAACGGGTTCTGGCAAAACAACAACTCTTTACTCCTCATTGATGTATCTGAATTCTATTGAAAAAAACATTGCCACGTTAGAAGACCCTGTTGAGTACACATTGCCATTGATTTGCCAATCCCAAATCAATGAGAAAGCAGGACTGACGTTTGCTGGTGGACTGCGTGCCTTGTTGCGTCAAGATCCTGACATTATCCTGGTTGGTGAAATGCGAGATGGGGAAACAGCGGGTATTGCTGTGCAAGCTGCACTGACGGGGCACCTTGTTTTGAGTACGTTGCATACCAATGAAGCCGCAGGGGCCTTTGCTCGCTTGAATGATATGGGAGTGGAATCATTTCTGATCGTTTCAGCACTGTTGGCAATTTTGGCGCAGCGTTTGGTGCGACAGGTTTGCCACGAGTGCGCACAGGCTGAAACACAATTAACCGATGTTCATTATCAAATTTTGGAAGAATTGGGAAAAACTCCAGAAGAAGCCAGTTTTCGTAAGGGAAGGGGATGCGAATCGTGTAATGGGACAGGCAGCAAAGGACGTATTGCCATTACGGAGTTATTGGTGGTCGATGATACCATTCGAAAATTGGCATTAGACGGAGCGGATAGCACGGCAATCGAAAAAGCCGCGGTTGTGAATGGAATGAATAACCTCAGTAAAGATGCACTGATTAAATGTTCGCTGGGACAGATTTCAATAGCCGATTTGGAAAAATCAGGGCTGTGGCATCGTGCGATTTAGATATTTATTATTTAGCCACGAAATGAAACTAGGACACACTATAACCCTGTGATTTAGGTTTATCTTGGCCTAATAAATGCCGTCCCCCTGAGCGGAGTCGAAGGGTTTCACAAAGATGCTTCGACTACGCTCAGCATGACAAATTTGAGGCATTTTGGCACTTCAGCAAAGTACATACCAGGACAAACCTTAGTTACGGTATTATAAATAGGAAAAATTATGCCCGTTTATGACTATCAGGCTGTTAATGATATTGGCGATAAGGTCAAAGGTTCATTAGTAGCCAATGAGATTCGACATTTGGAGAAAATCCTCAATGAGCGGGGATTGTTTCTTTTGGTCGCTCATGAACAAACAGTCACCTCCAATTTTTTTGAAAGATTTCGAGGCAGTGCTCAGGATACTCTGGTTTTTACAATTCATATGGCAACCGGATTTCAAGCGGGTTTACCCTTGATCGAAATCATTGATGATATGATTGAAGAAATAGAAAAAGGACATTTTCAGAAGGTGTTGCAGGACATCAAAATCAATGTGGAAGCAGGAAATAACCTTTCTGAAGCATTGAGCATGTATCCTAATTATTTTCCAGATATTTACCGGGTGATTGTCAAAACAGGAGAAGAAAGTGGTCGTCTGGAAGACATTTTCCAATATTTGGTCAGGATGCTGGAATGGGAGAAAGGGGTCAAAAAACAAATCAAAAAAACAATAACTCCAATTCTTGGCATATTGGTGATGCTAACGGGATTATTCGTATTGGTATTAACAGCCATTCTGCCCAATTTTATCGATTTGTTTCAAAGTTCAGGAGTAGCTCTACCGGTACCAACACAGATTTTGATCAGTACAGGAGATTTTTTACAGGAGTCCTGGCATTTCCTGCTGGCAGGGTGTTGTGCCACTTATGTTTTCTATAAATTAGTCCGCTTTACCACACCTGGACGGTATTACCTGGATCAGTTGAAGCTCTCATTGCCTGTGACTGGCATGGTGGTTCAGAAACTGGCTTTATCCCGTTTTGCCAATTTTTGGAGGATTTTGTTTGCCAGTGGGGTGGATTTGGCCAAGTCCTTAGAAATTGTATCAGAAGTGGTGCAAAACAAGAAAATGGAAAAAGCCATTTTGCAAGCGCGTGTCGAAATTATCAATGGACGAGAAATGGCAAAAGCGTTTCGCCAGACCAACATGTTTCCAGGGCTGGTGCTTCGTATGATTAATTTGGGAGAAACCACAGGAAATCTAGAAACATCGTTGGATAAAGTCACTGAATATTACGACAAAGAAATTCCAGAAACCATTGATAATCTTTTAGGAGTGATGAAGCCGTTGATGTTGATATGTGCCGCTGGCTTGATTGTGATGGTCGGTTTAGGGATTGTCCTGCCAATGTACGGAATGATTGAGACGATACACTGAGGAGAGAAAAGGGAAAATTATGTTGTTGCGGATGGAAAAACGAATCCTGTGTCTGACAAAAGGTAAACAGCAAATACAAGTCATTGAAGCTTCCTTAAATAGAAAAGGGGCTCAAATGTACAATGCGGCCACCTTGCCTTTGTCAGAGCAACCAGAAGAAAAGACGGCTGAACAACTGCATCGACTGCTCAAAGAAAAGAAATTCAAAACAAAACGTGTTCGTGCAGCTTTGCTCAGTGATGGGATAAAATATCAACGAATTGTGATCCCATTTATGCGAAAACGAGAATTGATGACGGCCGTCAAACAGGCTGCCGCAAAAGATCAAGGGCAACCTGTGCATAAACTATATATCGATCATAAAGTCATTCGGGTGTTTGTGGATAAAGGCGTCAAACGTTATGAAGTTTTGGTGGCTTCTTGCTTACAATCAGAAATCGATGCATTTGAAGAGCTTTTACGAAAAGCAAAGCTAAAACCCGTGTTGATTTCCACACTGTCAGGCAACTTTGCCTATGAACCCCATTTCAAAAAGAAAAAAACAGATGCCAGTGTCCGAGAAGTCAATGCCTATGTGTATTTTGCAGAAGGGTATACCTCCATATCATTTATGGAAGACGATCAAATCGTATTTTTTAGAGAATTTGCTATCCCTGTAGTAGGTCAGGCTTGTAATCCAGAAGAAGACTTTTTTGGTTTTCTGGAAGAAAAAAACGAAAAACCATCCGAAGAAAAACCCGTACAGAACAGGGATGCTGAAGTAGATCTGGCTGGGGAGGACTTGAGCAGAACCAGTACAGAAATCTCTCGTTCCTTGCGCTATTTTCAGCAAAATTTTAGAGAACATCGAGTGACTCAATTGATTTTATGTGGAAGACCGGTGGATATGGCAACGTTGGAGGAAAGTCTCCAGAATGAAAAAATCCCTCTTCATTCTTATGCTCAATTAGCTGTTGCTTCGTTTCCAAAAATCCCAAGAGAAGAGGCTGCACAGAAGATTTTGTATTTTGCCAGTGAACTGGGGCTATTACTCGGTGCGCCTTTACGAGAAAAAATCAACTTCATTCCTGGTCTTACTCCTGTTTACCGGTTTCGTGGTGTATTGGGGAGCGTTGCCTTGCTGACTGGATGTATATTGGGACTTTTTTATTTCTATTTGGGCAATGAAATATCCACATTGCAACAACAGATTGGGATCGTTGAAACCAACAAAGTCCAAACCATCGCACGCATGAAGAAACTCCAGCAGGCTGAAGCAAAGCGCAAGAAGTATAATAAGTTAAAACCATTGGTAACTCGTCAAGCGTTCGCGCCATATCGTTTGTCGTATGTCCCATTTAAAAAGTTATCCCTGATGATTCCAGACCAGGTGGTTTTGAACAAGATTGAGGCAAGACGGCAGGATAAAAATTGGATGGGCTCGATTTCTGGAGAAGTGACTGGTCGTGAAATCGAAAGAGTGCGCTATTATTATGAGTCATTCCGTGAGGTTTTGGAGAGTTCTCCGTTGTTTCAAAATCCTCAAACTCCTGTACCACGCATTGGAAAACAACCAGATCAAGAAAAATTATCATTGGGATTTCATGCCGATTTCCAATTACCTGTGGTGGCTTTTGAACATAGATGGGATTAGTTCTGAATTTTTAATTAGCCACTATGAGGACTTTTAGTGTTTCTTAGTGCTCTTAGTGACTTTAAATCGAACAGGTAGTGATGCAAACAAAAAAGATAAAACGCTATCAAACAGAGATTATTTTTATCTTGATCAGTATTGGACTGCTTGTCACTGGATATATGGTGTTTTTGCAGTACACCACGTATGTGGAGGCAGAGGAAAAATTAGGAAATCTGAAAAAAGAATTACAACAGACAAAGCACCAGGTGGCTAAACTCTCTCCTGTAACTGTTACCGAAAAAGAAGAATGGAAGCAACTCAAAGAGCAATTTATGAAACTGTACCCCCCTCCGATTGATCTGCCCAATAGTTACACATACGATGCAATCAACAAAGAATTCTATGGTTCTGGTATGCCCCTGAGTGTGACTGAAATTCCTTTGTATCAGGCAATCAACCAGGCTACAGATGCTGCGGCAATTCCAAAAATCACGATCAGCCGTCAGAAAAATTCGAATCATCCAGAAGCTGAGGTCAACCGATTTTTGGTGGGGCAAGGACTGAAATTTGAGTTTGTCTCTCAATATCAAAATGTGTTGCAGTTCATCTGGGAGTTACATCGTTTGCCACTGGTGCTGGAAGTGACTTCCCTGACAATGACGACTGACACCAAAACTCCTCTCAATCGTCATCAGCAGGAACTGGGGGTGGAAATGATGGTCCAATATTTTTATCGAAAATCAGAACAGGTATTTGAGGGATAGCCATGAGTCAGCAAAGCACAACAAAAAAGGTATTGATTGCTCTGTTGCTAACGGGAAGTAGTCTTTTTGCTGGATATACCAATGGTCTCTTTGATGAAATCATGGAGATGACTTCAGACAAGGGAAAAGAAAAGGAGCACAAGACAGCCAGTATTCCTTCACAACCAATTTCTCCTGCTCCGTCTTCCTCAAAACCAAAAAGATCCGTTACCCCCGAAGCATCAGCCTCTTCAGCAGCATTGGAAAAGGAAGTGTCGTCTGTGATTCAATCTCCCTGGCGCAGAGATCCTTTTTACTTGGCTCCAATCACCCGTGGGATGGTTAAAGACGAAATACAAGCACGCCATGTTTCATTATCCAATGATCCTCCCATGTCAGATCAGGCAACTCCGCAAACCATGAAGCAAAATGACGATGAAGCCTGGCAGGCAATCACTGTCTATCAATGGCCTGATGGGGAATGGTTTGACGATGAAACGGAAGAAGATCCAGAGGAAAAGAAAGTTTCTCAAGTTATCACAGAAACAACTGTTGTTAAAGAATCCGATGAGCCGCCTTCTTTGATTTTAAAAATGGTCTTTTTTAATGGGAAACAATGGACAGCAGTGGTGGATGAGGGAAGCACCCTAGTTACTGTGCGCAAAGGGGATCGTCTTGGTAAGCAACAGGTAATTCAAGTGACTAAGAATGGTGTCATGCTCCAATCGGAGACGTGGGGAGAGCAACGACTGGCTTTTGTCAACAAAACTCCCAATTTGCGGCTTTCAGTAGCAATCAACAAGCGCTAGTTTTGTCAATATCGGCAAGCATCTCCGCCAAACAAGGTGCAATATAGTTCATTGTAAATACACTTGGTCTTTTGGGAAGGATTTTTTTTCAAGCAACGGTGCAATCCACTTTGAAGTATGTCATCACATTGGCTGGGTTTTGCTCCACTAGGGCACCTTTCAGAAATCCACTGGCTTTTCATGGCTTGAATTTCCTTCCTCATCGCTTTAGGCTCACCATAGGGCACAAATTCTGGATCAGTGGCGGAGCATGCCATTGAAAAAAGAACAAGGGGTATGAGGAATAGATAGTGGCTATTTCCCAAAAAACTCATGTGCTTTCTCTTCAAGGAAAGTCCTTTCACAGTTTAATGATTTCTGCTTTTTTGAAATCTTTACGAATTTTTCCTAATGTTTTGAGGTGCTTTTGGGCCTCCAGCTTTGTTTCAAAGAAACCAAGACGCAGGCGATATCGAATGGTTTTTGCTTCTGTGCGTTGATAAGCAAGATATGCAAAATTACTGACTTCTGCAACAAGCGGTAAGTCCGCAATGGCCTTTTCTCGGGATCCATATTCTGGCAGTTCCAGGAACCAGGGTTTATTTTGTCGGGTACGCAAATCGATCAATTCTCGATTGAGTTCTTGTGGAGATGGTAAAACAGCCCAATAGTTTTTGGGCAAATTTCGTTGGTCACGGTAGCGAAAATAGATTTCTTCTCCAATGCTTCGTGCCTCATCGGCTGTTTTGAAAAATCCAACACGAACCCGATACCAGTACTTGTTATCAAATTTTTCATCTGTTCGATGAAGATAGGCATAATATCCCCCATTCACTAATGCCCGAACAAGGCTGACAGCACGTTCAAAACGCTCTGGTTCAACAGACATGACCTGGACTGCATACTTGCCTTGTTTTTTACGGGATAAAATATCTTTTCGATCATCGACCTCTCCCTGAAATTGTATTTTCAGCTTTTTTTCATCCTGAATGATATTCCAGGTATTGGTATTTTCAGGAATTATCGTATAATCTAGTTTATATTTGTTTTGCACAATGATGGTTTGCCAGTTGGATTGTGCATCTGCGGGTTTTGTAATATCGACAGGAGTCCATAGCTGATCACTGGTTTCAACTAATGCGGCATACTCTAATTTTCCAGGGGCAGGAGCAGGCTTTTTTGCAGTAGTTTCCATTTTTGCGGCACTGATGGTTTCCTGGGTTTCCGTGGCGGTGGATGTGCTGGTGTCTGTGGCCGTCTCCTCATTTTCAGTGGTCATCTCACTACTATCAGAAGGCTCCTCAGAAATGATAGCCGTATTATCTGTCGTTGCAGGAATAGTAGTCGTTGTGCTTGTGACCACCGTTGAGGTTTCTTCTGGAGTAGTAACGGGAGGCTCTGGTCCAGGCTCTGCTTCTTCCTCCATGTCACCAGTCGTTGTTTGTTCCACTGCTACGGAAAGGACATTCTCTTCTTTTTCTTGAAGAGACATTTGGTAAAATACTACAATGAAGATTGCAGCTAAGAGAATGGGGAGGCCCCAAAAAAAAGTCTGTATTTTCATAATACACCTTATCCTGCTGTTTTTATTGTTTTTTTATAGGGAAATGAAGAATTCCTTTTCTGCCCATGCCGTCAATACTCCTATATTTTTCATATCGAATGGGGTATGAAGTGTAAAGTAAATCATGATGATGCATTCTTTAAAGAAAAATAAATAGATTCTTTCTTGAATAATATACTAATTTTGCGTAAAGAACACGTTTTGTGAATACACCAGCAAATTTGAGTAGTTATAGCAGAAGCTTGTTCAATCTTTCAAGTAACAACACTTTCAAGGATTTGGGGATCACCTTAACAAACATAAGGATTCATAACAATTTCAAATACTTAACGAATGTTACGTGAGAAATTACAATAAGCCTTTTTCCAATTTCATTATAAAAAATTCATAAAGAATTCAGAATCTAGGCAGGAGTAACCTGCTTTTTCTGAATATGTTGCCATGAGAAATCTCTGTGCATTTTATGAAAAATGCACTTTTTGCAAAAATATACACGTAACATGAGTATGCAAATTATATGGAAATAATTAATAAAATTATGTGGTTAGGAGGAATTTCTGTAGAAGATTTGATGGAAGAGTATGGATCACCCTTATATGTCTATGAGGACGAAATCATCCGTTCTCAATATCGCCAATTGTATGAAAGTTTTTCGGGCATTACGATCCAAATCCATTATGCGATGAAAGCAAATCCTAATCCAGCCATCTTAAAGGTTTTATTAGAAGAAGGGGCCTGGATTGATGCGGTCTCTCCTATGGAAGCTCAACTGGCCTTGGACGTGGGGTTTCCACCAGAACATATTTTATTCACAGGAAACAATATCCCGTTGCGTGAAATTGAATATTGTTTGGAGCGCAAGGTTTCCATCAATATTGAATCCCTCTCCTTGTTGGAGCAATATGGACAGGCATATCCTGGAGAAAACGTTTCGATTCGGATCAATCCAGGGATTGGCAGCGGGCACCATGCTCATTGTATTACCGGAGGACCCAAATCCAAATTTGGAATTTATCATGACCAGTTGGAACAAATTCATCAAATCCTGCATAAATATAATCTTGTCTTAACGGGAATCCATTCTCATATTGGCACGGGAATTCTAGATCCCAAGCCTATGTTAGAAGCACTGGAAATGACAGTGGCATCAGCCTCTCAGTTTTCCAATTTACAGTTCATTGATATTGGAGGAGGATTTGGGATACCTTATCACCCCACACAATCTCCGTTGAAAGTCGAAGATTTAGGGCAACAGATCTCCAACAGTTTTCAGCAATTTTGTGAAAAATATGGTAAAAAACTGGATTTGAAAATAGAACCTGGACGATTTTTGGTGGGGTCTTCGGGAACAATGCTGGCAACAGTAAATAATATTAAAAAAACGCCAGAATACCATTTTATTGGGATAGACAGTGGTTTCAATCATTTGTTGCGTCCGGCTCTTTATGGTGCATATCATCGTATTTGCAATGCTTCTCGGATGGAAGGCGACGAAGTTCCAGTGATTGTTGCCGGGAACATTTGTGAAACAGGAGATGTGTTCAATCACACTCCGGAGGGATTAGTAGCACAACCTCTTTCATCAGTACAATTGGGGGATCGTATTGCCATTATGGATGTGGGAGCTTATGGAATGGCCATGAGTTCTCAATACAATCTCCGTCCTCGCCCAGCAGAAGTTTTAGTAAAGCAAGGACGTGCTCATCTGATTAGAAAACGAGAAACCTATGATGATCTCATGCGGGGATTCGTGATGTCAAATCCAGAGTAAGGTGGTTTTTGGTAAATTCTTTGGCTGGAAATCACTTAGAACCTGTTTGAAAAACCTGATTCTGCTGCAAAACCGCCTCATTGGCGCCTGTTTTGAGAAAATTTTCGTTAAATAGGCTCACTATTCGCCTTAAATTTTCTCAAAAATCCGCTCAACAAGGTCGATTTTTCGCAACGAACCATCTTTTCCAAACAGGTTCTTAGGAAGGCGACAGAAATAATTTACACGAATTTGCGCAGAATTTTTTTCGATTTTCAAGCGGTCCGTCGATACGGCGATGGATCGTCTGCGTAGTCGAACTACGTAGGCGATGCATCAACTCAGAAAATCGGAATAAAAGACAAGTAAATGTGTGAGTTATTTTTGGAACATTCCTTAGTATTATATAGATTTTTATAACCTTTGATTCATAATTCATATGGCAACACAGGCCGTTGCGGTAAAAGAGGCTCCTGAAGCAGGTCCTCCGAAACGTCATTACAAAGTGCGCTTTTTGAGCAACAAGGCATGTTATTCGGATGCGGATGTTCAGGAATTTCTGCGTGTCTTCAATGAGGATAATTTTGAAGGAGAAGTATCAGAGCAAAAAATCACAGGCCGTCAACAGTCTCAAAAGCAAAAGACTCAAACGGTTCGTACTGTAGATCCTTCCACAGATCCTTATGCTGCCCGACGATGGCTGAATAGCTTAATCCAACAGCCAAACAGCGTGATGTTGCTGAAAATTGACAGAATCAAAGGGGAACCCTTGATCATTCCGATGGTCATGCAAGAATTATTCAGGAATAATCGAAGTGTTGTTATCTGTGGTGCCAGCTCTGCTATCCAGCGTCAACTGCAAGCAGGAGTGGACCTGGAATTCAAGAAAATCCCTCCAATGATTGAAGCCGACAAGGAGTTGCTGGCATCCTTGCTGGAACGTACAAAGCGTAAAACAGGTTTTCAGAGTTCGATACGTTCGATTGGAGAATTCTCCTTTCTTTCTGGCGAAATCCAGGAAAAAGTGAAAACCATTCAGGCTGGAAAACCATTTCCCGCATTGAGTGATCCGGAGATTGTGAATCTGTGCCTGTTAGCTGATGTCTGTTCTCGTTATGAGGCGGTTTTACAGTCATTCACTCTCTCATTTCAAGAAGGGGAACAGCCAGTTTCCATGCTGTCCAGTGTGTTTGATACCATCACTTCTGATATTTCTCCTCCTCAACTCATCAGCGACTTCTTACCATTTGTTCATCCAGAAGATCATGAAAATGTCAAAAATAAAGCATTGTTGTGTGGGTACGTCTATAAAAACCTGCTTGAGTGCGACAAATCGAGCAAAAAAGAAGTAAAAGCCGCCCGAGTGCAATTCAACCAGAAACTCCGGGAGATTGTCATTAAACAGCGTATTCAGTCGGATACTAAGGCGTTTCGTCAATGCTTTTTTCTGACAGAACAAAAGGATGTTGAAAAAATAGTGTATCATACGGTAATGCCTATTTTTCAAACACTGCAACGGTTTGTGTCAAGTGAAGAACCAGAATTGGGAACAGAAGATCGGGTTGAATTTTTTAAGTTCATTATACAGATTGCCAAAAAAGGAAGAGAACAAAATACGGATGAGGAGCAGGAAAAAGCAAAGCGCAAACCCAAGCAACCAGTCGCACGTTCTGCTTTTGCACAGGCACTTCACAAGAAAAAAGAAGACCCGATGGCAGAACAAAGCTCTGAAATGGAACGGATGGTGGCTCGTAAAATATTTTCTCAGATCTATCTGCAAAATTTTGATCTGTTTGCATTGTGGAATCCTCAATCAGACATGTATCCCCTCCTGGACAAGCCCAAAGATCTGATTCGACAGCTTTTGCTCACCGAATTGACCCGTCAAGAGGTGGTGGATATTGTCCGCCGTCTTCAGGAAGTGTTGTATCCCTATAAAAAAATTGTAGCAGTTCTCCAAAAAAAGATCATCGAGGCCGTTGAAGGAAAAGAAGATAAAAAAATCAAAGAACTGGAGCATGTCTATATCGTCCACTCTTTACCAGAGGTGGTGAGCTACCGGTTTGACATAGGGACGACTTCCATTCATTCTATTGAACGTAGTTGTGTCCGTACCGTGTTGGCGGATCGACTGGGGTTGAATATTTCTCTCAAGCCTCGAGAAAAATCAGATGTCACTTTGTTTGTACAATCCAATTTGCCGAAGCTGGGGGTTTTTCAAAATGACCCGGATTTGGTGGCTAAGGCCTATGTCGCTTTGTTGGGAGACCGAGTTTCCAATCGTGTGAAACAATTTACGGATCACAAAATCAATCATTTGATGCGGACTTATCGAAAAAATTTTTTTGAGATGCTTTACGAATTTGTGTCAGTGCGAAGTAATACTCCCATTTCGCGTATACAACTTGTTAAATTTTTAAAATCTCATAATTTGCTGGCCAACTTAATGGACAAAGGCTGGGAAGAAGGAGATACCAACGAAAATTTTGACCCAATGCTCCCCATCGAGATGATCGAAGGCAAGGAGAATGTCAAGTTATCGGAAGAATTTCATAATTTTGAAAAGGTGTATCAAGAGCATTTGCAAGCATTTTCCAAACTGATGCAGGAGGTGAAAGCCAGTGCTACCAAATATCCAGAGAAGGACAATCCCAATTTGGTGCTTTGGATTTTATTTCAGAAAGGAATTTACAATTTTGCATCTCCAGCAGCTCAAAAAATTTTGAAAGAGACCGCATTTTATAAATACCTTCATGATTTCCTGGTGCATGTTTCTTCCAAGCATTTTAAAGAATTTACACAAGAATTGAGTACAAGAGGAGTCAACTTGTTTGTCCCCAGGAAATACCGAGAGCTGCTTTATTTGGGATCACACTTTGGTTTTTTGGTCAAGGAGAAGATTGTTCGTTACAATTTACGACCGACTCCAGCTTCTATTGATGAACTGGATAAATTGTCCAAAATTTTCATCCAGGAGCTGGATAGTGAAATACAAAAGGAGAACCCTCGCAAAGGAGCAGAATCCCTGAGCAAACTCGTACTTGCTTTTCGCCGTGTGAATCGCATTTGGTCTGATTTTAGCCGCAGTTTAACAATTGCCTGTGTGGATCGAATTCTCACCGAAACCTCTGTCAAGGACGTTGTGCCAGGCAAGGTCCTGCCTCAGCATTTAAAAGCGTCAGTACTGGATAAGCGCAAATTATGTTTGGGGAAATCCATTGTCAGTGGACAAGCCACGGATTTTTCCAAAATACTGCAGGGCAGTGAGGAAATGGGAGATGTGTTGAGGAATGCGGATCTCAACTGTACCACGTTAGACGAATTTGCAATTGCGGTGCATAAAATTGAAAGGCTGCGTGATGATCTGGACTACTATGCTGGGTTGGCGAATGATGTATTGGAAATCACACGGATGCTCACTTGCAATAAAATCGAGGCCCCTCTTGTTTCAAAGATGGAAACTTGTGGAGAGTTGTTGACCAAGCTGCTTTCCAAATCATTACGGGATATTAACGAAAATGATGTAGAGCAGGCCCATAAAATTGCTTCACAATTGAAAATGGTTCGTTTGAAACTTCATGACATCAGGTTGGGAGAAAAAGAGAAGCGTTTTATCTCGAAACTGCGTGATGAATTGGCCCGATTACGCAGTGATGGTCATCAAGCCAAATTAGAATTTAGTGATATTTTTATTTTAGAAAAGACAGAAATCAAGGTGGTTGAAAAGGGGGCAGACGGACAACAGGTTCAGAAAAAAAAGGAAGTCGAAGTCAGTGCGTCTCACCAAACGTTTCCTGATCGAATCAGAGAGGTGATCAAAATTCACAAAATTTTGAACAGAAAACACTATTTCATTTTTTCTCCAGAAGGACAAAAGAAAAAGCAAATTGCGTATTTACTGAATGTTGTCCGTGTTTTGATATCCCTTAAAGGAAAATCCGTGCGATTTTATTTGGATACCACAACTTTAGATCCTGTTCAACAAAAGGAAATTGCCACATTGATCCAACCTGCTAATTTTTATCGGCAAGCAGATTTGTTTGTGGAAACCAAAGCAGTGTCTTGAGAGTTCATTCAGTCTGACCAGACTGATTAAGCCGCTCAGGTGAAGCCATTGTTGGCACATACAGGAGCTGGTTCATTACTCGCACATGCAGGGGTATAATCACCAGTTGTACATGGAACGGCAGCAGACCCACCTACTGCAAATGTACTGAACATTCTGCTGGTCTGAGCACTGCCACATTCTGGACAGTCAAGAGGGGCATCCATTTCAACGCTACGGCGTAATTCTGAAAAACTGGTGGAACAAGAACTACAATTGTATTCGTACAGAGGCATTTATTTCTCCATTGTGTAAAAGTTGTTTCCTTATGGTTTTTTTCAGGAACTGAGGTGCTTTCCTGCAAAGAATTGTACTGGCAATATACCATCTATTTTTTATCCAATCAATAACCCTGCTAAGAACCTGTTTGAAAAATCTGATTCTGCTGCAAAATCACCTCATTGGCATCTGTTTTGAGAAAATCTGCTCAACGAGTTCGATGTTTCGCCACGAACCATCTTTTCCAAACAGGTTCTAACGGCTGCTTACCACTTAAGATAAAAGATGTTTGAAAATTGGCGTTTGATTGAGGATCGTAACCAATATGGCAGCATCAATATGGCTGCCGATTATATAGCACTCAAACAATTTCACCCAGGGGATTTCCCTGTTTTACGGTTGTATACGTGGGATCGTCTCACTCTTTCAATTGGCAAAAATCAGAAGTTGAATCAGATCAATCTAAAATGGTGTCAGGATCATGATATTCCTGTTGTGCGTCGTGTCACAGGAGGACAGGCGGTGTTGCACGGCAATGACATCACTTATTCCCTGGTTGGAGATGTTCACAACCAACTGTTTTCAGGAGGCATTCTGCACACATACCAAACCATTTCAAAAGCGCTTTTCCAGTTTTTTCAGAAATTGGGGTTGTCTCCAGTGTTGCAACCTCATTCTCGTCATCAGCGTCAAAAACAAGCCTCCGATGTTTGTTTTGAGGTTCCTTCTGCTTATGAAATTTTAGTGGATGGGCGAAAAATCATTGGCAGTGCCCAGCGCCAGACGTCCCTGGCCTTTTTGCAGCACGGTACTATTCCTGTTGATGATCAAGTTCCCCTCTTGACTCATATTTTTAAAAATATGTCTGCAGAAAAATTATATTCCAAAATCACGTCCCTGGAGACGTTGGGTGTATTACGAAATCATTCTTTAGAAGACCTCTGGCAGTTATTGATTAATTCTTTCCAAGAGGTCTTTCATATTTATTTTCAAAAACAAGGCTGGTCATCTGAAGAAATGGCTGCTATTGAAAAAGAAGCAATTGATTTTCAACCAATTCTTCAAGCATCATAATCAGACAGGCAATTATCCTTATTATGAAATGGATAGCAGGGGTAAAATGACTGGGGAAAGTTGTTATTTGTGTAAAGAATCCATGCCCGACGGGCAATCTTTTTATGAAGATCACGGGGTGCTGGTCTGTCTTTCTTGTTTTCGAGATACACCACGTTGTAAAAAGTGTAAATTTCCTTCTCATCAACTGGAAATATATCCAGGCATGGGGCCTATCTGTGAATTTTGCCGGGAAAAGTTCACCGATACCGGCATGAGTTGCTATTTGTGTAACAAAAATATTCCATCCTGGATGTCATACTATGCGGATTATGAAAAAACAGTATGTCAGGAATGTTTTGCTGAAGCAGATCGATGCTTTTTATGCCGCTTCCCCCATTCAGTAGAATACCTGCCTCAACTGGGACACATTTGTGAATTTTGTCAAAAAGATGTAGTCAAAGATGGTATGGATTTGGATCCGTTGCTGGAGCCCTTGAAAGTTTTTTTGAAGCAGTATCGGCACGATCCTCCTGATTCGGTCCCGATGCAGTGGACCAACTGGAATTTGATTTTAGGCATGCAAGTCCAAGAACCGCCCAAGGTTAAAATTAAATTTCTGGATGAATTTCTCCATTTTGGTTATCCTGTTTATTACTTGAAAAAAAAATTTTACATCATCCAGGGAATTTCACGACAGCATTTTATGCCTCACATGGCAGGACAACTAGCGGCTGCGGATTTGTGTCAAACTTATCAGCAGCCTCATTTGCTGGGCAATTCTCCATTTGCTCAATTAGCCAGAGGATGGTGTCATTGGGTGGCTTATTCCACGGCTCGTGTTTTACAATACAAGCATGTACAAAAGCAATTGGGGCGATGGCCTGAACAGTTTCAAGAAGAGTTTCAAAAGTTTCAGGCAATGTCCGAATATAGAAAACCAAAGGAAATCATTGCAATTACCCAGGGAACTCTGAAAGAATATGCATTGAAGTACCTCTGAATTTTTAATTTTTAATTCTTAATTTTTATGTATCAGGCAATCATTTTTGATTTGGATGGCACCTTGCTCGACTCTCTGGAGGATTTGGGGGATGCTGTCAATTCAGTTCTAAACGATAAAGGCTTTCCCACTCATTCCATGGAATCTTATCGCTACTTCATTGGAGATGGAGCACGCATACTGGTGAAGCGTGCATTGCCAGAAAACCAGAGGAACGAGGAGACCATCGATGAATGTCTGGCTGCCTTTCAACAAAGTTATCATCGGCACTGGAATGTAAAAACCAAGCCCTATGTGGGCATTAATGCCGTCTTGAATGAATTGGCTGCTCGTCAAATAAAAATGGCTATTTTTTCCAATAAACCCCATGAGTTTGTCCTTCAGTTTGTGAATGAATGGCTGTCGGATTGGGAGTTTGATGCCGTATTGGGGCAGCAGGATGCCTTCCCTCGCAAACCAGATCCAACAGGAGCTTTGCAAATTGCCAGACAACTGAACATTGCTCCTGAAAACTTTCTTTATTTTGGCGATTCGGGAACCGATATGCAAACGGCTGTTGCTGCCAATATGTTTCCTGTAGGGGTGTTGTGGGGATTTCGTCCCTTGGAAGAACTGGAAACAACAGGGGCAAAAGCCCTGATTGAAAAACCATCAGAAATTTTACAATTTTTGAACTGAGACTCTCTATCACTTGAGATCTATATGGAATTTTCGATTTTATTTGTTGATGATGAGATAGATTTGTCAGAACTCATCAAAATGAAATTTAGACAACAAATTAAAGCTGGGGAGTTGAATTTTACCTTTGCGCTCAATGGCCTGGAGGCGTTGGACTATCTCAAAAACAATCCGGCAGTTGATATCATGATCACCGATATCAATATGCCGGGTATGGATGGGATCACATTGCTCGGAGAGGTTCAAAAATATTACCCACATATCAAATCGATTGTTGTTTCGGCTTATGGAGACATGAAAAATATACGGTCCTCGATGAATCTGGGAGCTTTTGACTTTTTGACAAAACCGTTCAATTTTGGAGATTTTGAGATCACGCTTTCCAAAACATTGGAGGCGGTGCAAACGCAAAGAGAAAATATAAAAATCCTTCATGAAAAAGAAAATTCTTTGCAGAAAGCACTGGAGGAACAAAAGCAATTGACCAGAGCATATGAAAAATTCATTCCACGTGAATTTTTAGAATTGTTGAAGAAAAAGAGTATTCTGGAAATTGAGTTGGGAGATCACATTCAAAAAGAGATGACTATTCTCTTTTCAGACATCCGTGGCTTCACCACCCTCTCTGAAAGTATTTCCATCGAGGAAAACTTCAAATTTCTCAATTCCTATCTCAGCCATATGGTACCGATTGTTAAGAAGAACAATGGTTTTGTGGATAAATACATTGGCGATTCCATCATGGCACTTTTTGCCAATCAGGCCGACGATGCCCTGCAGGCGGCCAATGATATGCTGGAAATTTTGTCTAATTATAACCAGGGACGCTCAAGAGCTGGTTATCACAATATTAAAATCGGTATTGGGATCAACACAGGAGAATTGATGCTCGGTACCCTGGGGGACACAGGCCGTATGGAAAGCACAGTGATCAGTGATGCTGTCAATCTGTCATCCAGGATTGAACAATTGACCAAAGTTTATGATTTATCACTCCTGATTAGCAACGAAACGTTTTTGGAACTGAGCAATCCTCATTTACATGCGCTCCGAATTATTGATTATGTCCAGGTCAAGGGCAAATCAAGTCCTGTTTTGATTTATGAAGTGTTTGATAAAGATGAACCGCACATGCGGGATAAAAAATTGGCTGCAAAACGACGTTTTGAAAATGCTTTGTTGTTGTATCAAACCAAGGAATACGCAGATGCCTTGAAACAGTTCAAAGAATGCCTTGCCATCCATCCGAATGACCGAACCACCCAGATTTATATAGAGCGTTGCGAGTATTGGCTCCAATTTAAGTCAGAGCATCCTTTTGCCAAGTCTCAATAAAGTTTCTCAATGACAGCATTGACATGACAAGCGATCCAAACTCTCTGAATTACCCTGCGGAGAAAGCATGAAGAATGAAAATAAAACAAAAGAAATGTTGATCGCTGAATTGAATGAAGAAAAATTTCGTTATTATTTCGAATTTTCTAATATTGGCATGGGCATCGTGAGTCTGGATGAACATTTTATCAAAGTCAACCAGAAGATGAGTCAAATATTTGGCTATTCCCAAGAAGAATTGGAAAACAAAACCATTGCTGACATAACCCCTCCTGAAGATATGGAAATTAGTCGGAAAATCATTCAAGACAGCATCTCTGGTATCTCAGAAGAGAATACTTTTGAAAAGCGATACATCAGGAAGGATGGCAAGATCATTTGGGGACGAGCAAAGACATCCTTATTTCGAGATGCCGAGGGAAAACCTCTGTATTTTTTTTCTCAACTTGAAGACATCACCGAACACAAGCACACAGAAAAAGCCCTGCAAGAAAGCGAGAATAGACTACGCCAAATGGCAGAACACATCCGTGAAGTCTTTTTCCTCCAACAATTAAAGCCCCACGCAATACTGTATGTGAACAGCTTCTATGAAGAAATATGGGGAAGGTCGTGCCAAAGCCTTTATGACAATCCTCAAGAATGGTTGGATTCTATTCATCCAGAAGACAGCCCAAGAATCCGAGAAGCTCTTAAAAAAAACCACAAAACAGGAAAATTTCATGCAGAATATAAGATCATACAGCCGAATGGAAATATCCGTTGGGTGTCTCATCGCAGTTTTCCTATTCCCGATGAATCAGGACAGGTCTATAGAGCTGTAGGAATCGTAGAAGACATCACAGAAAAGAAACATTTAGAAGAGCAACTCCAGCAGTCTCAAAAAATGCAATCTCTGGGAACCTTAGCAGGCGGAATTGCTCATGAATTCAATAACATCTTATGCATGATGCAAGGGTTTGGTGAACTTTTGCTAGAAGAACTTCCAGAAGACAGTATTGAGAAAACATATATGAAAAAAATATATAATTCTGGAGAAAGAGCAACTAAGCTGGTCAGACAAATCTTGACCTTTGGCCGACTCAAACAACAACAATATGAGAGACACCACCTCCAGCCTTTGATTCAGGATGCCCTGAAAATGATGAGAAGCACTTTACCGGTCACTATTGATATTCAACAAGATATTGACCCTGCCTGTTCTCCGATTTTGGCAGATCCCAACCAAATTCATCAAGCCTTAATCAACCTGTGTACCAATGCATTTCATGCAATGGAAGCAACAGGCGGTGTGCTCACCATCCGTTTAAAAGAAGAATACTGTGAAGCAAATCACCCATTCTCTCCTCGTAAAGCAGGGTTGTATCTGAAACTCACCGTGAGCGATACAGGCTGTGGGATACCCTTGGAAAACCAAGAAAAAATCTTTGACCCCTTTTTTACAACAAAAGAAGTCGGTAAAGGCACAGGACTTGGTTTATCTGTTGTACACAGCATTATTGAGCAACACCAAGGCACGATTTCTGTAGAAAGCAAAATGAAACCAATGGCCTTATCCAGTCCTGAAGAACTGAGGAATGACGGAAATCCTGGAGGCACCACTTTTCAAATTTACCTTCCTGTTGCCAAAGGTGACGTAAAAATAGAAAAAGAAGAAGAAATTGTTCTCACCCCAGGAACAGGGCATATTCTCGTCGTTGATGATGAAGTGGCATTAACTGAATTTTATCAACAAACTCTGCAAGGGACTGGATACGAGGTAACCACTTTCAATAATGAGTTAGACGCATTAACCATGTTTCAAGAAAATCCAGAGCAATTTGATGTGGTTTTGACCGATTATACGATGCCTCACTTAACAGGAGATCTATTTAGTCTACAACTGCTGGAAACTCGCCCCGATATCCCAATCATTTTAGCCACTGGATACCATAGTGCTATTTCTAAAGAACGAGCAACATCTCTTGGTATTTCTGAATTTGTCATGAAACCTATTAGAAGCAAGGAACTGGTTCAAATCGTCCAAAAGTTGATCGAATGAGGCAAGAAGCACTTACTCTCCTCTCCGAAGGCCCTCCCCGCCCTCTTGCCAAGGCAGGGAAATCGTTTCTGCATAACTGGCCGAAAATATGATCGAGCCTAAAAACAACTCCTAATTTCCAGATAATTGGATATTTCTTCCTAAGATACCAAGCATCCAAAACTTGATATTGAACCATCAAACTAATAAAATAAATGATTCTGTTTTCTCCGCTGTTGACCATTAATACGGAATTGCCTTTAAAAAAGTGACAATACCTTTAATTCTTCTCCCTGGGGAGAGGCTTAAGGTGAGAGGATAAAAATGCTTGTCACTTTTTAAAGGGAAATTCGTATAATTTTGGTAGCAAAACGCCAGAAGACATCTTACATGGAGTGGCTATGGCAGCAGAAACACCAACCGCTCAGAGGAGTGATCAGGAACGCTCAGCAGAACTGAATGCCTTGAGTTGGACGTTTTCCAATGGCAGCACAGAAAAGATGCAAGAAGTGCTGGAAAGGCTTTTGTGGACTCCTGTACCCAGAATCCAACAAATCGGCCTGGATACACTGATCAAAATGGGCAAAAATAGTCCCCATGCCTCTCAAACAATGGAACAGATCTTTGACATCATTTCCAAAAGAGCGGGGATGTTTTCTGTTTTTTCCTCAGGGGGCTATGAAGTGATGAGCAGTTTGATCAGCGGACTTTCTGCTCTGGGAGGAAAAAGCCTGGACAACTATGGAATTTTTGAATTGTTGGGTGCTGCTCAAAAAAATGATGAGGCCTCCATTGATATCATCGACGAGCTGGAAGAACTGACCAAAAAAGTATTGCTTTATTATTGGAAGGTCTTTTCTCGGAATGATATTAAGGAAATGAAGCGTCTCATTAGAAAATTAAGACTGACTTCACCCAATTTTCTAACGGCTATCAAAATATGGAATTTGTATGATGCCGCACAAAAAAA
This sequence comes from SAR324 cluster bacterium, assembly GCA_028282505.1. GTDB lineage: Bacteria > SAR324 > SAR324 > SAR324 > NAC60-12. The sequence goes on along the minus strand of JANQHV010000026.1, from coordinate 1,856 downwards.
CCCTCATGCTCCCCAGGATATCAAAAAAATCCTCTCAGCCTTAAAAAATAAAGAAAAGTCCGTTCGAGAAAAAAAAGGGTCTGCCGAAGCAAAGAAACGGGCTCAAGAAGACCTTGATTCCTTATTAGCCAAGAAACCAAAATCTCGCAGAAGTGGAGCGGCCTATCGTTCATTGCAAGGCCCCAACAAAGAAAAACTTCAGCAAGAATATGAAGAACTCGAAAAGGCCATTGCCGCATTTGAAGAACTGGAGGAAACCATTGTTCCGCTGATGATGAAAAGTTCAGTTGCCATTGCAAAATGCTGTGATAAAATTCAGGATGAGCAACAACGAAAGCTGGCTCAACGGATAAAAATATTTTGTGAAAATTACACCAAACTTCGTGGCAGCCAGGCCAATTTGGAAAAGGAGAAAGTCAAAACAGTCATCATCAAATATTCCACCCAAAAAGCCTCAATCAACAGTATCAGTCTTTTGACAAAACTCATTGCAGAATTGGACGATTATAATCATAAAAAAGTAGCCAACCACTCCCATCAAAAAAGAAAAGCAGAGATCGAAAACTTTCTTTTTTAGATGAACCAAATTGCTAAAGAATTCCTCCCTTCTTGGATTGACATTCCTCCTAAAAGCCGTTAGGAGCTATTCATAGTGATCTAGAAATACTTTTTCCCGGTGTTCTCTCTGACTCTGTGGCAAATATTGTTTGGTTCTAACTATGTCAGGTTAGAAAGGTTATCATGAACTCAACATCAAAACTTTCGAATTGGGAAAAAATCACAGGTTTCGCCTTTGGTGTCGTGTTCCTGGCCACACTCTTGGCCTTAACCGTCTTCATCCCTGAGCCATCCCCATCTCAATACGCCACTTTCAAAACGATCCTGGCCATTGCAGCAGCAGGCATTGGTGGCATCCTGGCTGGCTTCATTGAAGTGAAGGGTTCGATTAAAAAGAAAGTATCCGTGAGAGCGGGGGGAGCCCTGGCACTTTTCGTGATTGTCTTCTTTTTCACACCACCGCCTCCCGAAGCCCCCCAAAACACATCGATCATTCAGCAAAATATCGAAATCACGGGCTATACCATCGAGCAACACGAACGCATCCTCAAAGAACGAGAAGCCACCCTACGGGAAGACCTCAAACAACTTTATCGCAGTGAAAGGAAAAATCTCGAACTGGAAAAGCAACTGCTGGAAAAGAAATTGGCGGAAGTGGAAAACCAGTTGGCCAACCTGAGCCAGAGTTTCCAGAAGCGCATTGAGTTTTTAGAGAATACCATCAAGGAACTGCGCACGTTTTCTGGAGAAGTGAGTGAACAACTGCTGGCAGAGGCAGAAGCCGCCTTGCGCCGGGGCGAAACCGAACAAGCGGATCAACTGTTTCAACAAATCGAAGAAAAAGAAAAACGTTCCATCGAACGAGCCGCCAAAGCTGCCTTCGAACGAGGCAAAATCGCCAAAGCCAATCTCGATTATGCCAACGCTTATCGGCATTTTGCACGAGCGGTCGGACTTTCACCGGACAATCCAGAGTATTTAGCATTTGCTGGCTCAATGGCCGGTACTGTGGCCAAACACCAAAAAGCGATCGAATGGAAAGAAAAGGCTCTGGCCATTTATCTCAAACAAAATCGCACAACGGATGTGGCACGTCTTTGGAATAATCTTGGAGCAACGTGGCATGTACTTGGAGAGTATAAAAAAGCGATAGAGTACTATGAAAAAGCCTTGGCCAGTGATCTGAATACCTATGACAGTCAACATCCACAAATTGCCATTTACTGGAATAATCTGGGAACAGCCTGGAAATCCCTCGGTGAGTACAAAAAAGCGATCGGATATTATGAGCAAGCCTT
>JANQHV010000010.1 GCA_028282505.1 SAR324 cluster bacterium | reverse complement strand
CTTAAAAAAGAGTTCTTAAAGGATTAAGATTATGACACTGCAACCAACGGTCGACATCAAAAACTCGATTGCAACAAAACTGTTAACACATGTATTTTCTATCTATTTGTTAATCGCAGTCACAGCCACTCTCATTCATATGTTTTCAGAGTACTACAATACCAAACATCATGTTGTTGAGAATTTAAAAATGTTTCAAGAAACATTCGAATCCAGCCTTGCCCAAGCACTCTGGGATATCAATGTAGAGCAAGTAGATTCAATAATGGCAGGAATTGAAAAAATTCCAATGATTACTGGCATAAAAATCAAGAGTGTTATGGGAATATCGGGCAAGGGAATCATCCTCAATGAAAATAAGGAGATGTTTGTCATTGATCCTGCAGAAAGCTTCAATTTATCACCCCATCAAAACTGGGGACAACAAGGTAAACAAATTTCGATGGCCGATGAAAGCGCATCTTCCCAAGTGTTTTGGCATCAATTCAAGATCTTTCATACTGAGGTCGATGGTTCCAAAAAACAAGTAGGAGAAGCGACTATTTATTCCAATAACAGAGTAGTGTTTCAACAACTCAAGCATAGTTTTATTTTCATTCTGGTGAATGCAGGGATTAAGACAATCGCCCTGTGGGTGATCTTTTTATACTTCGGACGTATTTTATTGAGTCGTCCCCTATCCAGACTGACTCATGCTACAAAAGCCTTGAATTTAGACCAACTGGATGATTTCCATGTAGATATCCAGACAAAAGGAAGAACGGAACTAAAGATCCTGGAAGAAGCTTTCAACAATATGGTTGAAAAGTTGAGACAGGCAAAGCTGGTGATTCGTGACAATATTAGAATGGAAGGAGAATTAAAAACTGCGGCGGCTGTGCAACAAGCTTTATTCCCTAAGCAGATACCTCAGGTGAATAATTTGAAATTAGCTGGATTTTTCCAGTCAGCGACTGAAACTGGGGGCGACTGGTACGGATTTATCACAGAACTGGATGATCAATTATACATCATGATTGGAGATGTAACAGGGCATGGAACACCTGCTGCTCTTGTGACAGCAACGGCCAGTGCAACCTGCAAAACAATCAAAGAAATCTTTACTTATAACGGAAAAAATCGAAGAAATATTTCCCCGTCTCTCATTTTACAAAAATTGAATAAATTAGTCCTTGATGCAGGATATTCCAAATTTTTGATGACTTTTTTTATTGCAAAAATTGACTTAGCCACAGGATTGATGACGTTTTCCAATGCAGCTCATAATTTTCCGATTGTCATCCGTGCCAATGGAGATGCGATTCACCTTTTAAGTCGAGGATATCGTTTAGGAAATTTAGAAGATCCCAAATTCACTGAAAAAACTCTTCAATTGGAAATGGATGATCTGCTTTTCTTCTATACAGATGGTCTGACAGAAACGCAAAATGAACAAGGAGAGATGTGGGGAGAACGAAGATTGGTCCGATATCTAAAAAAACACAGAAACTTACCCATAGAAGAACTGGTACACAATGTTGTTCAAGAAAGTTATCGATTTTGCAACAATCGACCTTTGGAAGACGACGTCACTATCGTTACATGTCGTGTTGCCGAACCTTTCACAGTTACTTTGAATTGATGCTGCTTTCTATATCAAGCTTTGTTATTTGAATATTGTATGGTCCATTTTCTATCCAATAGTATTGTCAATCAACTCAACGCTGTACTCACTTTGTTGATCCTCATGGGGTTAACATTATTTGCCTTTTTGGTGAGTGTGTATATTTATACTCAAATAATCTTTTCGGGTTTAATTGCGAGCATATTAAAGTGTAACAAGATAGTCTAGATCACCATTAATCGAGCAAGGATATGAAACTGCTGATCAATCAAAAAGATAATATTTTTTACTTGAAAGGTGTGATGAATGAGTTTGCAAAATTACATCCGATTGCTGAATTTACGGGTCCTGTGATGATACTGAACTTTAAAGAAGTGAAACGTATCAACTCCATCGGAGTTCGTGAACTCATCGCAACCATTGAACAGGTAGACTCCAGTATTGAGATAATTTTTGATGAATGTTCATCAGTCGTGGTTTATCAAATGGTGATGATCCCCAACTTTGGCTCACGTGTTAAAGTGAAATCGGTCTACGCTCCCTATTATTGCCCTGAGTGCGATTACCAAGAAGATATTTTGATTGAAATGGAAAATTTCAATCTGGAGCAAAGTTTACTAAAGGCAACATGCCAGGAGTGTGACTCAGAGTTAGAATTTGATGATGATGAAAAGTTATACTTCTGGTTCATCAACGAAGATACAAAGTGAAGGGATGATCATTCATCCTGATAATTTAGAATTAATTTTTAGGGGTTGGTCATATTTTCGACCAGTTGCGCAAAAACGATTCCCTTGCTTGGTAAGAGGGCGGTGCCGACCTTTGGTTAGGAGAGGAACAATTTCGGGTGGCTGAAAATATGATCATGCCCTATTTTTATTATTACATTCAGGAAGGAAAATTTATGAAAGATTTTAAAATTGAGTACAGAATTCAAGATGATGCTTGTATTGTTTCACCAGAGGGTATGCTGACAGGTGGTAATAACTTTACGCAAATACTCTCTGTTGTTAAAGGTGAGAACATAAAAAAAGTTTTATTGAATGGGAGACAATTGAATTTTATTGATTCTTCCGGGATTGGTGCAATCATTGACCTGTTTAAGGGGTTACAAACAGAAGGCAAAATTTTATACCTCTGTGAATTGCAAAAAGATATATTTGACCTTTTGATCGTCAGTGGCATTGACTCTTTTATCACGATTCATACAACAGAATCAGAAGCCATCATGTCTGATTGAAAACAATAAGTTGTAATTATGAAAAAGGCAATTGAGTATGACATTTTTCAACAATTCGTTAACAATAAAAAAATTTCCAAAGAACAAAGAAAATGGATCTGAAAAGGAAACAGCTCCTGTTGAAGAACTGTTTGACGTGAAGGAGCTAAAAAGTCTGTATGATAGTTTGTCCAAAATCTGGCTTCGAATGGAAGCATTCGAAAAACGATTTGAGGAAGAAATCAATGCTGTACAACCTGGGCAAAAAAAAAGTATCCGCAATTTGCTCCACTATCTGGCTTTGAGAAAAGAAGACATGCGAAACCTCCAAACAAGACTGGCCCGCTTTGGATTGTCCTCCTTAGGACGAGTGGAGAGTCATACCATGTATAGCTTAGAGCATGTCATGAACATCATCAATCAGTTACTGGGGGGAGAGCGTCAAATCGTACCACACAATTCGCCTGTATCCCACGAAGAGGGGAAAGAGATCTTAGTGATGAATACACAAGATTTGTTAGGTAAAAAACCTGGAAACCGTCCTGTCAGAATCATGGTGACCATGCCCAGTCATGCAGGAGAAGACTATCCATTGGTGCGGAGTTTGATGAAAAACGGGATGGATGTCATGCGTATCAATTGTGCACATGATGATGCCACCGTTTGGCAAAAAATGATCATCAATATGCGACGCGCTGAAAGAGAATTGAGTCGAGAATGCAAAATTTTCATGGACTTAGCAGGCCCCAAAATTAGGACAGGTGCGATAAGCCCTGGTCCACAAGTTGTTAAATTCCAGCCAAAAAAAGATTCTCTGGGACGGGTAATAGAACCGGCAAGGGTTTGGTTGGTCCCAGATGATTCACAAGATGATCTTCCGTTGGGTGCGAGTGCAAAAATTCCAGTTAATTTTGTCTGGTTACAGAGTTTGAAAATTGGAGATGTCATCCGATTCATGGATGTTCGTGGGAAAAAACGTAAGTTGACTGTAGTTGCAGAAGACGCAGAAACCCGGTGGGCCGAATGTGAACAGACCACCTTTATTGAAATCGGTACACCTTTGTATTGTGAACAAAAAGGAGAGGATAAAGTTGAAAGAATTTCTGGGAAAGTAGGAGCGTTACCTTATATGATTCAAACCATTCAATTGTTTCAGGAAGATGAATTAGTTCTGACCCGAGAGCAAATACCAGGAGAAAATGCTAGTTTTAATAAAAAAGGAAAATTGAACCGTCCTGCCCATATAGCCTGTACAGCTTCTCAAATATTTGATGATGTTAAAAAAGGAGAGAGCATTTGGTTTGATGACGGAAAAATTGGTGGTTTGATCATTTCAGTAAAAAAAGAAAAAATTATTATCAAGATCACACATGCTCCTGAGAGGGGGGCCAAGTTGGCCTCTGACAAAGGAATCAATCTGCCTGATAGTGAATTAAAAATGCCATCTTTGACACAAAAAGACATCAAGGATCTCCAATTTATAGCAGCAAATGCTGATTTGCTGGGATATTCTTTTGTCCGTAAAGAAAAAGATGTTTTTCACCTTCAGTCCGAATTGAAAAAATTAAATGCAAAAAATATGGGGATTGTTTTAAAAATTGAAACGAGAGGTGCATTTGAGAATATCCCTAAACTCTTGATGGCTGGAATGCGTAATGCTCCACTGGGAGTGATGATAGCAAGAGGGGATTTGGCTGTTGAATGTGGCTACGAACGAATGGCAGAAATCCAGGAAGAATTACTTTGGGTCTGTGAATCGGCTCATGTTCCTATCATTTGGGCAACTCAAGTTTTGGAAAACCTTGCCAAAACAGGAAAGCCTTCCCGTGCCGAAATTACGGATGCCTCAATGGGAGTGAGGGCAGAAGGAGTGATGTTGAATAAAGGCCCTTTCATCGTTGATGCATTAACGACCCTGGATGATATTCTCAGAAGAATGAGTCGTCACCAGGATAAAAGTCGTGCTATGATGAGACCTTTACGGCTATCATCCTTGGATTAATTGTCAAATCCTTAAAATTTTCCCGTTTTAGATTCATGGCACTCATGAATTCCCTCATTAGTGGCACACCATTTAAGAAAAAATTTCTCATAATTCTCTCTTTACACACTCATTTTCAAATGATAAGTTCTTCTGAAAATTTTGATTTTCCTATATGGGGAGATTTTCCTATGTGGGCTATGTGGGCATTATCAATCGGAGAACAAAACAATGAGGATACTACGTTATAAATTGATCGGTCTTGTCTTATTGTTGCTTGTAAACATTGAGATTTTTTCTGCCCAGCGTTTTGCAAATACGTGGACTGGGACTTCACCGAAGGCGGATTCTCACAGAGGTGTGGTTGTACAAAAAAATATAAAGATTGCTCTACTCCGAGAGGATTTCGAATTATGGAAAAAAATCAGAGAATTGAAAGAGGCAAAAGATTGGAAAAAACTGATCCCTCTTGTCGAAAAAAGTCTTTCCGGGGCCAATGATGAGAAATTTGCAGAGTTGAATTTGATTTTAGCACAAGCTTACATCGCGAAGGAAGAGTGGGGGTCGGCACTGGAGCATTTACAAAAAGCTAAAACGGATGAACTGAAAGCGTTATGGAATTATCACAGGATTCAGATTCATCTGAGCCAAGGTCAATCTCTCCAATCTGTGAACTTGTTGGAAAACTTTAACAAAACGGACAAGCGTTACTTTATTCGAAAATTAGGTACATGGATAGAAAAATATTTTGTTCCTCGGGAAAGACATGACGTGTTGTATGATTTTATCAATCAAGCCCAAAAATCGTTTCCGGAACTGCTGGAAAACTATGGAACAGCAAGTCTTTATAAAAGTGTATTGGAAAGTAAAGGCGAAGGGGTTCCGATTGAAATTATCAGAAATATGTGGAGATATCCGAAAAATTTGAATGCTGTCCTACAGACGGATAGACTATCGATTCTGCAACAAGGCTCTTTAGCCATTTTCACTCCAGAGGAGCATGTTCAACGGATCAAACACTTGAAAAATCTGCCACTGGCACATCCGCAGGATTTTGAAAAAATTCAGGTATTTATCGACAGTTATCTAAAAAGTTTGAAAAATTGCGGACAAAGGAAAGGCTGTGAAAAAATAGGGGAGTGGTATTTAGAAAGGTTATTCGCTCGCAAAGACTATGACGAGATCGTTGACTTGATCGAAAGCGGGAAAATTGAAAAACACTATGGCGTGCCACAAGAATCACAACTGTTCTATCTGATCCGCGTCCATCAAAGGAAAATCGACGAATATTACGAAATCTCAGGAAAATTAGCCCAAAAAATACAACCTACCGCCCGGCGAACGGAACAGCTCATTGAGGAACTACTAGATCAATACCCTCGATCTTCGAAAGAACTTTTAAAAATGTATCCGCAATCGTTTCTTCCTTTGAAAGCAATGTCAAAAATGGCTGAAGTGTACAATATTATCGGCATGACTGAAAAAGCAGACATATGGTGGGAAAAAATCATCAAAAAGTATGCTTCATCCAAACGTTACAAAGAAAGAATTGAAGTGGATGAAGCCTATTGGAGAAGAATGTGGACGTATATTGAGCAGGAAGACTGGCCTAATGCCTTAAAGCAGGCAAAACAAGCAGAAAGATATCCAGTTTACGAGTTGGAAAATGCCGCTAGAATGGATTATTGGTCCGGATGGCTTTATCGGCGGATTGGTGACTCCAAAAGATCTGAGGTGATTTGGAAAAAATTACTTCAAAAACGACCGAATACTTTTTACGGACTAGTATTAAAACAGGAACGCCCGGACTTGAGTCCTCGATCTGATTCGCCCTCTAAAACCAACGCTTGCTCCAGTTCCTCAGCTTTTTCTGTAGCTCAGCAGGCTCGGCTGAAATATTGGCAGATTTTGCTAAAAATTGGAGAAGGGGAGCAGGCTAAATGGGAGATTGAAACACAGAGAAGAGCAAGAAAGATCAAAGGTTGTTTTTATAAAGTGTCAATTATCGAATTGTTGTATGAATTTCAACACTTTAGCGAGGCATCTCGGTTAGCACAGTATTATTTTAACGGCAAGTTGGCAACTTTATATTCACAAACCTCGAAGGTATGGAAATTTTCCTACCCTAAGGCTTATTGGAGCGAACTGGAAAGACAGGTTGGAAAATCGGGTGTTGATTACTATTTTATCCATGCATTGATGCGCCGGGAGAGCAGATTTAAAAAGCATGCCATTTCACGTGCCGGTGCGGTGGGTGTTTTGCAGATCATCGAGCCTACTGCTAGGCAAACGGCAGCAAAACATGGGATTGAATTGAGTCGATTTGATGAACTGCTCAACCCTTCCGTCAGTCTACTCATCGGGAGTAGTTATCTTTCCGATCTAAAAAGGGAATTTAAAGCGGATCATATGGCGATTGGTGCTTACAATGCAGGCGGTCCAAAGATGTATGAGTGGCTGGAAAAATTCGGAAACGGAACCTCAGAATTAGAATTCATTGAAAAAATCCCATATAATCATACTCGAAGTTTCATCAAAAACGTGTTGATGGATTACTATCTTTATCAACGAATCTACCAATAAATAAGCATCTTGGATTGAACCGATTTCTCTAATTAAAACACACATTTGACCCATTTTTTAAGCGAATCAAGTTCGTATCGACACGTTTCATTCCGGAGCCATCTTTTTGTGTTCATGTCAGCCCCATCCAGATTGGCTCCCAACATGTTTTTAACATCCAATCGAGCACTGTTGAGGTTGACATATTCCAAATCCGCATCCTGAAAATTCGTTTTCTGAAGATTCATCCCTTTCAGGTTTATGTATCTTAGATTAGCCTTCCAAAAATCCGTACCATCCAGTTGACTCCCAAGCAGTTTGGCTCGTTCCAGATTAGCCTGCTTTAGGTTTGCGTTCGTTAAATTTGCTCCTCGTAAATCCGCGCCCTTCAAATTTGCTCGCTCCAGATTTGCAT
>JANQHV010000631.1 GCA_028282505.1 SAR324 cluster bacterium | reverse complement strand
ATATATCCGCTATTTAGAGATCCTTCGCTTCACCGCTTCGGCGTACCGTCAGGATGACATAAAAAACAAGATTTATGAATTCTCTAATGGGCTCTAAGGTGTGTCCTAGCATGTACTTTGCTGAGATGCAAAAATGCCTCAAATTTGTCATGCTGAGCGTAGTCGAAGCATCTTTGGGACGGCATTTATTAGGCCAAGATAAACCTAAATCACGGGGTTATAAGCACTATAGTTAACGTGAGTTTGACGAGTTTCTTTAATAAATTCAACAGCTTTGCTTTAGGTCAATTCTATCCAGTGATGTGTCATACCTGCGAAAGCAGGTATCCAGGAGTCAAGAGGCAATACCCTGGATTCCTGGTCAAGCCAGGAATGACAAGACTATGGATAGCTAACTGATTTTAAAAGTATAACTCATCGAATTCAGATTATAGTTAAGAATCTTCTTCAGTATGATAGAGCAAGATGGAGTCGATTTTAGGAATATTATTTTTCATAATCATATTGATGGTGCTGGGCAGTATTTTTTTGGGTTTAGGCAAGAAAAATAAACGTAGAGGCGTCCGCTTGGAAAAAGATAAGGATCAACACCCACCCGTTTTTTCAGATTTGGAAAAAGAGGAATAAACGAGAAAAGTATGCGACGGTTCTCTTTTCAAAAATACGGGGTGTTGCTAACAGCGATCATGACGGGTATTTGGGGAATTGCTGTCTCTCTTTGGGCTTATCCAGGCTTATATGACCGCTTGTTCATTTATGAACAAACTCGTAATCATGAACAAGTGGCTATTTTGCTGGAACAGTTATTGTCTCGTGACGATTTTTCTTCCAGACGGTTGGAGGAGATTGCCAATTTGTATCTTGAGGCAGGGCAACTTCAAAAAGTAGAAAAATTTATTCAGGATAGACGATTATCCCCAGCATATATGGAGCCGGTGATGGATGGATATCGCCGGTTGGGAGATCTGCCCAATCTATTACGCCTGTTACTGCTCAAACAGGAAAAATTTCCAAGAGATTTGAAGCTGAGAGAAGAAATCATCCAGATTTATCAAAAGCAAGGAGAGTATGCGGCCGCTATCCAGCAGCTTCGAGAAGGAGTGCAGCTAATTCCTGAACATCTGGAATTTTACGAACAACTGGGGCAAGCCTATTTTCAGATAGGAAACGATGAACAGGCTTTAGAAATTTATAAGAGACAGGCGCTGCAAATCAATGATGCCGACAATTGGAGCAAGCTGGCAGAAACGTATCTATGGAAGGGATATCTCAAGATGGGTGAAGGTGCGCTTCTACGTGCTTTGGAACTCGATCCATCTCCCCAACGCATGGTCAGACTGGCCACGTTTTATACTTTTCAAAAAAATACAAAAGAGGCCCACTCCTATTATCTCCGTGCTGCTGATGCTTTGGAAAAGCTGTCCAGGGAAAATTGGGAAACCGTAGATCAGTTGCTTGCCCTAGAAGTATATGATGCTCTTGGACAGACAGAAACGGTTTTCTCTTTGCTCAGCAACATCTCCCTCCAACAGATACCTCAAGAGAAGTTGAGTTTTTATTTTTATATTGCCCTTCGTGCGCAGGCTCAGGATGCCATTGATACAATTTTTCAGTCACTCATGGCCAATCCTGCTGAAAATTTTTTACGAGTCCAGTTTGATTATGCTTTATTTAGGCAGGATGCTGAAGCGATGCTGGCTGTTTTAAAAAAGCTGGCTGTCAGGAAGGAAGTCTCACCAGAGGATTGGCAACGATTGGCTTCTCTTTATGTCGATCAGAAACAGCCCGAGCGACTCATTGATCTGCTGAAGCAGGGATACCTTCCTCTTTCTTACTGGATGATTGCCGGTAACCTTTATTTTGCGATGGATAGAACGGTTGCTGGTTTGCAAGCATACCGGCAGCGTGCATTGGCATTGAACCAAATAGACACCTGGAAGGAACTGGTACAACTCTATTTTTTCAAAAAACATTATGCCGAAGGGCTGAAAATCTATCGTCGCCAGTTGGCAGAATCGTACAATCAACCAGAACTCTGGAAAGAACTGGCTGATTTTTATTTTTGGCAGAAGATGGATGCTCAGGGAGAAGAAGCTCTTCTGCAAGCCGTCGAATTATCGCCAAGGTTGGAATGGGTCCGGCAACTGGCTCAATATTATGAAAGAACTCAGCAGTTCAATCAGGCAGAGACTCGTTACCAGCAAATCATTGGGCTGCAGCAGCAAGCCAAAACCGGATATTTGGCACTGGCTCGTTTTTACGTCCGTCATCAGCAACTGGAGAAGGCGGTTCCCATCATGCAGCAACTACAGGAGAAGAGAGAACTTTCCATTCAAGAGCAAATAGAGGCACTTCAGCTTTACATTTGGGCATCCCAAAATTCAATGGCGCTGCAAGCTCTATCGGCCATCCCAATTCAGCAATTACCGGTGGCACAGTTTGCAACTTATCTGGATCTGGCGATTGCAGAAAAGGATGTATCAAGAGCAGGAATTATCCTGAATTATTGGAAAACGTTGCCTTCTTTCAGTCCAGTGACTTTTGAGAAGTTGATCACTCTTTACTTTCAAACAGGTGAGGATGCACAAGCATTGGCCACTTATGAAGAGTACGCGGGCATGGTAAATACTCCGCAAGTTTGGGCCAAACTGGCAGGAGCCCATGCCTGGAAAGGAAATTTACCACAAGCCAACATCTATTACCGTCAAGCCTCAAAAATGCTGGAACAGCGTTCACAGAAAAACTGGTCCGAGGAAGAACAACTATTGGCATTACGAATCTATGATGCCCTGGGGGAGAGTGAAAAAGTATTTCTCATTTTCAATGATGCGAACCTTTCCTTGATTCCTCAACAAGATTTGGCTTTATATTTTTATGCGGCTCTGCGAGCAAAAGCCCAGGATGGTGTGAGAATTTTATTCAGTAACATCATGCAAAATCCTGGAGCGAATTCTCTGCAAATCCAACTGGACTATGCTTCTTTTCATAAAGATTTGGATATGCTCCGTCAAGTACTCGAAAAATTGGAAACCAGGGGACAGGCTTCGAAAGCACAATGGGAACAACTGGCATCTCTTTATCTGGAGCAAGGCCAGCTACAGCCAGTCGAACAATTGTTGCATCAAAATCGTTTTTCTTCCTCTCTGATATGGATGGAACAATTGGCCAGTCATTACGAACATAAAAAACAGTTGCAACAGGCCGAAAGGTATTACCAACAAGCAATCCCACTGTATGAAAATGACAAGACAGGCTGGTTAGCTCTGACCCGCTTTTATATCCGAAACGGGAAATTGAAAGAAGCAGTACCATTGACAAGGGAACTGCAAGAGCAAAATGCACTCTCTGTTGCAGAACAAATAGAGGCTCTGAATCTTTATATCTGGACCTCAAAAACATCTTTTGCCATCCAGACATTATCAGCCATTCCTATTGAAAAGTTACCTCATGAACAGCTTTCAGTCTACTTCGATTTGGCCGTTTTTGGTGGGCATTTACCAAAAGCACAAGAAATCATGAACCGTTGGCGGATCCGTCCTCCTCCTGATTTTCTTAAAAAGGAGATGGATTTTGCCATATTGCAAGGGGACACCAGAAATGCAGTTACTTTACTGAAAGAAGAAATCCAACAGAAAGGGGAAAGCATTGAATTATTGGGAGAACTCTACGAACTCTATGAGTCTGATCACGATAACTTAAATACTATCGAGACCGTTGAAAGAATCGTCCTCATTGACCCCAACAACCAGGAATGGTTGAATAAGGCCATCAATTATTATACGTTTCATCAGGAATTTGAACGTGCCTCAGCCTTTTTTGCCAAATTATTTGCAACCAACCCGGCACCTCACATCCGTAAACCATTGATATGGTCGTTGATTGAGCAACAAAAGGGCAAACAAGCACAAAATCTGCTGGAAACCACACCAACCGAACAATGGGACCTGGCATTTGAGCAACTGGCCATTGATGCAGGATATTTGACGCAGGATTACCAGTACCTCTCTAAATATTTGCAAGCACGGTATAAAAGAGAAAAGGAAACAGAAGACTTGATGGCACTAATTGACATTTTTGAAGTCCTTCAGGATATAAAACAAGAATTGTTTTATGTCCGGCAGTTAGTGTTCCAAGCCCCCTCTTTCAATAATCAGGTGCATTATACAGATGTCCTGTTTCGAGCAGGAGAGCACCAAACCGCCAACACTCAACTGGATAAATTGGTAAAATCAGCAAAAACTTTCCAGGATTTATGGGCCGTGGTGAATCTAGCCGAATACCGAGAGTCGCCTCTGCTGGCCTTTAATTTATATGAGCGTCTGCTGCAAATCGATCCATCACATTCCCCCACACTGAAACAATATGGAACTTTGCTGGCACAGCATGGGCAATTCCAAAAGGCTGTTGATGTATTGGAACGCTATCTTGCCAGTTCTCCGGATGATACTGAAATGTTATTACTGTTGGCAGAGATTTATCTACAATTGCCAGCCAGCCAACAAAAACAAAAATTCTTCAGGAATGTTGTGACCCGTTTTCAGGATAGAAAAGAACTCTCTCCAAAAGAAAAACGACTGGTAGCGCTCGGCTTTTTGCACACGAAACAACCGGAAAAAGCCATTCAAACCTATCGAGGATTAGTACATCAGCTTCCTCAAAATCCAGAAATTGTGGCACAATTCATAAGCCTCCTCTATCAGTCAAAACAGTATGAGAGCATACTGCTGGAACTCCAGAAGTATCCCGTTTTACAAAAAACAGAAACCTATTATCAGTTCAAATCATCTGCCCAAGGGATTCTGAATCAGAGGGAGGCTGCCATTTCCACCTTGAATGAATGGGTTCAGCAATTTCCAGAAAATGAGCAGGCCTGGATCGATTTAGGCTACATGTACCAGGCCATTGGGGACCGTGATCAAGCTTTTGAAGCATTCGAACAGGCTCGGCAATTGCCCAAGCAAAAAAGGACACCATGAGTGTGGTTGGGGTGATGCTGATGCTACTGTTGGTTCCCTTTTCTTTAGAAGCTCAAGAGCCGGGAGAGCAAACCTGGCCAGAAGAGAGTTCAATCCAAAAGGATTATGTCCAATTTCTCAAAGAAAGGACAAGTTATGCTGATTGGGAAACCAACCGCCTGGAACGATCCAATGGTGAAACAGAACAGGAACATCGTCTTAAATTACAGATATGGGAGCGCCCCCGGCTTTTTTATCATGCCGAATGGATTTATTGGCGATTCACTCAGGAAGAATCGATGCTGCTAACCGAAAAACAAGGAGATTTGAATTTTTTACGCTTGGGAATCCGTAAGGAAGCGAAAGGGGCGGCAGAAACCGAGTTTTTTGTGCTCAACCAGGAAGAGCGTTCAGGGTTGGAAGGCTCTTATTCCAGTTATTGGCATCCATGGCGCTGGAAAGTGACAGTCGTCCTTCAATCGCCGTGGAACGATACGCTGCTTAGTCGAAACCTGGGAGGGTATTATGACCAGCTTAATCTGTCAGGAAACTGGGTCTGGTCCCAGGGACAGTGGAGTTTATCAACAGCGACCCAGGTTTCTCATTACAACTTGAAGGACGTGTCCACCTTCGAAACGAGGGAACAAGCTCAAGAAATTGTGTTCACGCGAAGCTGGTACGGCCAGACAGATTTTGGCATTTCTTATATATGGGAGCGTGGGGTTGTGCAACATGCCCAAACTCCTGTAGAAGTTCCGGATCGTTTGAATCATGCCATTCTCACTAGAATTCAACACGACTTCCATCATCAATTGGTGGTTGTGGTAGAAGCAAACTATCAGTATCGCCAAATCGAGGAAAATACAGCGACTTCTCTGCGAGGAGAGGTGACGTATGATCCCAAACGCAATCAGCGTTACTGGATTGCCTATGAAGCTGGAGAGGGTGAGGAAATTCAGGGAACCTCACACCAAGTCCGTTGGTATGGGGGAATACGGGTTAATTTTTTATGAACAATTTATTCGGCACTGGTTCCGTTATAATTTATAACATACTTGACAGTGAAAATATCATTGAAAGTCAGCGGTTTCGGTATCGTAGTGGTACCGCTTCGGCGTACCGGTCACCCGCCCAAACGAATGTGTGAGAGTCCTTTGTATCTCTGTGGCTCTATGTCTAAGTACCGCTAATCAGAAATAAGTATTCAAATTTTTGTTGTGACAGTCTTACTCTTAATCCTAATCTTACTCTTAATCTCTGGAAATTGAGGGATTAAGATTAAGAACAAGATTAAGAATTTGTACACTTTAT
>JANQHV010000593.1 GCA_028282505.1 SAR324 cluster bacterium | reverse complement strand
ATAGGTGTCAGGTTAAGAAAAATTGATGCTGGTCCTCCCCCTTTAGCAAAGGGGGCCGGGGGGATTTGGTTGAAAATCCGTTCCTGTAAATCCCCCTACCCCCCTTTGTCAAAGGGGGAACAGGCTTAATCTGACACCTATGCCTTCATAAGGGGAGGAACAATTTCAGATGGACGAAAATATGACTAAGCCCTCAACAAATCATTTCAACATTTGATCGACAAAAGGAATGACATGCTTAAGAACCTGAAGATATCTCAAAAACTGATCTTAGTGATTACCATCCCCGTCCTGGTTGCGTGTTATTTTACAATTACAGGTTTTACGGAAAAATCTCGTTTTGTATCCCATATTGAAAGTCTGGAAAAATTAATACAATTGGCCACATTGTCCAGTAATTTAGTACATGAAATTCAGAAAGAAAGAGGACTCACGGCAGGATATATAGGCAGCGAAGGAAAGGAATCTCAACAGGCTCTTCTGAATCAACATGGGTTAGTTGATCAAAAGCGGAAAGATTTGATGGCCTTTATTAACAGCAACAAGGATCAGATACAGCATGCAAACTTAGAACTGCAAAAACCATTGGATCTCCTGCAAGAAATGGCAAATAAGCGAAATGCCATCATCAATTTACAACTTCCCCTGAGAGAGGCTCTTGGCTATTACACGGGAATCAATACAGCATTTTTTGAGATGATCAATAACATGGTGGGCCTTTCTCAAAACCAGGAAATTTCTGCAAAGATCATAGCCTATCTCAATTTTATGAAGGGAAAAGAAAAAGCCGGGATTGAACGTGCTGTTGCCAACAATGGCTTTACTCTTGGACAGTTTAGTCCCGTCATGTTCAATCAATTCTCCTCACTTGTTACTGCTCAAAGCAATTATTTAAACATTTTTCTGTCCCTGACGACACCGGAACAGCGCGATTTTTTCGAAACAACGATGTCCGCTCCTCCGATACAGGAAGTGGAAAAAATGAGACAAATTGTTTTTTCAATCCAGAACAAGAATAGAATCTCTTTTGAGATCTTTGCTTATGCGGGATATGGGGGGATTATCCACCAGTTCAAAAATTATGTCCTGAGAGGTCAGGAGAGGTATGTGAAAAGTTTTATGACACAGTATCAGCAAATCACGCAACTCTTTGAGGAATTCAGAAAACTCCCACTCGTTTCTCCAGCAGATCTAGAGGATGTGAGGATCATTCAAAACACATTTGATACCTATCGAGCCGCCATCATAACAGCCCAGGGCATGCATGAAGACACAACGGCTAGTATCCAGGAAATTGATAGTGCAATAAAAATCAGTGATGGCCCCGCAATAAAAGCTATTCAACATTTGGTGCAAGGTGGAAGTCTTGGAGTGGATGCTGCCGATTGGTTTCGAGCTGCAACCGAGAGAATCGAGTTATTGAAAAAAGTAGAAGATCGGTTGGCAATAAATTTAGCCAACAGGGCAGTAGAATTAAAACAAGAAGGCAGCAATCAGAAAATTTTATTTATTCTGATTTCTATGCTAGGAGGAGTGATTACCTTATGGTTGACATTTTCCATTGTACGTAACATTTTGCAGAACCTGAAAATTGCTGTCAGGGTCAATCAACAGCTGGCTGAAGGAAATTTTGCAGTTGAATTGGAAATCAATACCAATGATGAAATAGGGCAGTTACTCACATCAATGCAGAAAATGGTCACCTCCCTGAGCAATGTGCTGGGACAGACTAACACTGCCGCAATGCAGGTGAGCACAAAAACCACGCAGATTTCTGATTCCAGCCAGTCGATAGCCCAGGGAGCATCCACACAAGCGGCTAGTTTACAAGAAATCTCCTCCTCTATGGAAGAAATAGGGACACAAATTCATCAAAATGCAGAGAATGCCACTCAAGCCAACAAATTAGCCACTTCCGCCTGTCAACAAGCACAAGAGGGGAACGATCATATGGATCGTATGTTGGCAGCAATGGAAGAAATCAACGCATCTTCAGAAAATATTTCTAAAATTATAAAAACCATTGATGAAATTGCATTTCAAACCAATTTATTGGCACTCAATGCGGCAGTCGAAGCTGCTCGGGCAGGCGCTCATGGAAAAGGGTTTGCGGTCGTTGCATCAGAAGTACGCGACCTTGCTCAACGCAGTGCAAAGGCTGCCAGAGAAACAACTTCAATGATTGAAGATTCCATTGAAAAAGTCCAAGCAGGAGCATCCATTGCTGGTGGAACCGCGTCATTCTTGAAAGCAATCGTCAATAGCTCCACAAAAGTCACCAACCTGGTTAGTGAAATTGCCAGTGCCAGTAACGAGCAGGCCAATAGTGTCAATGAAATCAACAAAGGCTTAACGCTACTCAATCAAGTTACGCAGGAAAACGCAAAAAACTCTGAAGAAACCGCCTCGATCAGTACGGCATTATCAAACCAATCCCAAAGATTAAAAGACTTGGTGTCACAATTTAAACTTCAGCAACAAACCACAGAAAGTCTATCTGCTGCTCATTCCATTCCTTCTGAATTGAATGTACGTGATCCGTTGCCGATACCACTTGAAAACGATCCTATTGAGAATAAAAATTAAATACTCACATGGGAAACTAAATTTTCCAGTTCTTCCTGATAATACCGGCATAAGGTAACAATACTGTCCGTTTCATACTGTCCAGGATGATAATGGACGGTCATTTCCAGGTATTGCTGCAAGACCATGCCTTCGATGTATAAATCATGCAAGGGCGCAGCGCGTGGACTGCTCCAGGTTCCTGTTGATTCTGGAGTCACCTCAAACAGAGCACTGTCCCTGTCTTGCTCAAACTGTCCTAAGTAATTGAAACTCACTCGTGCTTTTCCCTGGAATTTTTCCTTTTCCTGAAGAGGAAGCTCACTGAGGTACTTTAAAATGCCAAAACCAATGCCTTTGTGGGGCACTTTCTGTAAGCTATCTTTCACCGCCTGAATTTGTTCAGCGAGTCGTTCTTTCTCGGATAGCTCCAGTAAAAACGGATAAAAGCTGGTAAACCAGCCAACAGTTCGGTTGGTATTGATGTCTGGTAGAATTTCTCCACGTCCGTGGGTTTCGAGATGGATCAACGTTTTTTGATTGCCTCGCCAACACTGAAAAGCTCTGGCCAGGGTTGTGAGTAACAAATCATTGATTTCAGCCTGGAACACCTGTTGAGCCTCACCTAGCAAAAATTTGGTAGTCGCTGGTGTCAATTGAAAGGAATGGGTCAGCATATCATCGATACGAAGATCCTGCTCCTGATGATCACAAGCCAGACGAGACTCCTGACAAGCAATCACCTGTTGCCAATACGATTTTTCTGCCAACAATTCTTTACTGTTTGCATAATTCGTCAAAGCCTGCGCCCAATCTGCATAGGGATGAGTTTTTTCAGGAAGTTGGAGCGGCTGCCCATTTATTTTTTGCTGATAGCCATTCTGCACATCTTCCACCAAAATGCGCCAGGAAATTCCATCGACCAGCAAGTGGTGTACCACCAACAGTAATTGATCTTCTTCTGGCAGCCGAAACAAGACGACCTTCATCAGTGATCCCTTTTGTAAATCCATACTGGCTTGCACCCTGTCTGCTTCCAAATTTTGCTGGGCAATGGCATCGTTTCTGTCTCGCAAATCCAGCACTCGAAAATCAAGGGGCGTTTCGGCATCTGGAATTTCTTGAAAAATCTGTGTTTCTTCAAATCGATAATGGACCCTCAATATATCATGATGCCGTTGTATTGCCTGCATCACTTCCAGCAAGGCATCTTCCTCAAATCGCTGTTTGGCTTTCAACAAAAGGGCCTGATTGAAATGATGGGGATCGATCTGATGCTCTGCAAAAAAGTGGTGCTGAATGGGGGTCAAATCCACAGTACCTGTGACGGGTCCTTGTTCAATGGTCATCTGGTAAGAACTCACCAGGGGGGATAGTTCAGCAATGGTTGGGTATTGAAAAATAGCATGTATTTTGGTGGTCAACTGGTTTTGCTGCAAGTGATCCAGGATTTGAATGGCTTTGATCGAATCGCCTCCCAACGTGAAAAAATTATCATAAATACCGACCTTCTCCTGATTCAAAACTTTGCTCCATATCTCGGCTAACTGAGATTCAAGCGAGTTGCGTGGCGCTTGATAAGTCACTCCTGTAGCCAATGCCTGCTGTTGAGGATGAGGCAAAGCCTGTTTATCAATTTTTCCATTGGCGGTCAGGGGCAATTTATCCAGTTGAATGAAATGGGCAGGAATCATATATTCTGGTAAAGAGCGACTGAGAAAACTTCTCAATTCCTGAGCTTCCCAATTTTCCTGGTCAGGAACAAAATAGGCGGCCAGTTCTTTGGTTCCTGCCTGGTTGACCTGCACCACGACCACTCCATCTTTGATCTGGGGATGCTCTAACAAGCGTTGGTTGATTTCACCAAGTTCAATACGGTATCCTCGTATTTTGACCTGATCGTCTTTTCTGCCAATGAACAGAATATTGCCATCTTCTAACCACTGTCCCAGGTCTCCTGTCCGATACAGGCGTTTCCCCGGTTGGTGAGGATGAGCAATGAATTTTTCTTCAGTGAGTTCCTCCCTTCCCAGATAACCTCTGGCCAATCCGACACCAGCTACACAAATTTCGCCAATTACTCCAACAGGGACCAGGTTCAGTTGAGAATCCAGAATGAGAACTTCTGTATTGGCAATTGGTTTGCCAATGGGCACTCCATTGGGATAATCCTGCTCTGGAGACACTCGATGAGTAGAAACACAGACCGAATATTCCGTTGGACCATAGGCATTGAAATACTGTAAATGCTGACTGTAAGAGAGCGCGTTCTCCACATGAGCTGCTTCACCGGCTGTAATGAGAACACGCACACTTGCTAGGGCCTCTTTTCTCAAAGTGGCCAGATAAGAAGGAGGCAGTGTGATCACCGTCACCTGTTTTTGCTGCATATACTTGGAAAATTGCTCTAAATCATAAATGACTTCCTGCTTGATCAACACCAGAGAGGCCCCACACAACAGTGCCATAAAAACTTCGGAAAGGGAGGCATCAAAAGAAGGAGAGGCAAATTGCAGAACGCGGTCTGTGGGTTGTATGTCAAAAATCTTAATTTGATCCAATGACATATTGATAAAACCACGATGCTGCACCATCACTCCTTTGGGCGTTCCTGTTGATCCAGACGTATAAATGACATAAGCCAGGTGATCTGGTCTAGTTTGAGAAACAGGATTTGAACCGTCGTAATCCGTGGGCAAAGTGGTTACATCAAAAATGGAGATGGCATTCAGGCCGTCCAGAACATGCTCAGAAGAAGCATCGCTCAAGACAATTTTGCATTGACTATCCCTTAACATGAATTCAACCCGAGATTGGGGATAAGAGAGTTCAATCGGTAAATAGACCCCACCCGCCTTGAGAATTCCCAATAGAGCAACGATGCCCCATTCAGAACGCTCCAGCATCACAGCAACCACCTCTTCCTGCCCCAAACCAACTTTCTGGGTCAAGTAATGCGCCAATGCATTCGCTTTTTCATTCAGTTCTTGATAGGAAAGGGTTTTCTCTGCCAGAATAACTGCTGGTGCTGTGGGAGATTGCAGGACCTGTTGCTCAAACAATTGTGCCAACGTCTGTTCTTCCGGAAATTCTGTCCTGGTCTTGTTGAAATCTTGAGTGATCTGTGCCCTTTCAGCCTCCGTCAGGATCTGTAAAGTAGTAACCGGTTGCTGGGAATTCTGAACTACCTCTTTGACCAATGTTTGGAAATGGCCCCAGAACTGTTGAATTCTTGCCACCTTGAATAAATCGGTGCGATAGTCGATAGTTGCCTGAAGTGTGGCGTCGGTTTCCATGAAATTGAAGGTCAGATCAAAGCGACTGGTTGTGGCTTCTTCCAAAAATGGGACAATGTTGATATCTTTCAATTCCGTTTTGCCAAATTCCTGGTTTTGCAAAATCACCATCACATCAAACAAAGGAGAACGGTCTGTCAAACGGGGCACATTCAATTCATCCACCAACCTGTCAAAAGGATAAATCTGGTGGTCATAGGCTTCCATCGTTGTCTGCTTGATTTTTTTCAATATCTCCTCAAACGTTTGGTGGCTGCTGATCTGATCCCACAATACCAAGGTATTGACATAAAAGCCGATCTGTCCTTCCAGATCAGGATGGTTCCTGCCAGCGATGGGAGAGCCAACCAGAATGTCCTCTTGATTGGTGTAGCGATGTAGTAAAATTTTAACAATTGCCAAAATCCCCATGAATAAGCTGGCCTGATTGTTCTGACATAACTGTTGGAATTTCTGAGTTACCTCCACATCCAGCGAAAAAGGTAGCGTATTGCCAGCATAACTCATGATAGGAGGGCGCGGATAATTCAAAGGCAATTCCAAAACGGGCAATTCTCCTGATAACTTTTGTTGCCAATACTGCCGATGTCCATCAACTATCTCTGGTTCCAATAACAAATTATTTTGCCAGGCTGCATAGTCTTTGTATTGAATTCTTAAGGGAGGCAAAGGATTCTGTTTTCCTTTGGTAAATGCCTGATATAATTCAAATGTTTCTTTCACTAAAACACCAAAAGACCAGCCATCGCCAATGATGTGATGGATGTTAAAAACAAAAACATGTTTCTCTTCAGCAATTTTCAAAAGCGTGGCCCGCAGTAATGGTCCTTCTTCCAAATCAAATGGCTGGTTTTCATCTTCTTTGACAAAGACTTTAGCTCTTTCCTCCGGACTCTGGGCCCCACACAAATCCACCAGTTCTAAAACCAGTTCCAGGTTCTCATGGATTTTTTGTTTAGGTTCCCCATCAATGGAGAGAAAACTGGTACGCAGGGCTTCATGACGCTGAATGATCGCCTGGAATGCTTTTTGAAAAGCAGAAACATTGAGAGGGCCTTCCAAAACCACAGAGCCTTGCATATTATAAGCAGTGGATTCTCCTTGCATTTGTTCCAGAATCCAAAGCCGTCGTTGAGCATGGGAGACTGCATAATGTGGTTGCTCGGGCAGAGCTGGAATGTCTATAAACTGAGAGGTACTCTTTTGATGGATGAGCTGCTCCAGGGAGCGGATATTGGGGTGATCAAAAAACTCTTTCAAGCCCACTTCCACTTCCAACAATTTGTGTATTCGGGAAACAATCCGTGTTGCTAATAGACTGTGTCCACCTAACTCAAAAAAATTATCATCAATTCCCACTTTCTCTAAACTCAATAACTCCTGCCAGATGGAAACCAGTTTTTCCTGCTGTTCGGTTTCAGGGGCAGCATAAGGAGTCGAGATTTTTCTGTCGAGTCCCTCATCTGTTGCGATGATCTTCCTGGCTTGTAAATAATTAGCCTTTTCGTCTTCTGATAAAACGTGAATCGTCTCGACTGTCAACGATTCGTCCTGCAACACTGCTTCCATGATCATGGTCAAATGATTCTCAATCCGTTCTACAATCGTCCGTTCGTAAAGAGACGGTTGGTAGATGATCACAAATTCCAGTTCTTCTTCTGGAAACACCTGAACCGATAAATCATAACTTGTCAGTTCAAACTTTTCAAAACGATCCACCACAAATGGCGCATTTGAACCATCCTGGCTATTTTCCAGGGAAGGGAAATTTTCAAAGATCAGAATATGGTCAAACAAATTCCGTTGCAGAGCAGTCTCCATCATGATGTCCACTAATGACGTATAGTGGTAATTTTGTCCCTGTGCCGACTCTTTTTGCACCGTTTGCAACAAATCTTGAAAGCGATGCCCCGGTGTTAATTTAATCCGGACTGGAATCGTATTGATGAACAAACCCACAATGTCTTCAATCCCATCAATCTCGGCAGGTCGTCCAGAAACTGCTGCCCCAAACACAATATCTTGCACATCATTGTAACGACTCAACAAAATCCCCCAAAGCGTCATGAACACCGTATTGAGTGTCACACGATTTCGGGATGCCAGTTCCTTGAGCCCCGAAGTCACTTCTCTGCTCATCCGAAACGTGAAGGTCTCAGGAATCCATGATGGTTCTGCAATGGCCCCTGATTCTGTCTCGATTTGAGGCACACTGGCCAGTTGATGGTAGTCATTCAGATAGTTTTTCCAATACGCTTTCGCTTCCTTCTTGTTTTGCTTGTTGAGCCAGGTCAGGTACTGACTGAAAGGGACAGGAGGGGGAAGTACAGGAGTTTTCTCATGGACAAAGGCATCATAGAGCATGAAAAACTCCTCATAGAGTTTCCCCACGCTCCAGCCATCCAACAATATATGATGGCAACTCCACACTAAGTTACAGGAAGTCTCGCCCAGTCGAAACACCGCAAAGCGCATCAACACGTCTTTGCTCAAATCAAACGGTGTACTTTGATCCTTCTCTCTGTATTGCAGACAATGCCTTTCCTGTTCTTCTGATGTGAGTGCTTGCAGATCCTCAAACTGAATCTCCAGTTGGCGTTTCTTCAAAACAATCTGCAGCGGTTGAGGAACATTTTTATATACAAAAATCGTTCTTAAAATGTCATGACGTTGAACCAGTTCATTCCAGGCCCTTTCGAAGGCGCTGACACTCAATTTTCCAGAAATGTGATAATACACCTGCTCAAAATAGGCCAAGGACGTTTTGTCATACAAGGCATAAAACAACATCCCTTCCTGGACAGGAGTCAACGCATAAATGTTCTTTACATTTTTTTTATCGAACATGAATTACCTTTTTCTTATTACTGTGAAGTTTTTGAAAATTTATTACCACTCACTCGGTGTTTATCATCTGAAGAGGAAACGACTTTGCAATAAAATCAAAATCTCTATCATTGTGCAATAATTGGGATTCATGATCTAAACATACTGCCGCAATCATGCAATCGATTGTTTTCCTGATGGTAATTCCTTTTTTCCTCAAATTTCTATAGATGTTGGACGCTTGAATAAAAGCAGACTGATCCATTGGTAAGTACAAAAGATCTGAAAGTATTGACAACGTTTTGTGATACTCTTGATCACTACGGATGCCTTGTAATACCTCTGTCATAATAATACCACAAGTACACAAATCCTCTTGATCCGCAATGAGAGTTTCTAATTTGGTAACGTGGGGAGTCTCCCGGCCAGAAAAAAGATCGATCCATACAGTTGTATCCACTAATATCATTTTCAAGATCTCATTTGCCGCATCTCTTCCAGATCACCGTCCCAATGGACATTGCCCTTCAACTCAAGAATTTTCTTTTGCGATTCTCTCCTCAAAAGCTCACGTAAGGCATGATCAACCAAAGCACGACGGGTTTTAATGCCTGTTGCCTTCAATCCTCTTTCCATTAACTTTTCATCTATAATAATGTTAGTTCGTTTCAACATACTACCTCCTGTCCAAATGAAAATTGCATACACATAATATAACAAAAAATGTGTATGTCAATGATTAAAAAGAGGCCATAAAAAAGGAGTGATCCCAAACTTGGCTATTATTGAAAATTGAGTTATTTTCCTTGAATTTGAGAAAATTTTGAGGAGGATGAGATGGTACATTGTGAAGTCAATGCCCTAGTTGTCAGAGTAGTAAAAATGAAATTTATTGTACCCTAAGCCACATCCTGGATTTCAACAACCAGGCGCTTGCCTAAAATGGAGAGAGCAGCCTCCACCTGTCCAATATGTGATCGATGATCCAGATCTAATAGCCGTCGTATGGCTCCTTCACTCAAACCGAGCCTTTTTCCCAGAGCAACTCGTGTGATACTGGATTCACACATTGCCTGATACAATGCTAGTTTTGCTGAGATTAACGGTGGAACCAATATCGTTTTCTGATCTTTTCCTGGCAATGAAGGCTGAGGTATATCACGTCGTTCATTAATATACCCCTCTAAAGCGGCAGTGAGACAATCCAATACTTCAGATAAGGCCTCTTCTTTTGTTTTTCCATCAGTAAGCGCTTCCGGAATATCAGGAAAAGAAACCAGATAACTTTTATCCTTTTGTTGATCTAAATTAAAGGGATATTCGAGCTTCATAAAAAATCTCCAATTTCATAAAATATCATCCAGAGTCAATCCAAGTTGATCGAGCATGGCATGAAGTAATCCAGCTCTTATCTCTTTCTTCCGATCTTTTACAGTTGTAAACCTTGAACCATAATAAAGGCGACCATGACTACCTTTTCCATGTCTCGATTCAAAACGTACTGGTGTACCAGTCATCTTTCCAAACTTCTTGACTCGTTTTATAAACTCGCTACCGTTCATGAATCATAAAATCGCACATAAATATACGATCATCAAGTTTCAAATTTAAAGACTCATTTGACTACAAACTGAATACAGATGAGTGCTCCCAGCTTTCTATCTGGGAGCACGCTTTTACCTCAGAAACCCTGCCGTTTCCTTTTTTCATGGAGAATACGTTTGTATTGTTTATGAAGCTTTTTCACCTTTTTTTTATAACGAAGTTGCTCCTCTTTATCATCCACTGTTTTCAGATAGGCATTTTCTTTGGTCAATTTGACATAACTGTCAAAGCGCCCCTCATCCAATGAGCCCTCTTCGATGGCAGCCTTGACCGCACATCCCGGTTCTGTTTGATGCAGACAATTGCTGAACCGGCATTGTTGCTTCAAGGCCTGGATATCCCCAAAAACCTGTTCGATTCCTTTTTGAGATTCCTCAAACTGGAGTTCTCGAATGCCAGGAGTGTCAATCATCAGACTGCCATCGGGCAAAAGCAACAGATAACGACTGGTGGTGGTGTGCTTTCCTTTATCATCATCCTGGCGAATCTCCTGGGTTTTGAGAATGGCTTCTCCCATCAACCAGTTGATCAACGTCGATTTACCAGTACCTGATGACCCAACCAATACGGAGGTGGCACCCATTCCTAAATAGGGTTGCAACTGCTCCAGACCTTCATTGGCATAAACGCTAATGGGATGGACAGGTGTGGAAAACGCAACGGATTGGACTTCCATGATTTTTCGGTCCACCTCTTTACAGAGATCCGACTTGCTCAATAAAATGATCGGTCTGGCTCCAGCTTCCGCAACCATGATGAGATACCGTTCCAATCGCCTCAAGTTGAGATCCTGGTTGAGTGAGGCAACAATAAAAACCACATCGATGTTAGCAGCGAGGATCTGCTCTTCTCCTGAACGATGTTTTCCTTTTCGGGTGACCTTGGCTTGACGAACCAGTTTGGTTTGGCGAGGAAACAGGTGAGTGATCGTCGTTCGGTTATCAACCGTGTTTGAGGCGGCAAGTACCCAGTCACCCACGACGGGAAGGTCTGATTTGGAAAGGGCCTCATATCGGAATTTACCGGTTATTTCCGCCAGCACTTCTGTTTCGGTCTCTTGATAGAGCAGGTAGGCATCTTGATAAGTGCCGATGACTCTTGAAATAATACCTGATTTGATATCAAGCGTGCTGAAATGTTGTTCAAAAAAAGGATTCCAGCCGAGAGATTCTAGTGTACGCATCACATTTCTCCAAAAAATATATTTAACTCGTCATAGAGCAAACGAAGGCTCTACATTGAAAACTTAAGAAAATGGATAAAATGTTTTGGAAATCTGTCGGTGGGGAGGATTATGAGGGGAGCAAAAGAAGAAGTTTTAGTGAATCATCACTCCGATAACAGATTTCCTCCTGCATACAATCTCTGACATCATAAAAAGAGTTTCCTTTCTGATAAAAATTAACAATTCATTTTTAAAAAGGTAGCAGAAACATTGAAGAGAAGAAAGCTGTTTTTGAAAGATTTTCTCGAATAAGATCTTCAATAAATTTATTCATTTTTTAAATAGCTGAAATTATTGCCTTAGAAAATCTTCCTGGGAAGTTAGGTACCCCGTCCTCATAGATAAAATTCTTATTTTGTCATGAATATGAAAATTCTTATTTAAAATTCATTCTTTTGCCGTCTAATTTTAATAACACAAGTATTTTCTACTTTTCGGGATAGTAGAAATACTCGTGAGCATTCGGATCACTTATTCAAATAGGGGGACTGATGGAAAAAACATAAAGCATAAATCAATCATCATCTTTTGGTATTCTTTCAAAGACTCATGAATCATATAGATTCATAAACGACATAACTTCAATCAGGGGAAATAAAATGCCTATCATCCAACACAAACGCTTCAGTTTTTCAATACCAGCCTTTTTCCTGTCGTTGGCATTGCTGTTTTTGATCAGTTGCGCACCAGAGGGAGACAGCGAAGAAAAAAGACAAGTGGTCAAAAGATCTCTCTCAGATCAACGCATCGTTCATATAGGCTCAACAACGGGCAGCATCATGACAGAAGTCGGTTATTGGTCCTTGGATAACAATGTGTTCGATCATTCTGGAGAGGAGAATCATGGTACCATTACTGGCACTACAGACTACGTGGTGGGTGTGAAAAACGAAGCACTCCAATTCGATGGTTCCACTTTTGTTGATCTCGGTGATACTCAAAATTCTGTATTGAACTTTGAGTGGGATAAATCCTTTTCAGTGTCTGCTTGGATTAAAAAAGCCGTGGACGATGAAAAAATGATGATCATTGGGAAGATGGAAGTCGAGACCAATCCTAAACGAGGATGGGCTGTTTTTAGTGAGGTCGATAATACAATTGTTTTCAATCTGCGCCATCAACCTGGTGGGGCCAGCAATGGTAAACGAGCAAAGGTTGCTTCAACACTGACCATCGCGGCTGATCAAGCTTTTCATCATGTTGCGGTAACTTATGATGGTAAAGGTGCCAGCACGGGTGTTCACATTTATATAGATGGCAATGAATCAACTGAAGTGATCTATGATGACTTAGATCAACTAACCACTATCACTCAAACCCCAACCAATATTGGAGCCAGAGATCAAAATGCGGATAATAATGCTTTTCAAGGAGTCATCGACGAAGTGTTTGTCTTCAAAGGAGTTCTGGATGAAGGACAAGTCGCTTACTTGAATGACAATCCCACTGAACCTCTTCGTCCTGCGATTCTTTTTTGGGGTGATCTCGATCACAAGTGGGGTCAAAAAGCCTGGGCCCCCTATGAAATTCCAGGAGAATTCAAGTGGGGGAATAATTGGGGTCAGAGAAACTGGGCCTTTTGATCAAAAATATTTCTTAAACATTTAACACAAAATTTATTCATAATGATAGGAGTCTTATGCAAGTTCAAAATTTAAAAAGCAATGCTTTCATATTAAAAACAATTCTATGGACGATACTCGCTGTATTCATGTTGCCGGTCATGGCAATCGGTGCACCACCAAGTCAAATCGCAACTACTGATCTCACTGTATTCGAAGACGGAACACCGGCATATGCTGGCCAAGTGAATGGTAACTTTAACGTACTCCGGGATAAAACCAACCAAATCATACAGGCTTGGCCTTCTGGACAAGGAGAAAGTCTATGGGAATCCTATGGTTCTGACATCTATTACGACTCAGGCAACGTTGGAATCGGCACTAGTTCTCCCACTTATCATCTCGAAGTAGTCCATGATGCAGATAATGGGCATAGTGCTATCGGTTGGAGAGATCCTACCAATAATGTAACTGGATATACTTCAGCTGATAATAGTTCTGTATATATTGGCTCTAGTTCCAACCATGACCTTAATTTAACAGCAAATGGTACGAGTAGGATTACAATTACAAATTCCGGCAATGTTGTCATCCCTGGTAACGTCGGTATTGGAACTAGTTCTCCTACTTACCATCTGGAAGTGGTACATGATGCAGACAATGGTCATAACGCTATTGGTTGGATCGATCCCACCAACGATGTAACTGGATATACTTCAGCCGATAATGGTTCTGTCTATATTGGGTCTAGTACCAACCATAGCCTAAACTTAACCACAAATAGGACAAATAGGGTTACGATTACAAGTTCTGGTGACGTTGGCATTGGAACAGCGAATCCAAGCTACGAACTACATGTCATTGGTGACATCCATGCATCAGGTACTGTGACCTCGTCCGATAAGCGGTTTAAGAAAAATATCCAGGTTTTAGGAAACAATCTGGAAAAATTAACTCAATTGAAAGGAGTTTCCTTTGAGTGGCGAACCGATGAATTTCCAGAAAATGGTTTCAAATCAGGAATAGATATTGGAGTAATTGCCCAGGAAGTCGAGAAAGTATTTCCAGAAGTTGTCAGTACCGATAATGATGGTTACAAGTCCGTTGCTTACAACAAACTCGTCGCTCCAATGATCGAAGCTATTAAGGAACAGCAAGCCATGATTGAGCAGCAAAAGCAAAACATGGTCCAACAACAACAAACCATTGAACAATTGACAGTCCTGCTACAAAAAACACAGGAACAAATGGCCAGTATGAATCAAGAAATGAAAAACGTCAAAGCGGTCATGGATACCATCACCCCATCCCCTCAAATTCAAACGGCTGCTTTGGCTCAGTAATTCCCATCTTCTTCCTTGGAAATGCTCACTTGTCCATCAGGTGGGCATTTCCTGACATTCATTGTCTTTCCACCATAGATCCCACCATAAAGAATAAGAAAACCTGGTAAAACCCCATCTTTTGCAAAAGCGCCACCTGACGGTCTAAGCGTTGGAGGAGGAACTAATCCCTATTTGCTGTTCCTGGGACAATATGCTACCTTTAAGAATATGATACCTCAACCGCTCATTGTAACGGAGGCTTATGGAAGCTTTAAGGATAGTGAAAAATGATTCCTTTCCCCCCTCTTCTTTGTCAAAAGAAGGGCGTTGGGTCAGCGAGGAAGTTTATTGGAAAGAGTTTTATGAACATCCCGATGGCCAGTACGAATGGAATAATGGGTACCTGGAGGAGAAACCGATGGCCGATCTTTTAAGTGTTATCATGTATCGCTGGTTCCTCCAACTATTGGAAGAATATTTTAAAGTATTTCGGGTTGGACAAATCATAGGCATGGAAATGGGATTTCGTCTGGATTTGGGAGATAAGGTGAGTATCCGCAAACCGGATCTGGCAGTGATCCTGAACTCCAATCCAGTGAAAGCAGAGCCTTTCGACCGCTCGTTTCATGGTATTTGTGACATGTGTATTGAGTTTTTATCAGATTCCACGCCTGCAGAAGTCGCAAGAGATACGGTGACTAAAAAAACCGAATACGCCAAAGCGGGAGTTTCTGAATATTACATTTTAGATCGTCTGGGAATCCATACGGCTTTTTATCGCCTGAATGAACAAGGAATCTATGAGTCATTGGAAGCAGCTGAACAGGGAGTGATTCGCTCCAGGGTACTGGAGAATTTTGCCTTTCGACTCGATCATTTAGAATCACACCCATCTCTTGAAACATTGGTCGATGATCCCATTTATCGGTTATTTGTACTGAAACACTTTCAGGAAGAACGGCGGCAAAAAGAACAAGAACGACAGCAAAAAGAAGAAGCGCTCAAACGAGAAGAACAAGAACGACAGCAAAAAGAGCAGGAACGACGGCAAAAAGAAGAAGCGTTTGCGGAGATAGAACGATTGCGTGCTCTACTTAAAAATAATGGTACCGATTTTCATGAGGACTGAAATGAACACGCTTTGCTATATCTAAACAAATACCACAACCTAAAAGACACTTGAAATCTGCTTGAATGGCAATTTTTTATCACTCATCGCCGTATCTTTTTAAACCGGTCCCCATGGAGTGATTCCTTGGCCAAAACCACTTTTTGTGGAATTTTATAGCGAGGCAATTTATCTTCACAAAAATCTCTCATGCGTTGACGAAAGGCAGAAAGCGTTTCTTCGGTATTCAATTTGACATGAGCCTGAACGAGGGCTCCGGTGATCTGATTAAAAAGACCATTAACCATCACATCTTCCACTCCTTCCATCATCTGAATCACTTCCTCGACTTCCACTGGATGCACCTTCTCTCCCCCAACATTGATCAACTCTGACGCTCTCCCCAGAATACGGACATAGTCCCCATCGACTTCCACCTGATCTCCCGTATTGAACCAGCCATCTTCAGTAAAGGGACTGGGAGCATTGAGATATCCCAACATTGCTGTTTTAGCCTTAATCTGTAGGATTCCCTCAACCACCCTGGCCTGCACCTGAGGGCTGTTGATCTTGAGCCACAAGGCATCGGTATCCATCACTTTCGAAGGAGGCGCCCCCAGTTCAGTGACTCCATACTTCTGTACCAGTCGGACTTCAGCGAACGCTTTTTCCAGGCGGTGTAGCAAAGGTTCTGGCATTCTTTCAGAACCAAAGGTGATGATTTTCAACGAACTCAAATCATGACGTTGTTGCTCTCTAGAAAGCAACAGAAGGTTGAGAAACGTTGGTGAGGCAGGAAGTACTTCCACTTTGTATTTTTCTATCAACTGACACACATCCTTGGGGGTTCGGGACGCAGGAAATACCATCGTACCGCCACTGTAGAGTGCGTAAAAATAGGTATCGATTCCAGCAATGTGGTCAAACATCAGAAACACCAGGCTGCGGTATTGCTTCCTGGCATCCACAAATTTTGTCAGCAATTTCTCAAAGTCATGCACCACGGCTTTGGGCTGCCCGGTGGAACCGGAAGTGAAGAGAATTAATCCTGGATGTTGCTGTTCAATGAGCTGTTCCAACAGTTGGTTTTGTATAGGATTGGAAGTTTGTTGGGTGACACGATAAGGGGTTTGAGTGAGATCAATAATGAATTGAGTATGAGCAATTTGGAAATACTCCGTGAAATGCGCCTCTGCCAATGGAGTGAGTGGCACAATAATGTTTTTATTGGCAATCAAGGCAATCATCAAAGCAATTGCTGCTGGAGAATAATCCCCGATGACAGCAACCACAGTTCCTGGCAAAATCTGGTGATTGTTCAGATTTTCAGACCATTGGGCAATCAGTGCTTGCAGCTCTTGATAGGAGAAAACCCGACCATCATGAACAATCACTTCATTCCTGGAATATTGTTTTAAACGCTCCTGTAAAATATCGATATTCACGATATTCCTCCCAGGTAAAGATTTTGTCCTGTGATGAATTCACTTTTAGGTTGGATAAAAAAATCAATCACATTGGCAATATCTTCAAAATTCCCCAATCGGGGAATCGCCTGTCGAGCCAGGAGTTGATCGATTTTTTCCTGGGGAACAGAGCGAATCAAATCAGTGGCCACAGGAGTGGGGCCAACGGAGTTAACGGTAATGCCAAACTGGGACAATTCCCGGGCCAAAATTTCTGTCAATGAGACAATGGCCGCTTTTGAAGCAGCATAAACAGCTTCTCCCTCCAACTTCAAAGGCGTAGCGACTGTCGAAAAATTCACAATTCTTCCATATTGGCCAAGTTGCATCAACTTAGCGGCCTCACGGCAAAACAAAAAGGTTCCAGCAATATTGGTATTGAGAATATTGTGCACCGTTTTCATCGGTGTAGAGAGCACGTGATTCATGGAGGCAATCCCGGCATTGTTGATGAGGACATGCAGACCTCCATAAGCCTGACGAATTTCAAAAAACATGCGTTTCACAGCCGATTCGTCAGAAACATCCAAACAAAAATGCTGATAGTTTTCCAGTTCATAATCGACCGCACTTCGACTGCAACCAATCACTTTAAATCCTTGCTCCACATAATACTCAACCAGGTATTTGCCAATGCCTTTTCGAGTTCCAGTAATGAGAAGATTTTGTTGATTATCCATGAGGTTCATCCAACAATGATTCAATATATTTAGCCAATGTACCAATGGTCTGGTACGGGCTGTTTTTTTGGGACATGGCTCTCTCGTCGGCCAATGTCATGGGTTCGCCAAATTCATCTTCAACGGACTGTTCAATGGCAACGAGCAATGTCACCAAACCTATGGAATCCAGGACACCTTCCTGGTCACCCACTGTGCCAAACAAGGGAGCATTCTCCCTCAATTCCACAGGAACTTTGTTGGACAGCTTTTTGTTCACTTCCTCCACTTCACGAATGATAATATCTACAATTTGGTTATGCATACTTTAGCTTCTATTTTAATGACTTAAAGAATATTTGGTTAACGCCTGATCAAACTGTGTGATCTGAGATTTAGTTAAATAGTCCTTTCCACTGCTCATCTTGCCTGAGCGGATGAACGCACTTTTTTGATATCCTTTTTCCAGCATCATTCCAGTGATATGATCAAATTTATCTTCATTTTGTTTCATGTACTCAAAACTGCATTGCTCCAAAATTTGGGGAAATCGTTGTTGGGAGACATTCAACTGGCAAAAATCGATAATCTGTTGGAGACAAGCTTCCATGTCCTGTTTCAGGTCCGCATATTGAAGATACAGGACATTATTATCCTTTTGGTGTATGCGCCATCCTGCCGCATGTTCGAACCAGGAACCATACATCACTTTCCCTCTCAGGAACAAATCAAAAAAGTCAGAAAAATTGCCCTGGAATCCCAGATGCGACTGATAGAAATGAAAATAAGAAACAGCCACATCTTTTCCATCTCTTTCCACATAAATGTAGCGACCTGCTCCCTTAGGGATAAAGGGATAGCCCAAGTGACTCTTAAAAACACGGGGATTGGGCAAATCTTCGAAATCGCTGGCAGATTGAAGATGGTGGGCCAATGATCGGTCTAAAAAAGGGGAGAATTCAGAAATATGAGCAAACTCGACATTTCCATCCGTTGTCAGCTGATGCAGTACCATCTGCATCAAAGTCGTTCCGGATCGGGGATAGGTCACAATGAAAATGTCTTCAGGACGTGGAACAAACTCCATCAAACCGGATGACAGATCGATCCATTGCAGGGCCTCTGTTTGGAAGCCAATCATTCTTCTGAGCAAATCCCCCCCATGTTTCAAAACAGGTAGGGTCACTTTGTTTAAAAGATTTTTAGAGAACATGTTTCAATCTGAAAATAAATACGGCATCCTCTCTTTGGACACTTAAGTTGTCTAATACTTGATGTTTCCTTTTTCTAAAAGTCAGAGCGAAAGCTCCAGAGCGATTTTTAATGCTCTATCCAAATCCTCGATTTTGCGCAAAGGTAAGGAGCCTATAAAATGAGTTACGTATGCCTTTTTTTGATGTCAACTTTTAAAGAGGTTCTTCTTGACAACTTTATGTTTCCTTCCTGATCAACTGTCTCAACTATACCTCAAGAGGATCACAGATTTGGGTTTGAGATAAATCCAAGGCTGCTGCGGCACAAGACAACCCCACTCCAAAACCACACAACACGGATTTTTTCAAGCGGTTTTCATTGGCCAAGCGACTGTGTTCCTGGGACAACATCAAAGGAATGGAAGCAGAACCGGTATTTCCCAATTTTTCCATGGCAATGGGCACACTGGCTCTGGGGAGTTTCATGATTTTCCTCAAATTATCCAGCATGAACCGGTTAGCCTGGTGAAACCCAAAAAGTCCAACATCTGACAGATCCCAACCCATTTGCTGGAGTAGTTTTTCAGTAATCTGAGGAACCTCACGAACGGCATAATTCATCACTTCCAGCCCATTCATATAAATATCTTCATCGGAACGCATGTTACCATCGGTTTTCACTTCCACCATTCCGGACTCTTCGTTGAGAGGATAGCGGCACCCTCCTGCCGGAATGATCAAATGCTCTCCTCCAGCCCCATCGGTTCGGAAGCCAAAAGCAATCGAACTCTCCCCTCTTTCTACAATTGTGGCACTCCCCCCATCTCCAAATACCATCCGTGATGACCGATCCAACGGATTGACATACCTTGTGATCACATCTCCCACACAAACCAGCACGGCTCTGCAACTGCCCGAAGCCACCAGTAATGCGGCTTGATACAGCCCATACACATATCCAGGGCATCCACTGTTCAGATCAAAAATCACGGTATCTTTCGACAATCCCAAACGCTGCTGGAGCAAAGCACTGGTTGCTGGTAAAATATAATCAGAAGTTTGTGAAACAAAAACAAGGCCATCGATGGTTCTCAAAATTTCATCGTTTAAGATTAAACGAGCTGCTGTCTCACACAAGTCTGAGGTGCAAAGTTCGTCTGAAGCAACGCGAACATGGGATATTCCATTGAGTTCCATAATCCGGTCCACATCATCAGTACCATAAATGGCATAAAGCTCCGTTAAATCAACTTCTTGTTTAGGAACCGTTGCGCCAATTGCACGAACGGCCACTCCATTCAGCATAATATTCATGGGGATTATTAATGTTTGGATTGTATCAAATCTTCTATTTCGTCAAGCAGAGCTGTCGCCGAAGCCTCTGTATCATTTTGAGGATCAGGTTCTTCAATCATTTCTGTATCTTCAAAAGACAAAACTTCTGTTAAGAGATAGCCAGTTATTTTTTCCAGAGTCGGGTATTCAAAAAGCAGCGATGCTGGCAAATTGGAATTCAAGGACTTATTCAGTCGATTTTTTAAGTCAACAGCCATCAATGAATCAAATCCTTGTTCCATCAATGGAGAATCTTCAGCAATCGCATTTCCATCCCCATAGCCGACCACCTTTCCTGCCAGTTCCTGGACAAACGAAAGGAGGATTTTTGATCGTTGCTCCGGTAAAGCGTCCATTAAGCTTTGAACAATAGCTGATTGTTTTTCCCCTTTTTCTCCGACAAGATTCTCCTGAACTTCTGTGATTATGTTGGAAAATATCCCTGATTTTTTTTCTGGTGGCAGATAATGAACGTACTTGGCCCAATCAATATGAATAGCACCCACCTGAGGGCGGTTCTCACGAAGAATTTGCTGGAGCAATTGCAAACCGTCTTCTGGCCTCAAGCTATACACTCCCTGACTGGAAAACCGATTTCCTCGATTATTTTCCTGAGCAGCCATACCAATTTCAGCCCAAGGTCCCCAGTTGATCGTGATGGCAGGAAGGTTCCTGGCCCTTCTATGATGAGCCAGTATATCCAAAAAGGCATTTGCTGAAGCATAATTTCCCTGTCCCAGGGTTCCCAGGGCGGATGCGGCAGAAGAAAACAGCAGAAAAAAATCCAGTGGGTACTTCTCCGTCAGTACATGTAAATTCCAGGAACCATTGATTTTGGGCTGCATGACCTTTTCAAATCGACCCCAGTTTTGTTGAGTAATCATGCCATCATCCAAAACACCAGCAGCATGGATAACCCCTTTCAAAGCAGGCAGCGTCTCTTCAATTTCTGAAAGAATTCTTTTGACATCTTCCTCACACGCCACATCTCCTTGCAAAACAATAATCTGGGCTCCCTGGGTGCCCAATCTTTCAAACACTTCCTCGGCTTCAGGCTTCGTTCGGCTTCTGCCCATTAGTACCAAGTGACGTGCTCCTTGCTGCACCATCCATTCAGCAAGGAGCAATCCCAGGGAACCCAGTCCCCCCGTGATCAGGTAAGTCCCTTCTGCGTTTATCAAAGGAGTAGTTTCTTTTTCCTGTGCAGATTCCATCAATACTGGAGGAATCTCCCTGGTTGCCACACGTATCCATTTGGGTACATGGGGGATACCCTGCCGCCAGGCAATCTGATCACTGGAATCGGGGTGACAAATTGCTTCCAACAATAACTGTAACATCTCTGGTGAGTTTTGGGATGATGGATCCAAGTCAAAACGTGTACAACGCAACTCTGGATATTCCAGAGCAATCACATTGCCCAATCCCCACAAAGGCGATTGTTGAGGCTGCAAAGCATCTGTAATTTCACCAACAGCTTGCGCCCCCTGGGTCACCAACCAGAGACGAGGTGAATCCTCCCATCCAGCGAGCCCCAATGCTTGAACTAAATGCAATACACTCCCACAACCTAAAATCTGTGTTTCTTCTAAAGAAGCAGCCTCCGTTATTTGCCCTAAGCTCCACAAATGAATAATGCCGTGACAAGACTGATTGGAAAATTCCTCCTGGAGCAAGCGTTGAAAATCAGAGGGTTTTGCAGGGTCCAGGTAGTAGTTCGTTTCTCCGTCGTGCTTTTTATTTGGGCTCTCCGCTTGCTCCGGAAAAACTAGCAAACATGAATTTCCCCTCTCTTTGAATAAAGCAGACAACTGTTCTCCGATTCCATGAGAATCGGCAAAAATCAACCAACTTCCTGATTCTTTTGCATCTAATGGCTCTGGTAAATTTTCTGAAGAAACAGGTTGCCAATCAACTTCATAAAGAAAATCATCGAGGTTGGGTTTCAATTCCTGCAAAAGCACATCACGATTGATTCGTTGAAAAACCAGACCTTCCACCCGAGCTAACAAAGCACCCGTCGTATCTAACAAACTCAAGTTGGTTTTAACCACCTGAGGGTTTATTTCTGTACTTGGTTGCATTTCCATGTGTCCCCATAGTTGTTCACCTGGACGATGATAGACTTCAAAACGATCCACATATACGGGTAAATAAGGATCATCGACATCTAAATCAGGAAAGGTCGTTCGAATCAATTGAAAACCAAGTTGAAACGCAGCATCTAGCAAAACAGGATGAAAATAGTAATTCCCGGCTTCTGCAACAACTTCTTCTGGTAAACGCATTTGGCTCAACACCACTCCCTGTGATGACCACAATTGCTGACTGACTTGAAAACTAGGGCCATAATCCAGCTCTGCTTCCAGAAAATCTCGATAATAGGCTTCACCCGATACTTTATCAGTGAGACTGTTTTGTAAGGCAAATACATCCTGTTTGTCGGGTGACGAGTTGTGTTCCACCACCTGAATGTTTCCACCAGCATGGTGTATCCAGGAAGAATCAGCATCTCCGTCTTGTTCTCGGAGACTGGCCAATTCGAATGAAAATTGCTCTTGTTGGTCAGGGGTTAGAATACATTGAACAATGCTGGCCTGATTTTCTTGTAAAATTAATGGTCTGGCAAAACTGACTTTCTCGATGACCAGTTGTTCTGATTGAAGAGCAGATTTTCCAGCAGCGAGGGCAACCTCCAAAGAGGCGGCAGCCGGAAAGATGACGTTTTGAAAAACACGATGATCCTTTAAAAATGCCGGAGAATCATGATACAGTTCCGACTCATATTGAAATCCTTTCATGGCAGATCGTAACCGCTGTCCCAGCAGAGGATGAGAATTTTTTTGCCCTCGCGTTCTGGTAGGTGCTTGTCGTATCCTCCCTTCGACGGCTTCAAACCAATACTTTTGTCCTTGAAAGGGATAGGTGGGAATATCGATATGATGACGGGAATAATCTTTTTCAAATTCCAGCCAGTCGATCGATGTTCCACGAGCCGCCAACTCACCCAGACTATAAAGCAGTTGCTGCCAATCTTGATTTTTTCGCAGACTGGGTAACCATACCTCGTCACCTTCCAACGGACAAAGTCGAGCCATTCCTAACAAAACGGGGGCTGGTCCGATTTCCACAAATACTTTATACCCTTGTTGATGGAGAGTCTCCATGCTCGATGCGAACTGAACGGGCTGACGGATATGCTGAACCCAATATTCTGGAGCAGTGACTTCTTCTGTTACCAAATCTCCTGTCAGATTCGAAATGAGACGAAGACGTGGAGAAGCATAAGATACCTGCTTCGCAGCTTTCTTAAAATCGTCTAATATTGGTTCCATGAGAGGAGAATGAAAAGCGTGAGAAACCGTCAAACGCCTTGTTTCAATTTGTTGCTGTTCCAGCTCGGCACAAAGCATTTCCAGTGTCGCACGGTCCCCGGAAACCACAATATTATTAGGGCCATTCACTCCTGCAATAGAAACTTTTTGAGTATAGGGTTCCATGGCTTTCATGACCAGTGCTTCTTCTGCAAATACCGCTGCCATTCCTCCATCGCGAGGCAAAGACTGCATCAAACGACCACGCTCTGCAATCAATTTCAAACCATCTTCCAAAGAAAATACTCCAGCAGCACAAGCGGCCACATACTCTCCAACACTGTGCCCCATCACGGCTGTTGGCATCACCCCCCAGGATTTCCACAATTCAAATAGAGCATATTCCAAAGCAAACAGAGCAGGCTGTGTATAAGCGGTTTCGTTGAGTTCCGGGTTCAGAGTTTTGGGTTCCAAATCCGGAGTATGTGGTTCAGGATAAAGAATTTCCAGCAAGGACTTTTGCAGGCAGGGTTTCAATATTTCATGACAGCGATCAATGGTGTCACGGAAGACAGGCTGGGATTCGTACAATTGACGCCCCATATTGATGTATTGCGATCCTTGGCCTGTAAATAAAAACACAATTCGAGGTTGGCTCACGCTGTAGAATGGGCCTTGGAAGGATTTCTCCGTTTCTTGACCATCTGAAAAAAGGGTCAACTGTTCCAGTAAATCCGCACAAGAGGAACTGACAATGCTCAGACGATGGTTCAAACGGGAACGACACAGATTGGCTGTATAACAAAGGTCTGCCAGATTGGTATTCTGCTTTTTTGTCAAATGCTCTTTATACCGTGTTGCTAGTTCACGTAACACCTCTTCTGTCTTGGCCGACAGCGTTAAAATGTGCAGAGGACGCTCTTGACTCTCGACCGGGCGGCGCTCCGCTCCTGACTCCGGATCAGGCGGCGCTCCGCTCCCGAATGTTCTGGGGGCGGGGGCTTCCTCAACCAACACATGTGCGTTGGAACCACTGATTCCAAATCCACTGATTGCGGCGATTCTTGGTTTTTCTCCCTGAGACCAATCTGTCAGTTTGGTGGGAACCTCCAGCTGCATTTCACTCCAGGGAATATGGGGATTGGGTTCGTGAAAATGCAAATGAGGTGGAATTTTTTCATGCTGCATGGCCAAAACCACCTTCATGATGCTAATCACTCCAGCACCTGCTTCCAAATGCCCCACATTGGTTTTCACAGAGCCAATCATTAAAGGACGTTCACGAGAAGTTTGGCAATATACATTTCCAAGAGAACGAACTTCAATGGGATCACCAAGAGGCGTCCCCGTACCATGGGCTTCAATATAGCTCACCTCCTGAGAATCCACACCAGCATTATCCAAAGCCTGTCGATATAATTTTTCCTGAGACGGTCCATTGGGAACGGTCAATCCTCCACTGGCACCATCTTGATTGACAGCAGACCCACGGAGCATGGCCAACACATGATCTCCATCTCGCTCTGCATCCGACAAACGTTTTAAAACGAGCATCCCACATCCTTCTCCCCGCACATAACCATTGGCAGACGCATCGAACGTTTTACACCGACAGTCTGGTGAAAGCATTAAGGTACGGGAGAAATTGATATTAGCCACTGGTGATGCAATGATGTTCACCCCCCCTGCCAAGGCGAGATCACACTCCTTGTTTCGTAAACTCTGACAGGCAAGATGAATCGTCGTTAATGAAGAAGAACAAGCAGAATCTATGGCCATGCTCGGACCATTCAACCCCAAAAGATAGGATAACCTCCCTGCTGCTGAATTGAATCCATTACCGAGTGCAAAATAAGTATCAATACTCTCTTCCCCTTGTTGCACCAGACAAATTGCATAATCAAAAGTGGTGAGTCCAACAAATACTCCGGTTGAGCTACCAAATAGATTTTCTGGAACCAAATTCGCATATTCCAATGATTGCCAGGCAACTTCCAACACCAGACGGTGTTGTGGATCCATATTGATTATTTCCCGAGGAGATAACCCAAAAAACTGACCATCGAACGTATCAATAGAATCTAAAAAACCACAGGAGCGAGTGTACATTTTCCCGGGAACATCCGGCTCTGGATCATAATACTCGTCAATGTCCCAGCGGCCAGCAGGAATATCTGTGATCACATCTCTTCCCTCATGCAACAATTCCCAAAAAGCCTCTGGATTGTTCGCCCCTCCAGGATATCGACACCCCATGCCAACAATCGCAATTGGTTCTTTTTGAGAATATTCCATTTGACGAAGCTGACTTTTCATCTGGCGAAGCTCAACCAACGCTTTTTTCATCAACGCTTGTGGATCAGTATTCGCTGTATGGTCGGTCATTGATTTTTCTCCTGTTCTATCATTTCTAATTCTTGTGCCAATTGTGCAGCAAGTTCCTCCTGGGACAAAGCATCCACATTACTGGAAGTTTCTGATTCTTCACCGGGAAGTGTTGAGGTCTGATTGCTGTCTGAAGAATTCTCGAAAGTTAGCACTTTTTCTGTCAGAAAGTTGACAAGGGCTTCGACTGTAGGATAATCAAACAATAGCGTAGAACGCAGTGAACACCCTAGACTGGACTGCAGGCGATCTCTTATTTCAACAGCCATCATGGAGTCCATGCCTGCATCAAACAATCTTTCCCGCAGTGCTATCCGCTCAGAGGATTTCAAGCCCAGGACTTTGGATATTTGCGACTGCACATGATCGG
The DNA here is from genome assembly GCA_028282505.1 of SAR324 cluster bacterium. Classification (GTDB taxonomy): domain Bacteria; phylum SAR324; class SAR324; order SAR324; family NAC60-12. The sequence goes on along the minus strand of JANQHV010000593.1, from coordinate 1,366 downwards.
TTAAAAGAGTATAGCGCTCTTCTGCAGAGCTTTCTTCTAATTGTTCAAGCAGTTTGGGTTTCTGAGAAGTTTTTGGGGTTGGCTCTGCTTCACGAAAATAATCCAGATAAGGAAGCTTGAGGTTTTTATAAAATTTTTGAAGAAACGCAGACCAGACAACAGGCAACACCCCAACCTGAGTAGCGTTTTCCACAAGTAATTGTTCGAGCAACTCCAGTCCTTTTTCAGGAGAAATCATGCCGAGTCCCTGCTCTGCCCACCGTTCCTGGGTATGCTGATCAATATTGGCGGCAATACCCACTTCGGCCCAGGGACCCCAATTGATACTCAATCCATGAAGCCCCAATGCTCGTCGATGGTGCATCAACACATCCATAAAGGCATTGCCTGCTGCATAATTTCCCTGTCCTGCTGAACCAAACATGGAAGCAATGGAAGAGAAACAGACAAAAAAGTCCAAAGAAAAGTCTTCCGTCAACGTGTGTAAATTCCAACTTCCCTGCACCTTGGGCAACATGACCTGCTGAAAACGCTCTGCATTTTCTCCCGTCAACATCACATCACGGATAACTCCAGCAGCGTGAATAATTCCTCGTAATGGCAACATGGAATTTTCAATTTCCGCTAACATCCGTGATACGTCTTCCGGGTTAGAAACATCCCCCTGCACTACTAAAACAGTGGTTCCTGTTTTTCTCAATTGCTGAATGATGGTTTTGGCATCTGAAGCAATATTCGCTTCGTCCCGACGTCCAGAAAGCACCAGTTGCGTTGCTCCCTGTTTTACCAGCCACTCTGCCACTTTGAGCCCCAATCCACCACAACCTCCGGTAATCAAATAACTACTGTCATCACGAATCCATACCTTTTCTTGGGGTGCTCCAGCAACTGCGACTTTTCCTGTCTTTTTTCTATCAGGAGTATATCGTGCCAGACGAGAAACCTGACGGTTTCCTTTTCGGAAAGCAACCAATGTTTCTTCATCTGGTGACCACAATTCAGCCAAAAGGTGTTGGATTTCATCTGCATCATGAGAAGAATCTAGATCAAGCAACGTACAAGCAATCTCTGGATGTTCCTGAGCAATCACCTTTCCCAATCCCCACAAGGGGGTCTGCCCCATTCGCAGGGAAGATTCGTCCCCAGTCACTGATTGCGTTCCACGAGTGACTATCCACAGATGCGGCAATTTTGACTGCTCTGCCGGAATTAATGCCTGTACCAGGTGCAAAACACCTTGCCAGCCCAGCTTGCCTGAGACGTCTAATTGAGAAGATTCCACTGTTTTGAGACTCGATTCATCCAAGCTCCAAAGATACACAACCCCGGCACATTGGGCAGTTCCCAGACTGTCTGCAAGCAATTG
>JANQHV010000539.1 GCA_028282505.1 SAR324 cluster bacterium | reverse complement strand
AAAAGCTTCATGGATGATCTGGGGATACCCATTTATAAGGCACTTCCCAAGGTTCAGAAAATATTAGTCCAAGAAGCTTTTAGGAGCCGCACCGGTTCCTCCCTCCCCACCATCAATGGTAATGTAGTCAGGAAAGCAGTTTTTTGCTTTCATGGTTTGGACCAGCTTCAGAAACTCATCTTCACGTCCCAAACAGAGTTTAATGCCAACAGGCAATTCTGAAATTTGTTGCACTTTTTGGATAAACTGAACGGTGCTTTCTGGAGTTTGACATTCAGGATGAAATGGCGGCGAAATCACGTCTTGCCCCATCGGCACTCCACGGAGTTCAGAAATTTCTGGAGTGATCTTTTCTTTTGGCAGCAAACCGCCTTTCCCTGGCTTGGCGCCCTGAGAAAGTTTGATTTCAATCATTTTGACTTGAGGCAGTGCAGCCACTTCTTTGAGTTTTTGTTCATTCAATGTGCCATCTTCGTTTCGCACCCCAAACTTGGCAGTGCCTATCTGAAAAATCAAATCACATTCTTCCATCAAGTGATACTTGGGATACCCTCCTTCACCTGTATTCATGGGAATGCCTGCTCGTTTTGCACCTCTTGCCAAAGCACGGACGGCATTTTGTCCCAATGCCCCATAACTCATGGCACTGATAATGACAGGGTGTTTCAGAGTGTAGGTATTTTTGAGATTGCGCTCCTCTCCAAAATGAAGAGCATAGGGTTTCAGATTTTCTTTAGGTTGTGGAAACATGGAATGACGCAGTTTGATTTCCATGTCATTGAACAAAAGCTGAGAGCCAAATGCGGAAGAAGAATCAATTCCTTTGGCTTTACGGTAAACTTCGCTGCGTTCCACACGAGTGAATGGTTTTTCCTCCGTGTCTGAGGCAAACAAATATTGCCTCATCTCCGGTCCAATGCTCTCAATCATGTATCGCATTTGAGCGACAATTCCAAAATTTGCCAGGAGTGCATGTTGCTTTTGGACATGCCGGTAGATAAAATTGATGCCTGTGATTAAAATAAAGGTAACGGTGGCAAAGTGGAAATAAAAACTCACATAATACCCTAGCACTCCAAAGAAAATGGCAGTCAATGGGAGCCCTGCATTGACGACCTTCGCCATTTTTTCAAGATTGACGGTCAAGTTTCCCTGTAAGGTATCAAATACATCAAATGTCATGAAAATCTCCTTTATTCTGTTTTCAGCACAATCATTTTTTCAATACTCATGTCTTCCATCGTATATCCAATACCACCTACCCCCAGACCCGATTGTTTATAACCACCAAAAGGCATCCAATCCACCCGGAATGCTGTATGGTCATTGATCATGACAGCCAGTCCTTCCAGTCGTTTTGCCGTATCAAAAGCTTTATGCAAGTCATTGGAAAATACCGCCGCTTGAAAAGCATATTCCACCGCATTTGACCGTTGAATGGCTTCTTCTTGACTTTCATAAGGATAGAGACAAACCACCGGGCCAAACACTTCTTTTGTGGACAGCTGACAATCATCGGGAGGATTCAACAGGACGGTTGGCTGGTAGCACGTGCTGGAGATTTTATTGCCTCCACAGAGTAATTCTCCTCCACCTGCAATGGCTTCTTGAACCCAGGAATGAACACGGTCTACTTCACGTGGAAGAATGAGGGGGCCAACCTCTGTGCTCGCATCTGTGGGATCGCCCACTTTTAACTGTTTTGTTGCTTCGACAAAGGCTTTTGTGAACTTTTCAACAATCGGTTGTTCGAGATAAATTCTCTGCACTGAAACACAAACCTGTCCTGCATGATAAAAACCGCCTTTGATCAAGGCAGGAATACTCTTTTCGATATCTGCGCTTTTATCGAAAATGACGGGAGCGGCTCCGCCATGCTCTAACGCACAACTGGCCCCTGGAGGTAATTTGGAGCGTAGATACCAGCCAACTTTGGCTGATCCAATAAAAGTCAGGAAGGAAATGCGTGGGTCGGTTAATAACTTTTCAGCCACCTCATTTTCACAAAGTACCATTTGACACCATTCTGGCGGTAAACCCGACTCGTACAAGATATCTATTAAATTTTTGCACGAAATTGGAGTGGTTGTGGCCGGTTTGACGATGACAGGGCAACCCACGGCAATGGCAGGAATCACCTGATGGACAATCAAGTTGAATGGATGATTGAAGGCACTGATGGCCAATACCACCCCACGGGGTTCTTTCCGAGTGTAGGCCATCCGGTTTTCTGATGAGGCATTGAGTCCCATTGGAATTTCAGTCCCTTTCAAATGAGACAGTTCTTTAATAGCGACTTTGATCCCATCAATCCCACGGAGCACTTCCACCTGAGAATCCATGAAGGGTTTTCCTCCTTCATGTGCTGCTTGCAAGGCCAGTTCATCCACCCTTGGTTTTAAACGTTCAACCGTCTTTTCTAAAATCTCAATGCGTCTTGAGGCAGACAACCACTGCTCACGATGCGTGTACAGTTGATAACTCTTTTCTAAAATAGCCAGGGCTTCTTGTTCGTTCTGAATCGGAAATTCTGTGATTTTACTCAAATCGTAAGGGGCCAAAATTTCTAAATTGGACATGGAAACTCCTTTATAAAATACAGGTTCTGGATTTTAACTCTTCAAGAAAAACCTTCTCATTCTCTGAATAATCCACGGGGACTTCAATCAACTGAACACCACCTTCCTCAAAACAGCGTGTGATGGTTGGTACCAACTCCCCTGTTTTAGTGATTCTTGTTCCTTGAGCGCCATAGGCTTTTGCATAAGCGATAAAATCAGGATTGCCAAAGTCCAAGCCAAACTCAGGAAAATCCATACCGGTCTGTTTCCATTTGATCATGCCATAGGCATTGTCCCGTAAGACGATAATGACTAAATCCAGGTTGAGACGAACCGCTGTTTCCATTTCTTGAGAGTTCATCATGAAGCCGCCATCACCACAAATCGCCATCACCTTGCGCTCGGGGTGAACCAATTTTGCTCCGATGGCCACAGGAAGCCCTGCCCCCATCGTGGCTAAAGCATTATCCAAGAGAATGGTATTGGGCTCATAAGCACGGTAATTCCGGGCAAACCAGATTTTATACATGCCATTGTCCAATGACAAAATTCCGTTCTCAGGAACTGCTTCTCGAATATCACTGACAATCCGTTGGGGAATGTTGGGAAAACCACTATCATCGTTTTTGCTAAATACATGCTTATCGATTTCTGCTTTAATTCGCCCAAAATAAGCATTATCCCAGTTTTCAGAAGGATGAACTTTCTCTATCAGCATACGTAGATTGGCATTCATGCAACCAATCACTTCATGTTGTGGAAAATAGACATCGTCCATCTCAGCTTCGGAAAAACTCAAATGAATGACCTGCAAGCCTCCTTCTTCCATAAAAAAGGGTGGTTTTTCACTGACATCGTGTCCCACGTTAATGATCAAATCACTTCGGTCTACTGCACAGTGCAGATAATCGTTATCGGACAATGCCGCAGTCCCTAAACAATGGGGATGCCTTTCATCGACGGCACCTTTTCCCATCTGGGTGGTAAAAAAATAAAGCCCTGTTTGATCCACAAATGTCTTCAGTGCTTTGTGTGTCTTATAACGGTTGGCACCAGCGGCAATCAACAATAGTGGCCTTTTGGCTTGATGGATCATATCTGCTGCTTTTTGAATGGCTGCCTGGCTTGCTGCCGGAGGATCTACTTGAGTGACTTGAAACGGGGAGCGTGTTACCTCTTCGGCGGCAACATCTTCTGGAAGTTCCAGGTGAACCGGTCCTGGTTTTTCCAGTTCTGCTAAACGAAAACACTCTCTAACTAAGTAAGGCACGTTGTTACCGTCCACAATTTGTTTGGCAAATTTGGTAATTGGCGTCATGGTTCCCACCACATTGATGATTTGAAAACGCCCTTGCTTGCTTTTTTTGATTGGTTTTTGTCCTGTGAGAAAT
>JANQHV010000628.1 GCA_028282505.1 SAR324 cluster bacterium | reverse complement strand
ATCCTTGTTTCAGATTATTTTTACTAAGAGGGTGTTTAAAAATTATGTTCCTACTGCAAAACCGCCAAAAATGGAGCGGATTTCCGGAATGCCGGACCACCAGAAATTCTTGTTAAATAGCTTACTATTCGCCTCAAATTTCTGAAAAACCTCTCTCATTTTGGACGATTTTTCGTCACGGAAATAATTTTTAAACGCCCTCTAATAAATGTGTAGAAAAACTATTTCAAGTGACAGAATTTTTTGCTGATTCAACTTAAGAACCTGTTTGAAAAACCTGATTCTACTGCAAAACCGCCTCATTGGCGTCTGTTTTGAGGAAATTTTCGTTAAATAGGCTCGCTATTCGCCTTAAATTTTCTCAAAAATCCGCTCAACGAGATCGATTTTTCACCACGAACCATCTTTTCCAAACAGGTTCTAAAAATTCAAAATTTTTTGATAGCAATTTTGCTGCATTGGGTCATTTTTCAAAATAGCCTCAACTTTTGCAACATCATCGGGCCTATCTACCCCAACCGTTAGTTGATCATATACAATCCCACGAACTGGATAACCATGCTCTAGAATTCTTAAAAAATCTATAGATTCAATAGACTCCAAGGGAGTTGGTTGCAGTCGGGAAAACCGTCGTAAAAAACTACTGGTGAATGCTGAAATCCCTGTTTGACGGTACAATGGACAATCACCCTGTACTCTAAAATGAGGAATTGGTGATCGAGAAAAATACATCACATTTCCCTGTAGATTCAAAACAGCTTTTACCACATCGATATTATCCATATCGATTTTGTCAGAAATAGGAGAGAGGATGTTTGCACAATACAATTTATTGTCTTCCAACATAGGTTGCACCAATCGATCCAACATGTCAGGAAAAAATAACGGTTCATCTCCCTGGACTATGACTATTATGTCACATTCCATATGGTAGGAGGCTTCTTCAACTCGGTCCGTGCAACGTTCATGGGTATCAGCGGTCATCACGGCTTTTCCTCCGTATCCCTCCACCATTTCTACGATTTCTTGATCACAGGTTGCCACGACAACATCATCTATAACTTCTGATAACAGCGCCCTTCTCCTGGTGTGCTCTACCAAAGGCAAGTCTAATATTGCTTTCAATGGTTTGCCCGGAAACCGAGAAGATTGCATACGTGCTGGAATCAAAGCAACAACTTTTTTATCCTTCAATTTTCCTCTTTATAATTAATTACCTGGTAATTCTATTTGTTTTTTTTCAATTTGTGGATCAACAGTTTCTTCAAATAGTATTTTAAATTCATCGAGAAATGGCTTTGTATGTAATATTATTTTCCTCAAACGCAACCTTAATTCTTCCTTCTTTTCTTCAGACATTGTGTCTAGTTTATCAACAATTAAATGAGAGATGTGTCCAATTCCTTTGATCGACGATAGATTTTTTTCAAATTTTACCCTTTGCTTCTCTAATTCTATAGACACAAACTGAAACAATATACCAAACAGCAATAGAATCACAAAGAGCTGAATAAGAAAGAGGGATATACGCTTGACATAAAAATTTTCATGAATCGAAGGAGCAACCTTTTCTGGTTTTGGCACTTTGATCAAATCTTGATAACCAGATTCAATCATTTCCTGAAAATATTTTTCCTTTTTCAATTCAATCTTCTTATATGCATTTTCTAAACTTTCATCTTCTTCAATAAATAATAGTTCAGGAAGATGGAGTACAAAAACATCTCCTCTCTTCCTTATAACGACATCATAGTTTAACTTGGTATAATACTTTAAGTCTTGTTCAATACCCTTCATTTTTCTATCCTTGCTTTGAAAATATTTCCTCTTCAAGATTCTTGGAGCAATCTCGTTGCATAACCAAGCTCATCAATCCTCCAAAGAATGTGCAAAGCAAGATTCCATAAAAGCTTCCCATCGCTATTTTTACAAAAGCTGGGTCATAGTAAAACCTGATAAAATTTTTCCCTTTAGGCAAAAATATTGCTTTAAAATTGACATTAGCCCTATATATTGAAACATCATTTCCATTGAGATCTGCTTTCCACCAACCATCAAACCCATCCACCCAATATAAGAGACCCGCTTGATTGGTCAAAACCTCCATAGTGATAGAGTTCGTCTCATAATGGGTAATCTGGTAGAAAAACTCATTCTCCTTTGCAGAATAATCGAATGAATCTTGAATAACTTGATCATAGTCTATCACCGGAACTCCAGAATCAATGAGCTCACCTTCTAACTGTTTTGCGATGAAAATATAATTTTCTAGTAGCTGGAGAGAGTTTTCTAACCCCAATTCACCGAATAGCCCGGGAATCTCTCTTTCTTCAACAAATACAGCTCCTGTTTTAAATTGAAAAATTTTTTTATTCAAAGCAAACATTTCCTCTAATATTTTAGAAGAAACATCTAAATTAACGAGATTATAATAATTAGCAAGTTGGAATAAGGTAGGTTCAGGGGGTCTGACTAATGCTTCATCAAAGGTAAGTGGTGGATCACCTCTAACACTAAAAATATTTAATTGCCGTGCTGCAGACCCAAAATATTTCAAATATTGCCCCTCCCTCCAATCTGATTCACACTGGGAAGACAATTGACGATGCTGAGGCAAATACAATTCTTTGACTGTTGTATCAAATTCACACTTCACGCCTGGATTTTTCTGACTATATACCGGTTTGATCCCTTGGGTGAAGTAGGTCAGATCATAAACCAGATTAACAAAAAAAAGTATAAAAAGGCTCCATGTCAAATACCGTCTGGCCTTACTGGAAAAGTAAATGCCATATCCTTTAATAACAAAAAATAAGATCAAAGGAATTCCCACAATAACCGTAACATAAATGATATAATTAAAGATCGGGTTAACAGTACGAATAACAGACCATAATACTTGCCCCAGCAATAAACTAATATATAAACCTTTATCCCCAATATATTTATACAACCCCCATCCCAAAACAACCAATACTCCAACAGGCCAAAGAGCAAGATAATCCTGCGAAGAGAATCCATCTCTGGTTATCCAGAACATTGCTAAACAAACAGAGATTGTCATTAACACAATGCCTACATAAGATCTCTTCTCGCTTAATTGTTTAGAAAAAGCATTAACATATCGTGTTAAATAAATGTGATTGAACCCAATCACGTAAAAATACAGTACGGCAAAAGAAAAACATAAAAAATAATTATGTATATTTCTATTAAACCATAAAGGAGGGTAAAAATAATATAACAGTCGATGTAATAATCCGGGTGCTCCAAACATCAATACCCCTATCCCCAACATCACACACAACCAAGTCTTTTTCATATGATGCCGACCGGCTACCATTCCCAAAACCGCAATGCTCCAAGGTAATAATCCAATGTAAAGAAACGATTCCGTCCTCCCTCCCCAAACAGTTTTATGAGGGGTTGATTTAACAAAACTCGCATCAGGTGTAATACTCATCAAATAATCCCTTGGATGCGTGTAGGTACCAGACTTGATCGCATATTCATAGCCCATACTTAGTGAAGTAGATTCACGTTTTTGTATCTCATTAAGTCTAGTTGCAAATATATACTTTTTTGTACTCTCCCGATAAGCTACTATGTTCGGTAACATCATAATGGCCACCACCATAAACACCACCAATAGTTTTCCCACTATCATTTTTTCTCTAAATACTTCCTTCAATAAACCTTTCTGGAAAAGCAATAAACCGAGCAAAAAGAAAAACAAAAACACGGCCATACTGCCAAAGAGATTACCCTGCCAATTTAATCCGATTAACCCAGCAAGAAAAAGCCAGTTGAACCAGCGGTGATCTTTGAGGCATGTGATGCGAAAAAGAAAATAAGCTATATAAGGAATAGTCAAAAAATGACTGGCAAAAGCAGGTGCTGAAAAGGAAATAAACATCAAAGAGGAGAAGAGTAAAATTGGGATCAGGGTCAATCGTATAAATAGACGAATAGCAAACAACCGCAAAACAATATATACTCCTACCAGCATGATCACATTTCGGGTCACATATCCCCAATTGAAGATAATCACCAAATCGTCAGTAATAAACTGAGCCAAATATATAACTAAAGGCTGAATATCCAACAATCGGAAATTAATCAACAGTGGCCACAAAGGTTCTCCAGCATGTGTAAACGGATTCCAGAGGGGATACACACCATTGATAATATTTTCAGCAAAATACTGAAAAATCGAATATCGTACTGCAATACTCTCATTCCCCATAGTTGTTTGACCGAGGAACAACATCGAACGGAGTATGTATATAAAAAACACCAACCCGATTATCCAGGACAGAATCTCAATTAGAGATTCATATTTCGAAGGAAGTCGCATGCCTATTTTTAGATCAATAGAGGAGGGATTCCCAGGAAATGGGAAGGAATTTTATTTGATTTTTATTGATAAGAATTTAAGGATGAGAGCTTTTAATTAACCAATTGAAGAAAGAATAAAATATATCTTCGATCAACAGTTTGTCGATGCCATATTTAAAACGGAATGTTGCCACAGGTTTATACAGTGCTGCCATAATTTTCAAAAAAGTGTACTTAAGGCTACGGCCTTTGGAAAGCTGAAGGATCTTATTATCAATAAAATACATGCATAAAAACATCATGCGGATAAACTTATTATGCTCCTCTGTTAACCACTCCACCCTGTAGTCAGAGGATTCAACATCATACTCACCCCATCCTTCCAGGGTTTTAGGTCCCTGATATCCAAAACTGACAGCCAATTCATATAATTCTGTTCCCGGTAATGGTCTCGGTTTATTGAGGGGTATCACACAGCAAGTGGGATTATCTTGAACAAGACGCAGAATTAAGTCTCTTGTTTGTTTTGTTTCCTCCAAAGTCTCAGTAGGATACCCTACTATGAAATTATAAAAAACTGTGATTTCTGGATGTCTTGCTAATTTTTGATTGACTTTGACGATTTGCTCCACTGTGGTGTTTTTTTTCATTAATTTGAGAAGCCGATTTGACCCGGATTCAATACCAATGTGCATCGTGTTGGTGCCAGCTGCTGCCAGTTTCTCGAGAAATTGATCGCTCATCTTGATAATCTCATTGATACGAGCCCCTCGAAATCCTAATTTGATTTTTATTTTATCTTCATTCAGTTGGTCAATAATGCCTTCCACATGTTTTAAATTGACAAAAGAATCATCATCAATGAAATAGACAAACGTCGCACCATATTTCTCTTTCACAAATTTGATATGCTCGACAATTTCTTCCAAGGGGTATTGCTCCCATTTTTTCTTAATGTTTGAATATTGTGCGGGAGAACTACAAAAAGAGCATTTATAGGGGCATCCCATCACACTATACATGGGAAATACTTTTTCATCCGTATCTATATGCTTATAATCTTGAAAATTTTCAATAAGATCGTAGGGAATGTCCTCATAGTGAATAAATTCAAAACTGTTGGTTGCTTTATTAATATGAACCAGCCCGTTTTCATCTCTCCAGGACAATCCATTGATTTGTTCAAACGGTAAGGCTTGTTCACTATTAATTAAATTTTGCATTAACTGCCGAAAAGGTTCTGCCCCATACCCACTAATTGCGAAATCAATGGCAGACTCCAACAATACATCATCTGGACTAAACGTAGGATGAGGCCCACCCCACACCACTTTCACCGCAGGCCATTTCTCTTTCACAAAACGTGAGATCTTGACACTCTCAATAATAGAATAACCACTCATGACAGACAGCCCCACCACCAGTGTATCGTCTTTTATCATTCCAGCCAGTTTTTCTTTCCAAGATGAGCGCACAACACGCGTATCTAAAATATCTACAGAAAATCCATCTTTTATGATTTTACTCGAGGCATAAAGCACCCCAAGCGGGAGCATCCGGATAAAGGAACCTGTTAATGAAGTATTGGGTTGTATCATCACAACCCCACCCATGTTTTTTGTTTCTATCATATTATCAATATCGGGGTTAAATAGTGATTAATTGTTTAGATACCTTATCGCCCCTCCAATTCAGCAAAAGAAATGGGATTGGTGGGATGCTGATCAATTTGGACAGGGACGGTCTTTCCTGACAATGGACGAATATAACGTTCAATATAATCCATGTCCGCACCGATCAGACAAGAAGTCGGCCTTCTTTTAAAGTCTGGAAATTCACATGAACGTCTCCAAATTCTTTCAAGAGGTTCTTCTCGAATATTTCCGAAAGAAACATAATTCATACCACATCCCTGTATATCACCATAAGGAGAAACCGAAATTTTTTCCCTTCCTCCTGGGCATTCTGTCTTCATTGATAAATTGATGGTCCAATCAGATCGAATTATTCCGTTATTTTTTTTCATATAGTTTTGAACATACTTCCATTCTTCATCAGTCAGAAGCACGTCTTTAGCTTGAGACCACTCACCGGATACACAGGCTAACGAGAAAATTACACCGATTTCATTTTTCATGGCAAATTGCACGATTTCTTTCATTTTATCCATTCCGTCACGCATGATAACAGTACTCAGAAATACGTGAAATCCTTGCTTTTTACCTTCTTCTATCGCATACATTACATGTCTGTAATGTCCTGGCATACCACGAATTCGATCATTTTTTTCCTCATCTAAACTATCTAAGCTTAAATGTAAGGTTTCAATGCCTGCTTTTTTCAAATCTTTCAAAAATGGTCTATTTAGCATTGAAGAATTTGAAACTAAACCAATAATCGAATCATGAGGATTTAATGCCTCTACAATCTCAAAAAATTCTTTGCGCATAGTGGGTTCTCCACCTGATAATATCGCAGAGAAAGCCCCTAGTTTTCTAGCTTGCTGCCACAAATTTCTATATTCTTCGGGCGTTAAGTAATGGTCATCTTCTCTTTTCATTTCAGTAGCATAACACATCACACACTCAGAGTTACATTCGGTTAAAAGGGCTAGTTCCAAAGTACGCAAAACGTTTTGCTTCAACACTAACGTTTTATAATAACCTGAAGCAATTTTAGGAATAAGATTAATATTTCTTTTGATGATTTTTGAATGACTAACAAAATGTTTAGCTTTCTGAAACATATTACACCCTGGCTTGAGTTTCCTAATGATTATTTTCAAACTTGTTTTAAATGAAGCCTTATGTATTCACAATGGTTCGGACACTTTTTAAGTGATTATAAAGTTTTGTGGTTAATGATTTCAATCAGTGACAAAACAGAATCAAAACACTGATATTATTAATATTTTTCATAAAAACAGTCTAAAGTATTATACTCGATAATTTTATGAATATATTTTTTACGAAACCATCAATAATGTCCTTTAATAAAATTTTTCTGTTCAAATTCATGCTCATTCTTTTCCGTTCTGTGTTTTAACTTTCCTTTAAAAGAAACATGAACGCCTTTCCATTGATCTTGTAAGACCTCGCCTTGTTTGTCATAATAATTTCCATCTCCATAAAACCGGTGATCAAATATTCCTTCATATTCAATTTGACCGTTTTTATAGTACTGTATTCCTTGACCGCAGGGAAAACCTTTTTCCCATTCTCCTTCGTATCTTTTTTTTTCTACTTTATCAAAATATAAAGCTCCGCTCCCATGACGGTAACCGTCTTTCCATTGTCCTTCATAGCGTTTCATCCCTTTACTATTATAGAGGACTCCATTACCATGTTTTTTGCCTTCTTTCCATCCTCCCTCGTACTTTTTTATTTTTTCCATATAAAAGTACTCAACGCCTTCTCCATGCCGTTGATCATCCTTCCAGTGCCCTTCATACTCCTTTTCGCCGTTATTGTAGAAAATTACACCTTCTCCGTTTCGTTGTCCGTTTTTCCACTGCCCTTCATATTTACTACCATCCTTATAAGAAACAATATGGTTCCCATTTTCCCCCACGGTGATAGAAGAATAATGGTTGTCATAATGATTTTTAATCCAATGGCTTATTTGCGTAATTGGGTTCTTCATCAATTTGCTCATGTCTTCTGATGTTTCCTACTACGGGTATGTTTGGTGTGAATAAACAGCACTCAAAAATTTATAATTTTTTCTGAGAATGCCACTTTTCCGTACCAAAAATTTTTATTACAATATATTCTGCAACAAATGGAAAAAAAGTTTTTAAAAAGATCATCATTTTTGTAGTGCGACTAATAATAAATTCTCTTTTATTCTTTTCAATGGCAAATAGAATTTTCTTAGCTGCTAAATTAGAACTAAGTTGCCTACTCTTATTTGGTTTATTAGGAATGAAACCTGGAGTTTTTGATTGATCTTTTTGAAACTCGGTATCTGTACTACCTGGGTAGATAGTCAAAACGTTAATATTTGCCGGGGCAACTTCTGCACGCAGAGCTTGAGTATAAGATACTAGTGCCGCTTTCGCAGCAGAGTAATAACTATTTGCCGGCAATCCATATTTGGCTACAATGGATGCAATGTTCACAATAGTACCTTGTTGGCGTTCAAGCATCTCAGGTAATACAGGCTCAATACAGTTTAATGCACCAAAAAAATTAACATCAAAACATTTCACTATTTCTCTTCTATCAGTCTGATAGGATGGCCCTGTCAATCCTACTCCAGCATTATTAATAAGAATATCAATCTTTTCAAATTTACTACGTATTATTTCGATAGCAGATTTAACCTCGTTTCGGTCGCTTACATCACAATCAATAGGTAAAAAAGTTCCGGAAAGTTTTTCTGTTTTTAAGGTGATTGCGTCTAATAGTTCCACAGAACGTGCCAAACCAGCAACTTTTGCGCCTGAAGCGACCAACAAATAAACTAAACTTTTACCAATCCCCTTTGAAGCACCTGTGACTACTACTACTTTGTTTTTGTAGAAGATTTCCTTGTGCATTATGTTATTTTTTTGTGATATATGACAATGCCTTTTTCATCTTAGAACCTGTTTGGAAAAGATGGTTCGTGGCAAAAAATCGATCTCGTCGAGTGGATTTTTGAAAAAATTTAAGGCGAATTAATCTTTTTTTACCTTTGAAAAACAACACATATTACACACAGCAGGCGATTTCTCAGCATGATTCATGCTAGAACGCCATTTTAAAAAATCATTATACTTTTTCAACTCATCGATCCTTTTCACATCATAGTCCAAATCCCGGATATTGCTCAATTTGACCGACAAACAGGGGATAACTGATCCTTCAGATAAAATAACAATCAGTGTCCAAGGTACATAACACGATGTAAACCCATCCTTGCCTTCAGACTCAAAAAGATGCCTGATAGCAGCATCTCCTGTGACCCTGGGATAATAAAGCACCTGACAGTTGTGTTTTTTAGAGAGATTTAATAGATCAATCAGCACATCTGGAATTTGCTGTTTCTTTTCATAACTATGACATATTGGTTCACCGGCAGCAGCAACTCCCTTTAAATTGTCATAAACACGAAAATCATACTGAGCATGCTCCGTAGTTTTCATAATGGAAATATTTAAACAATCGGCTTTCAGGGTCTGATCACAAAAGTGATAAAATTCTTCCAACCTATCAACAATTGGATCTAAAAGAACCGTTTTGATGGTGATTGATGGCTTTTTTGCCCCTGTTTTTTCTTTCAATTCATTGAGCTTCTTAATTTGTTCTACTATATGATTGAAAAGTCCGGGTTTGCCCCGTGAATAATCATGAACATCTGAAAATCCATCAATAGAAATAGACAAATTAGAAGCTTTATATTCAATTAAATCTCTCAAAATTTTATCATTCAGGTAGAATCCATTTGTATTAATTGTATAGGGATTGCGCCCACTCAACAATTGGATAATATCCTGAAAACCAGGATGGATCATTGGCTCACCACCCGTTAACCCAACAAAGGCCAATCTAGGAACGGTATTTATGATTTTCAACCATTCATCTTTGCTCAACTCATTACGACGGGATTTTGTATTTTCAGATTCCCTATCGGGCATTTCACGTTGCCAGCAATAATCACAATTTAAATTACAAAGGCCCGTAATATAAAAATAATACCCCAGAGGTCTCCTGATCATTGCAGGCATAAAGCTCCTGGCCTGGCCATACAAGTCTAAGATCCTATCTGTATTTACTTTAGATAACATTTTCACCCACCACCAATTATGAGACTTCACTCAAAACAGGAATTTTCCGTTTTCCAAATGATTGCTTTACTGTCATTTTCACACCATACCAAAGCCAGGGCAGCGAAGTGACATTATTCCAGTCAACACTATTTGCAAAAGAACAACTTTGACACTTCAGTCCTTGAGACGCGTGTTCCAATGCTTCATCTAGTCCTACATCAAGAACATTTTTAGGCTCGAAGTAATCATTATTCCACATGATTCCACACGGAAAAATTTCACCTACACTCGAGATTAAGAACTGAAATCTTCCATAGGGACAAGGATGAGGGTAATAATCAGCATGAGGACTATTTTTCCAAATGACCTCTCCGTATTGCACGGGATAATTGATCATATAATCCATATTGGCAAACGAATTAATGATACGAGAGGATTTTTTCTTTACTTCTTTTAGTTTTAAAAAAAATTCTCGTATTTCCTCATCAGAAAGACGTAGTTGTTCGGAAGCATCCTTTCTTAAATCCGGAGCATCAATAAGAGGAGTAAAAGTCACAAAGATGTTTCTTTCTTCAGCAAAGTCAACTAAATAATCTATCATGTCAGCATTATGGCGTGTAACAACTGTACAAAGTCGTACTTTACAACCAGCTTCTATTGCGGTATCAATACCTTTCATTGTTCGTTCAAAATTTCGATTTCCCCGATTTAAATTATGCGAGGCTAAGTCACCATCCAGACTGATAGAAACTTCATCTGCCATCCTGGCAATCTCTAAATGCTTATCAAGCAAAAATCCATTGGTCGCTAAGTTCAAATACACATTTTTTGAAATAATATGCTCCGCCAGCTCATCAATTTTTGGATACAAAAGTGGTTCACCTCCAACTAAAGCAAAAAGACGAGTTCCTTTTACATAGAGATCATCAACCAGCTTTTTCCACTGCTGTAAAGAAAATTCGCGTTTAGGTTTCTTATTGATTTCCACATAACAGTATGTACATGTCGCATTACATCTTCCCGTGACATACAAGTTCGCAACAACGGGTACCATTTTTTTATGGGTTTGTGCTTTTACAACGCCCATATACAAACGACTTTTGTGGACAACATCATCTAAAAAATTATGTTTTCTCATTTAATCCAACCAAATCAAATTAATCCTTCAACCATTTTTTTTAGAAATGATTTTTTCATAAACAGGAAGTAATCTTCGCAACGTACCAGCACTGAGAAGAGAGCTGGCTAAAATCGTAGCATCAGAAAAATATTTCTTTTCAGGAAGCAGACACTTGTTGCAAATAGGCATTTTTGAGTATTCTAAATTTTTATGCATTCGTCTATAGTCTGCCATCTCTTCGCTGTTCCAAACTTCCCAAATAGAAGTTTTTGATAAATCACCAAATACCACTTCCGTATCATAATCCATGCAACATAAAGAAACTCGGCCATCCCAGCTGATATCCATGGTACTCCAAAGAAAATAACAAGGATGTTGATGATTGATTTCTTCAGTGGTGATTGAAGGCGATTTTAAGACAGGCTTTTTTCTAAACATGTTCACCACAGATTTTTCCTCTTCTGTAAACAGGTCTTCCACATGTCCCATCTGATTTGCTTCATCCAAGACTATATACTGAATATCAACATATGCTTTTGCATTTAACTCACGCTTTATTCTAAGCAGAGTTTTGATACGTTCAACATTCTTTTCAAATTTTCCACCGACTCGAACACTTTCATAAGAGTCTTTCCCAGCCCCATCCAGTGGCAATACAATAAAATCAATACCACTCTCAAGAAGCTTCCGGCTCTTCTCTTCGTTCAGCAAAGTAATATTGGTTGAAAGAGAGGTCGTTAGACCACTTTGAACAGCATAATCAGCTAAAGAAAAGAATTGGGGATGCAACATAGACTCCCCCATGCCGTATAAATAAACAAATTCAGACTTTCCTTGAAGCTGGTCAATAATTTTCTTAAACAGTTCCTCTGACATATTCCCTTGTGATCGGGTCATCCTATCATGAGGACACATAACGCATTTTAAATTACACCTATTGGTTAATTCTATGGCAACTTGCATGGGATAAGTTCCCAATACATGTCGATTCGCATAGTACCCATAGACTGTTTTTATTTTGTCAAATCGAAAATTATTTAATTTTGTCATTTGGCAGTCACGGTTCGAAATTTACTTTTCCTGTATATGTAAATAAGCACTAACTCACAAATTCTATCAGTGTCTACAAAACCCACGATATTCTTCTTTAAGCAGGGCGACACTTACCCGCTCTTCTTTAAAATATCTTACTACTTCATTTTGCCGAATCCCTCCAGCAGGGACAATTCCTGCATTACAGCCTGCGTTTACCAAAATTTCAGGAGCATCGGTAAATGGAAAAAAAGCATCTGCAGCAAAAATGGCATCATGCATAGCCTGATTGGATTTTAAACTGCGTTGCACCGCGATTTCAGCAGCATTCACTGTCGAAGGTCCTCCCCCAATTCCCAAGAGGCAACCATCCTTTGCGATAGCTACTTCATTCCCTCCCTGGTTGGAAACATACGCACACCCCCAGGCAATGATCAAGGAATCCATCTGGTCTTCACTCAGTGGTGTTCCAACCCATGTCACATCTCTTAAACTCAATATATAAGAAAGTGGAGATTGACAAAGCGTACCACCACGAACAAACCGGTGTACCTGGCTTTCCTGTGGTAAACCAGGATTCACCAACTGAGGATTAGTAAAAATTTTAGTATTCTTGCGGCGTTTCAAGATATCACAAGCCCCTGTATCGATTTCAGGAGCAACAATGAGATCCAGCATCCATTTATCGTTACCATAGAGTTCCCCTCTTGAACTGCTGGAACGTAACAGTGAAGCACTTTCAGCAGAAATCACAAAATTAGTAATGACTTCACCACCCCAGATTGCCAGAGGATCGCCCCATAACGCCTTATAAATCGACTTTGAAGGATCATTCCAATCCATCCCAACCCCACATGGGTTGCCATGTTTTGCCGCAATTGTAAGATAAGGCGTTTTACCCCGAATTCGTTGAAATGCGAGATGGATTTTACTAAGGCCCTCGACAATACAATCCATATCGGCCATATTTGTAAAACAAGGCCGATTCTCTGTTATCAATTGAAAACGATGCAATGCGAGCGGATCACTCGATTCCTGTTTCATAAGACTGGCAACTTGATATGGATTCTCTCCATTCAACAAATCATTTTCTTTTGAAAGTAATACGGTTTCATATTGCTGCTGATTGGAAATCGAAAGCATACGGGCATAATGTTTGGCAATTTTGAAATGAGCACGATCAATCAGCTTTTGCCGCTCAGCTTCCAAGTTTTCTTCTCCACCAGACAGAATAGAAACCAAGTCAACCATCTCGCCATATGATGAGACGGGAAAGCGATTTCCTTTTGCAGCTAAAGCAAGCAATGTATGCCCTCCCACATCATTTCCAGCTTCCAATCCATAGGTAATGTCATATACCAGTTCGATCCTTTCTTCTGCACCATTCACCGTCAAAGCATATTCAATTTTGGGATGCAACGTTAAAGGAAATCCATACTCATTTTTGATATCAACAAAATCATCAACTGAAATCACATCAATGCCCGCATCCTTTAAAATTGTATAAGGTACTGATGTTGCGATAATAGTCCACCCGATTGAAGTAAGGCACTCTGCAAAATGTAGGAGACCTTCTGTCTGATCTACAGAGAATAACGCATACCGTTTCATAAGACTATCAGGCAACTGTGTTATGATGATGGACTTGCCAAGAAGACGGACAGTTGTTTAAAGCACATTGTACCGTAAGAGGTGTCTTCAAAAACTCTGAAAGTCCTGCATACAAATATAAAGAATTGAAAGCATCCATACAAAATTTGTTTTCACCACTCTTTTTGGGCAAATCAAATTCATCATCTTTATGTATCCCTCTAGGGCATGCATCTCCAATAACATTAATAACCTTGAAGTTAATTGCGGCATTGTTTTTGGATATCTCAACAACCACTCTGGAACGAGGATTAGGGCATTGAAAAATCCCTGCATCCAGGCTTTTACTATAAAACCCTAATTCTCCTCCCCTCTCCAAAGTCAGGTAGTATCCGTAAGCCACATTCAGCAAGGTCGGACATGGAATTTCCAATTGTTTAGCGATATCATCAAGAGAATGACTGGCAGTATTAATTTGTGATTTGCATGGAGAAAGTGCCTTAATTTCAGCCGACTTTCCCCAAAAACAAATTGAATCATAAAAATCCGTATCACCTTTACCACTACCAAACGTTAAATTCTTTAAATGATCAGGACAGCATACTTCCCAACTCGATGAAATATTCTCTTTTTCATCCTTTAAACGTTTTCTAGCTAAAAAAGGAAAAAACGAGCGAAACGAAGCAGGGCATAAAGTACCACCTTGCCCCAAGTCAAAGGGATAAATATTCTTACCAATTTTAATCTCAGGGGCAGATTTTGCTCTACCCATTGGCATGACAGGTAATAAACAGGTTTTAATAAAATTTTTAATTTGCTCCAATAGAGCCGGGGATTTCTCCTTAATATCGGTCAGCTTCTCATTAGTTAATAACGGATGTTGATATGTTTGATCTTCAGGTAACTTACCACCATAAGTTGTTGCTAAAAGATAAGGATAGAGAATATACTGTAAAGAAGGTTTGAGTCCTTCTGGCACAACATTCCACCAATGTACAAGCTCTGTAGACTGATGATACCGACAAGAACGATCCATATTTTTTAGAGGTATTCCTTCTTGAATACATCGGTCCACCGAATCCATTCTGATTTCCTGACTCACCGTCTTACGATACCACTGGGCAACACCAAGTTCTTTTTTAACAAGGAATTCAACCAACTGAGGTAAAAAAGCTTTGAGAAGAATCATGATTTTTGCAGGACGACCAATGATTACTTCTGCTTTGTTTTTTTGGATAGCAGACAAAATTTTCTTTGCCACATCCTCTGGATCCAGTTGCTTACTTTGAGTTTTTCTTGAAATATAGTTTTTGGTTGTCAACTGACTGCTGTGAAATTCAGTATCTGTATTTCCTGGGTATATAGTAATCACTTTCACACCTGCTGGAGCAACTTCTGCTCGCAATGCCTGAGAATAAGCACTGAGGGCAGCCTTAGCTGCTGAATAGTAGCCAGTGGTTGGCAGCCCATACTTTGCGACAACAGAAGTCACATTGACAATTATTCCATTTCGACGCTGAATCATTTCTGGCAAAGTATACTCAATGCAGTTCACAGCCCCATAAAAATTCACATCAAAACATTTTGTGGCATCCCTTTTCTCCGTTTCCATGATAGGACCTGTCAAGCCTATCCCCGCATTATTAATCAGAATATCTATCGGCCCCAACTTCTGAGTCACTTGACGCATGGCAGCAGAAACCAATTTACGATCGGACACATCACAAATGACTCTTAGGAATTCCCCTGCAAGCCCTTCAAACTCCAATGCTGTTTCTTCTAAAATATCTTTTGAACGAGCTATCCCAGCAACTCTCGCCCCAGAAGTTACCAGTAAATGAGTTAAATGTTTCCCAATCCCTTTTGAAGCACCAGTTACGACAATAACTTTATCTGTAAAACAGTTGTACATTTCGTTATCTTATTCTTTTCAATATATACTGGGATACCATTTTCAAATTACTAAAACTGGAAAAGTTTAGTAAAAGTGCCCGGTCAATATCGCCAATGCTGCGGCAAGAAACACAATTGAGCAGATTCTTTCCTATATGATCAATACTCTTGTCCATTCCATGTTCTCTCCAGTTGAGCCCGTTTTTCCAAGTCAAAGGGCATTTGTATACCTTGTTATCCACATCTACAAAAGCATTGTACATCCCGTAATTGCAGGGAACGACATTTCGCATTTCTTCCGGTGACAAGTTATCCGATTTATATATGGTATAGGCTCCCTTTTTTGGCCATTTATACATATAATCAAAACAAGCATCCGATGTAAAAACAGGATATCCATCATCACGACACTTCTTATAATCATCTAGAAATTTGACAATTTCCTCTTCTGAGAAATTGATGAAATCCGGTCTCAACTCCGGACGTAACATGATCATGGAAAAATTGAATCGAAAGCCATGTTCTTTAGCCAATTTTGAAATATATGGTAAACCTGAGTCCTTATTATATTTAGTTAAAACCGCATGAATCCTTGCCTTGATCTTATTTTCTTTCAAAACTTGCATACCCTTAATGACGGCATCATGACAGCCAGCTCCACGCACTCTGTCATTTTCATGCTTTGGACCATCTAAACTGATGCAAACTGAATCCAAAAGTTTCAAATCTTCTATTCTCTGCTGGATAAGGTACCCATTAGTCACTATTTCGCACCGCATCCATTTAGACTTGATATAGCGAATAATTTCACCAATGTCTTTTCTCATTAGGGGCTCTCCCCCCATCAGAATAATATGCCTGCAACCACGCTCATAAAGAGCATCGATTGTTTCCAGTGTTTCTGTAGTGGACCAATCTTTAATTTCCTTGAGAGTACTGAGGTCTGCAAAGCAATAAGGGCAATCGAGATTGCAATGCTTTGTCACTTGTAGATTCACACTAACTGGTCGAGGTCTTCGAGTTATTTTAGCAAGCATGACCTGCCAAAACATTCGCCACATTATATATATTTCTTTCATCCTCATCCACGCATATCAGTTAAACAAAAGTTTGAGAAAAACAGTTTTATACTCTAATTTTTATTCTAAAAATAATTCACGGCTAAAATCTAAATAGCACCAAATCGATACTAATACAACATATTTAAGATTTTTTTTCTTAAATTTTATTCATAGAATATACCAAGTTACTATATCCACTAATTTAAAAGTGAATTCAGCACTATTTCTTCCTGAAAAGAATAAACATTTCTCCAATATAAACTGGAAAGTTGCTGTGCCGAACTGGTGATAAGATTGAATTTCCCAATGCCACTAGTTTTTGCCATAGCTGATGCTTCGAGTATGTGCAAATGACACTTGTAATATAATTGACATTGAGCTTTTTATAAGCCTTTTGATTGAGCAGCATCGTATATTGAGATGACAGGAGTTGAACCAAATTCTTCTGATTATAATAATAGATGTGCTCTGCTTTATAATGTAGCCATCGCTTCCCCATTAATTTTTTGACAACAGAAGAGGTATCCGGAGTCACAATCATTAAAATTCCACCTGGCTTAAGTATACCGTATAGAGCGTCCAAAAACGGTAAAGGTTCGACGATATGCTCTAAAACATCAGAAAGTGTGATAATATCAAAGAAATTTTCAGGAAAATCCCCAAATTTCAAGTTCCCCTCAATAACTTTGTCTTCTCCAAACTGCTCTCTGCACAAATTCACACCATAGGGAGAAACCTCTACTCCATAAACATCAAATCCATTTGATTGAGCAATTTGCATCAATTCACCTGTCGCACAACCAACATCCAACAAGTTTCCAGAGGTGATATAAGGGGTGATGAGTTTGAAGTAATTACTAAATGTTTCTTGTTTCATTAAAGAAACTTCTTTTTCCGAGTGTTTCAGATCCCAAGCCTTGTAATAATCTTTATAAATTTCATTTAAGCTTGCTTCATCAGGAGCAGGGTCTAGAAATTGTAAATCACACTGCTGACATTCTAACAGAGAATATTTGTCGACAACGCCTAGAGGGACAAAGTTCGTATCTCCACACACCAAACATGATTTGGCCATCAGTTCTGAATTTCTTTTCTTATACAAGCTTAACCCATAAAGCGTTAAATATTTTTTCCACTTTAACTGTTTCTTAGAAAAAAGGCTTCCTAAGATGGGCTCATAAATCCAGCGGTCCAATTGATGTAATAATTCGACAACAGGCAAATAGAGTTGCCACCTTTTTAACTTTTTAATAAAATTGGGATTATAATGAGGATTCAGGAAATAGGTACCTGCCTTCATCAAACCAACACTTTCGGCAATACTCGAGAGTTCCGTGAAATTAATTGCCTGTTCCTGCTCATCGGGATAGACATCATTGCTCAATTTGCTTTCATACATCAATTGACGAGGCAAAAAATGCGCATTGGGCTCAAACATGATAACCATACCATCATCCGCTAATGCCTTGCGTACCTCTTCCAATGCTTTCGCGACATGTTTTGTTTCCAGATGATGCAAACTGACCCAAAACGCAGCTAAATGGATAGATTTCTTTTGGAAAATGGGATCAGTTACATTAGCACATACCCGATTCAATATTTCTGGTGCTCTTTCCAACGTCTTAAAACTCAAATCACACACATAACCATTCGCTTCCGGAAAGGCTACTTTAAAGTGTCTAGCCCAGTGCCCTTCACCACCTCCTAATTCGACAAATGCCAACTCTTCTTGCCGTTTTTCCAGTGTTGGATGCACCTGCTTTATCTTTTTTAAAACATCTTGAAACAAGCATTCACGAAAAAAAGAAATATTGTCCAGATTCAATTCATCGAAAACAGACATTTCGTGCTGAGAGGCCACATCTAATGTAGTTGGATCTAAAAGACAGGCAATGCCATTTTTTAATTCAAAGCACTCAGAACCACACTCTGTGATAAGTCCACGATCACTTTCATAAAGCACTTTACCACTTTTTGGGCTAACGAGGTTTGTGGATTTATCACTCATTATTTATCTCTGGAATAAAAAAGCGCTTTTCAATTTTTTGAAATACTTCTTGAGGTCTGATCTTTAAGAGACAATCATTCTGTCCACAATCTTCTCCATATAAAGTTTTCTTACTATCATACACACTAATACAGGGCGAACAGTATTGCTCATTCCGATAAAAGACCAAAGAATTTTTATTCAACGGCCCGTATAATATAGGGGTTTCAGGGCCAAAAAACACAGCGACATTCGCTCCGTATAATGAAGCAATATGCATAGGGCCACTATCATTGGTAATCATCAAAAACGACATTTCAATCAAACCAAATAATTCTGCAAGATTGGTATGACTTGCGCAATTGATCAATTGACCATCCTCATGCTCGATTTGATTACAAATATTCTGAACATAATCAAACTCCGAATTTCCTCCAATCATCATATAAGTGTATTGTGGATAGACCTTGATCAACTCCTCGATTAACTCGATATAGTACTCTTCCGGCCAACGTCGATAAATGAACAAATCACTTGCATTGGTGTTGACCACCACAATCGGACTATCTTCTGGAATATTATGCCTCTTTAGCAAATTCTTCCCAAATGGATTCTTAAATGAAAGAAGAGGCGAAGTAAAATAAGCATCTTTGCGCTCTATGCCCAGAGTAAAGGCAAAGGCAAAAAAGATTTCTGTAATATGACGATGGTGATTGAAATAGACTTTATGAGTAATGATCCCTTCAGGTCGAATATTTTTTAAATGAAATCCAACTCGCACTCTGGCCAACGTGACAAAAGAGATCAATAAACTGAATTTGGCAAAAAATTCTAAATCAATGGAAATATCAATTTTTTTTCTTAGCAGGTAAAACGCATGTTTCATGACATCTTTGATAAACTCATTCAAAGAATCAATTCGAACTATCAGGATTTCATCAGCAATCTTACATAATTCCAGCACTTCCTGATTTGATTTGAGTGTCATAAAAATAATCCTAGCTTCCGGATAATTTTCACGTAATGCTTTGATTAGTGGAATCGCATGTAAAATGCTGCCCATTCCAAAATACTTTTGACAAAAAATCGTTCGAACTTCCTCCTTGTTAATCACTCTGCTTCTGGTAAAAAGATACTTTTTCAGGATCAGCAACCATCCTAAACACTTGCATAAAAAAAAGCCAAGAGAATCATCGATTCTCCTCATAAAACTCATTTTCATGAAAATATCTCGAAAAAATATCTACATGCGTTAACTGTTACTCTGACATGATTATGGATAGAACAAAGAAATGCATTATACGAACCAAACATTTGAATGGTTATTTACATGAGGAGATGTGTACAAATAAAAAATAGTAGGCCAGATTACGATGCAAAATACTTCTAGATAAATTACACGCCCTCCTCATTTAAATAATCAAAAAAATAACCCATCAAGGGGGGAACAATCGGAAAATAAGTTTTCAATTTCTGGGAAAAAAGTTTTCCTGTTAAAATTTCATTGACTGAAAATAACCCAAGATCCATACCTTCTTGTAAGTCTAATTGTGAAAGAGGAACCACTAATTCTCCATAACATGATTCAATTCTGTAATTTCTTAATTGGTCCTGCAGTACATGCTGATGCTGATATTGGCGAAATGAATAAATAGCCGGAGGGGTATAATTAATCTCTTCCTTCAATTCGCGAAAACCCGCATCGCACGGAGATTCTCCCTGTTTTATTTCTCCACCAAACATCCCCCAATGTCCTGGAAAAACAATATCTTTCTTATTATCTCTGAGTTGAAATAAGTAGGAGCCGTTACCATCATGTAAGAAGACAATCACAGCATGAATTTCATCAATCAAAACCTATTCTTTCACAAGTCTAATAATGATACAATCGTAAAGCAATAATTCCTTCTGTAGCCAACAGAAATGAGATTTAAAGATAGTCTGATTGAAAGGTAGAAAATGAATCAAGGTGAGCTACAAATTCCTTAATTTCAAACAAATTTTGAAATATAGGGATTTTACCGGCGGCAGGGAATGTTTTTCCACTGAATCGTCCTATAAAGAAAAGACCTGTTGCTTTAGCTGCGAGGTAATCTTCTGGAGTGTCTCCGATAAAAACAGCATCTTCAGCACCAATGCTTTCATTTTGGAGAATATCTTTGATTGCATCCGTTTTGTTCCAGGGATCTGCATAGACTTGTTTAAAATAGATATCAAGCTGTCGCCTTTCCAAAACAGTTTCTAATTCCACTTTAGGCGAAACAGACACCAAGTATACGGGAATTTGTCCTAGAAAAAAATCTAAAAAGGCTTTTGCCCCTTCCACAAAAGGACATTGGACAATACGCTCAAAAACCAGTCTTGAAAAGGCAGCACTCAATTCCTGCTCTTTTTCGTCAGTATAGGGTTCTTGAAGAATTGTCTCTGTAATATATTGAAATTTTTTAAAACGAATCGTCGCATTATGTGCTAAATGATATTCTATAATTTGATTTAAATGTTCTGGATAACCACGAAACAATTGCTCAAAGGCATCATCTTTGATACCCACCGATTCAATAATAACACCATCAAAATCGAGAATAAGTACTTTAAATGGAAGTTGCATTATTTCTCCCGAAACGACTCAATATGTTCCCGAGTTTGTTCCGCCCATTTCCAGAGCAAAAAGATATCTGAAGATAAAACAATAAAAGTAAACCCCTCTAAAAAGGCCTGATGAATTTGCTGGTGATCAGGATAAACTAAATGGGTGCCGGAGGCCTTTCCGTATCGAAGACAAGCTTCATTCACTCGTTTTCGTGCTTGCACAACTTTGGGATGATCCAGTTGTCCGGGAATTCCCAAAGATCCCGACAAATCATAGGGTCCTACCATCGCCCCGTCCACCTCTTCATATTCAAGAAGAACATCAATATTTTCAACCCCTTCAATGGTTTCGATTTGAATGATAATGGACGAAGAATCATTCCAATTGGTGGTGTATTCGTCATAATCGAATCCGAATCTCTGTGCTCTGCCGACCCCAAAACTTCTTTTTCCTACTGGAGAATATTTACACCAATCGATAATGCACTCTACTTCTTCAGCAGTCGATACCATCGGAATCATAATTCCGTCTGCCCCTGAATCCAGAAGCCGTTTGATCATTTCACCATTGTGTGAAGCAACACGGGGTATGCAACAAATCCCGGCAGCCTGGCAGGCAGTCATTATGCGTTGGGACTGTTCCTGGCTAATAGTGCTATGTTCCAAGTCAATCCCAATAAAGTCAAAACCACATTGGGTAAAAATTTCGGTAATCGAAGGATGTGATAAGGAATGCCAGCCCACAAAAACTTTCTTTCGAGCACGAAGCTTGGTGCGTAATGAGGAGCGTTCTGCAGTTGAAATCATGACAACTCCTCAATCACTTTTGCTCCATCACGTAAAAACATCTGAACGGTTTCTTTGCTATAAGGGTGCACAATCATCCCCTCAATCAGATTAGGAGTTGCCGTGACAATATGTGCTCCAGCATGCAACCACTCCAAAATGTTCAATATCTCACGAGTCGAACCTATAATAATCTTTGCCTTCAAACCAAAGTTATCTAACAAGTCTCTCAATTTCTGAATTTCACCAATCGCGTTATACCCCATGTTATTCACTCTTCCTCCAAATAAAGAGACATAGGTTGCACCGGCCATTGCTGCTAAAAAACACTGCTGCGCACTCATCATCGCCGTCACATTCACTCGGATATCATGTTTGTTCTCTAGTTCATGAATCACTTCCAGATTATCCAATTCTCCATTGGGGCCATGAATGGTTATTTTGACATTGATATTCGAAGCCCATTTAGAAAAAGATACAGCCTGTTCTATCATTCCATCTGGGTCATTTGTGGTGACCTCAACAGAGAGTGGCAGAGGATTGATCAATCGTGCGATGTCTTTGGTCCGTTTCTGAATACCTTCCATTCCCCCAGTAACTCCATCTTTCAGTAAAATGGTAGGATTGGTGGTCACCCCACGAATGATTCCCATCGCGTGATATTTTTTAATTTCTTCTAAATTACCTGTATCTAAAAAAAGACCGCTCATTTTGACTCCAACAATAGCAAATAATTAATAACTTAGGGATTTTCATTTAATCAGGTAGGCTTTCTAAGCAAAAGTCGGCCATAAGAACTCAAGCGATGAGCCTGCAAAAATTCCTGGAAAGCTTTGTGAGTATTTTCATCTCTGTGTTTGAGTAAATACGCAATGAAGCGGGGAATTGAATTTGATGAATTCTTTTGCTGTTCTGCGGCCACAATTTCCAAATCTAGAACTCCTGGTGTACTGAACTCGATGCATTCAAACCCTGTTTTCTGTACCAACGTCAGGAGACCGGTATCTGAAAATATGTTTAATCTCGTAGGAGGATGAATATTCTCGGCAGCATCCCACAGTGTCTGCAAATCAAATCCGGAAATCAAAGTTGTTGTTAAGAAACAGAGACCACCAGGGGCTAGAGCAGAAAAAATTGCAGAAAGTAACGCAAAAGGGTCTGCTGTCATGCCTAGTCCATCAAAAACAGTAATGACATCAAGTTGTTGATTTTCCAACCCTTCAATAGCCGGTTCCTGAAACACTCGCATACTTGGATGTTCTTTCAGGACTGTTTGAGAAAGAAAAGGACTGATCAACACCTTTTCCTGAAAACGTTCTATTTTTTGTAATTCGTCCAAGTAAACGGGTTGCTTCGTATGAATATCCGCTATCGACCTAGCATTAGCATAATATTCTTGAGTAGACTCCGTAATCCATCGAATCCAGGGTTGCAGGATTTTTTCCTTCCTCTTCCTGTCAGTCATATGAATGAATTCATTTCTCCAAAAAATCTCTGCTTTTGATTCTTCAAAGTAGCGAATCAGTGCAATTTCAGAGGGCCTTGGAGAAACCCAGAGTGAATTACACGATTCACACTCGATATACCGCATGCCATATTTTGTAAATTCTGCAGCTATTTTTGACTGCGAGCAAGCAGGACAAGAACATTCATTTAACTCGCTTTTCGGAAAAAACTCAGGAATTCCTTCTTTTATCAATTGAAAATACTTCCGGAGTCCTTCTAAAGGCTTTAAATCCCCTTCGTGAAACTCATCCATGTATACTATATTATGCATAAGAATTTCCTATACTAATGTTGGGCGTTTTTATAGGCTTGGTCAATGATTTCCATAACTTTTAAGGCATCTGTAGATGAACTCACGACAATCGGCTGATTATTCATAATACTCTGTACAAACGCTTTGACTTCCAATTCCCACGATAAGTCACGATCAAAGTAAAAGATTTCTTCCGCCGGATTCCCTAAGGCTTCGATCTCATCCTCAAATTGACGTTTGCCAACGGTCAATCGCTCCCTTCCATAACTTCCGGTCTTCGAAAGCAAACCTTCCACAAAAAGGTAGCCCTCTTCCATCGTAATTTCCAAACGAAACGCATGTTTCCAAAGGGTTGCTGAAGAATGAAATATCGCATTTTGCCCCTTTTGATTTGCAAGGAGGACGAAAGCGTTATCTTCGACTTCCAAATTCCAATATGCATGACTGGTAAAACATTTGACAGATTCAAAATCTCCACAAAACAATCGAAACAAATCAAGCATGTGAATGCCTTGATCGAGAAGAATTCCTCCTCCCGAAATAGTTCTATCATTTCTCCAGGACTGAGGAAAGTTTTTCCCTCCAGACTTTCCGTATAAACCTCGAAGAGAGAGCACTTTTCCCATATTTCCACTATCGACAATTGATTTTGCTTTTAATACTGCAGGATGGAAACGGTGATTGAAACCAAACATCAATTTACAAGAAGGATTCCGTTTTTCAGCCTCAGCAATCGCTTGAATATCCTGCAAATTTCGCCCAGGAGGTTTTTCACAAAACACATGTTTGCCGAGATCCATACTGCGTATGCACAACTCAGGTGCATAAGAATTAGGTGTTGCCACAAAAACAACATCAAAAGTCTCTTCTAGTAACTGATCAAAAGTCTCAAATACCGGACAGTCTTGCAAAGACTCCCGTTTCTTTACTACTGTTTCAACAACCCCTACCAATTCTAATTCATGCATGGAATCAATAACCCGTTTACGAATCTCTCCCATGTAGCCATAACCAACAATTCCACATCGCAATTTAGACATATAAAGATCTCTTTCTGAAAATTAACATTCTGCAACCGGAAGAAATAGAGACAAATACTCTGAAGTCACTGGATAAAAATAATCCTCCACATATTTCCTGCCTTTAACTTGAAGCTCTGCATACTGAGCCTCCGGCATATCACGAATTTCCTGAATAGCGTCTCTGAGAGAAACCCCTTCGCACACTGGCCATTTGAAATCTTTGAATTCAAAAAGAGGATCATAATTCAAAAAATCTCCTCGATCAAACTGAATAATAGGCTTCCCAACCATTAAAGCTTCCAAAGAAACGGTTGTCCCCCAATATAAAACGGCATTACAAATCTGGAGATCCTCAATCACACTTGGCTTCCTGGAATCCTGCAAGTTTTCCGGTAATTTCCTTTCATTCCACAAAGAACGTTGTAATAATTGATCAAATGGGAATGTCGGATGAGTTCTCGTCCGAAAGACCACCTCTGGCATTTCCAACGCCTGCTGTAGAGCATAATTTAATAATGGCACTTCCTCATCGCTTCCTCCAAAAGCAACTAACAATGTAAACGGAGTTTCCTGGGTTTCCTGAGTTTTTTTCCGAGGTAGAAGAGATAGTTTTTGTAACGCTTCAAAACGTAATGCACATCCCACATGAACTTTCTCTTTGGGATACGCACTGTATTTATCTAATATTTTTTTTGTGATTAAACCATTTGTGATCACTCGATCAGGAAGGGGAACCAGTGTTTTTTCTTGTGGGTGTAAAAACATGTCTGCCGCTGAGAGAGGAATGACGGTATGCTGGCAACCAATAATGTGTATATCTGGACATGATTCCCTTAGTCCCGCAATAAACAAGCGTTCCCAGGGCCTTCCTTCATAAGTCATTAAACAATTTTTAATCTGATATTTTTTCCCTAATCGTTTCGCTACATCAAAATGCATGAATTGAAAAAATGAAATGGCTAATCCACCACAAAATACATACTCACGGAAAAATGCTGTAGCTTCATAGCCCCATAATTCAATTTTTCCTTTTACTCCGAATCTATTGAACATGAATTGATATAGCCATTGGCACGCCTTTACAAACACATCTGAATAATTCAGATAGCTTTCCAAAGGATGAAGAGCAACTGGCAATTCTTTCATTAAAGCATAACATTGCTTTCTGTCTTGAAAACCTAATGCCACCGTAAGTACTGATGAAGGCTGGCCACAAGACTGCCGTATATACTCTGGCAAATGACCAAAAAACGGATCTATATATTCATCCTTTTCTTTAAAATTACGCAAATAGGTAAAACTTTTGATCAAATAACGAAACGCATTAGATTGAGTAGCAAACTTTGGTCTTCCAAAGGTTTTTCGTGCGGCCCTTATGGAAACTATGGTTCCTATGACTTCTCCAAAAAAATTTTTCCAAAATCGAAATTTTTTCTGAATTCGATAACACAATCGGTTGAGAGGTAAAGCATAAACCAATATTTCCCATTCATGTTTAGCAGCCAGTGCGTCTAATCCCGCGATGACTTCCCAGGAAACATCTATCAATACCAGAGTTTTCTCATCTGGACAAAGCTCGATAGCTTGAATACATTCAACCCACTCTTCAAGAAACAATAAAACAGGAGAGTTGATTCGATTTTTTGACGAAAAATGGGTTGCCCACCAGAAAATAGTCTGAGCATTCCATTCTGCAAATTGGGCCACAATTTCCAGGTATTCGTGTAGGAAACGCTCTCGTAATGAATCCTCAAGCTTCAAGCGAGGAAGAGCTTTCCATCCTAATTCAACCAATAAGCGAGATACACGCTCACTCAATGTTCTTTTCTGAAAGAAATACACTGGCTGAGAATGAGTGCAATGACGACTCCACTGCTTAATCTGTTTAGGACAAGATGTCTTAAAAATAAATATACGCCGCATGAAAGCACTATACCCTGCGCTTAATCAGTCGGGCAGGAATACCTCCTACAACAGAATAAGGTTCAACATCGTCTACAACGACAGCACCAGCAGCAATCACAGACCCTTTACCGATTCGTACATTAGCTGAAATCACAACATTAGAAGCAATCCAAACATCATCTTCAATGATCACATCCCCGCTAGTATATCCCTGGCTTTGCATGACACGCGTCGGATCGTCGAATTGGTGATTAGCGGATCGAATCACGACATTGAAGGCGATCATACAATGCTTGCCAATAATTATGTTACCTTGATGAGAAGCAACAAGGTAGGAATTGAAATTCACACCAGTATACGCACCAATTCGAATAGTTGTCTCCTTGTCTGTTATGAAACCACTTCTTCCTGAAATAATCACATTATCTTCAATTTCGATATTTTCAGGGTGCATCAGTGTTACCAGAGGACCAATCTGGACATCTTTTCCCAACTGTTTCATTTTTTTTCTTAATAGAATGCGACGCAATCGTACTCCAAGATTTCCAGGAATATACATCATCCACTCATCAATCCATCGATCTATTTCTTCTTTTAATTTTTCCAAAAACATAGGCAAGCTTGTACTAAAATTTCAGATTGTTACAACTTTATCCGGACCCCATCTTTTGGCGTACATTTCTGCCACATCAGCCATTACTATTTCCCGATCAATCCCTTGAACGAGTCCGTTAAGCAGGGCATGTAGATAATCACCCATCCGTTCGGCAGCTCTTCCATCACGGAATGGATCGAAATCATCCAATAATGGAGACCAATCTCCCAACCCAGGAATTCCATTTTCAGATTTCCAATGTTGCTGCAATACATTCCACAAATTTTCATAGTCCGGAAAGGCAACCAGTCCTTCCCCCAATTGATACAACCGGCTCCTTTTCCAGCCTTCATAATCCACCATAATTGATGGAACTCCTGCCAAAGCACTCTGCATTGCTGTAGTCCCTGCACAGAGATGTCCTTGAATGGAGATATCAGATGCCATCGCCGCCAAAACCGGTGGAACAGCGCTGGAGTGTTCCGCAGAAGTATCTAAAATTAATAATCGTCCTGTTTTTTTAGCCTCATCCAACAGATTGGCAACATCTTCTCCTAAACGCATCCTCAACGTTTTAGGAACTTTGGGTTTAAAAATAACACCAAGCCAAGGTTGTTCCAGGACTTTCTCCGCCCAAAATTGGTAATGCTTTCTTTGTAATTCTTCTCCAGAATGCCATCGGCTATCGCTGGCAGAATTTTCATCAAAAATAGAAACTATTTTTTTACATCCTTGATCATGAAGCTGTTGGCGCAGTTCCAACGACATTGGTTTAAGAAGAGCATGACTATAATCTCTCAGATAACCCGTCGCTACATAATATCGAACCTTGGAACCCTGAGCTTTTTCCGTATTCACTAACCAGGGAGAATACCCAAAAGCAACATCTGTATAAAGGGTAAGCCCAACATTCGGTATTTCTTCATAAGAACGCTGCCAAATCGTCATAATCCCACCAGTTTCTCTCATTGCTTCGGCAATTGGGATATGATCGGCTTCATTCTTGTACCATGTTGTAAAAACTTTCACCTTCTGTTGCTCGAAAAACTCCCTCCAATAGGTCTTCTTGTAATCAAACTCTGCTTTCAAAAATCGTATCCGTCGTTGCTCCAACGGAGGCAAATCAGGTAGCAAAAGAGGAGACGATTTTGAAAAATTAGTAGGCCCTAAATAAAAAGGAGTGGATATCTTACCTGGTGGAGCATGATTCATTAGCCAAAAGTGAACACCATTCTGTTTTAATTTTTGATGCCTTTCTAACGAAAAGTTCGATAACAGCAGTAAAATCGACTCACTGGGCAAAGAAGACTGCAAGGAGAAAAAATAATCCGAATTGAAACCATCATTTTTAAAATGCCATTCTCCCTGTGGAAAGACCCCAATTCTAGGGGGTGCATCTGGAGTGGTATGGATTGGTTGTTTAAAAAGATAACGCGCTCGCCGTATCCAATTGAGCCCTAATGGAAAATGGATTTTGAGAACCTGCGATACCCACTGTTTCAGAGCCATCGACCAGGAAAAACCAAAATCCATTATAATATTGATAGGTATCCAATTTTTGATATACTCGACTTTTATCCCGAATGCTTGAGCATAGTCTGCTATTACTTGCTTCCATAATCGTTCAAACAGAATAAACACACTCTCCGCCTGCTTCTCTTGTTCCATGTGTTGTTGAACGACATGAATCAAGTAGATTGTTCGAGTGAGTGATCTTGGATTTAACAATACTCCACAAATAGCACTCTTTTCCAAAAACATTCGAAGCCCTGCTTGCTCTTTTTCTTCTGGTAACCAGTCAAAATCCAAAATAGACTTTTTGATTTTCCATAAGTAATCGAAAGGGATACAAAGCCGAATCAAATCACCACTTCCTGCTTCACGAATGTTCAGGAGCTCAAATGGCAATTGCGACATGTTCCAACCTTTTGATTGACAAAACCATTCCATCAATTGAATAGCCAATGGTGTTCCATCAATATAGTAAAGAGAGATTGCCTGGTCACTATTCTTAGAAAATTGTGTTAATTTCGAAAGTACAAATCCAACACTTCCTACAGAAAGTTGTTCGATATAAACATTTATGGACATAATGGTATTACAAGAAAACGGAGGGGAAATAAATCTATGCGGATGAAGGAGAGATTTCTTTAAGGACGGCAAGAACAAGTTTAAAATTCATCATTTCAGTGACTTGCTCATCTGTTAATTCGATATCAAACTCTTCTTCCAAGGCATTTACAAAGTTCATATGCCTTAAAGAATCCCAGTTTTCGAGATTGTCAGGAGAAGAGTCTTCTGTGATATCTTCTATATCTACATTAAAAATAAGGGACATGATTTC
The DNA here is from genome assembly GCA_028282505.1 of SAR324 cluster bacterium. Taxonomy (GTDB): domain Bacteria; phylum SAR324; class SAR324; order SAR324; family NAC60-12. The sequence continues at coordinate 7,498 of JANQHV010000628.1, read as the reverse complement.
TTTTACTTTTTCTTCCACAATCACTCATTTATTTTAATAAAGGTTGTATCAATTATTTGTTGCGGACTACCGTCCAAGAAATAAATACTTTTTTTCTCTTGTTGTTCCACTATTTGGAATCCCATCTCAGACCAAAAATTAGCTACCTGAGCATTCTTTTTTGTAGGCATATATTCAGCCATCCACTTTGCAATCGACCACTGCCCCTCAAGGTATTTTAGACAATAATCGACAAATGCATATTCCAGTTTACGTCCTAAAACTCTACAACTCAGAAGCAATGAATCAATATATCCAGTGCTGTTTTCTTTTTTAGCAATCAAAACTCCCGTTAACCCTGAACTGCCAAACCGGTCTTGAACGGTTAAAGACAAAACAGCGTTATCTGTTAGTTTTCCGAATTGTTGGATATCTTGTTCAGTGTAGCGTTTCGTTGTTAAATTGAATTGATTGGTTTTTTGGGTCAGTTGTGCAACACGTGCCACTTCTTGGTCTTCAACCAAATGAATTTTCGCATGCAAATCGAGAGAATATAAATATTCATCAATAGTGGCAAAGCTTTTTGATGCTTCTTTTCGTTTTGCGTCTGTTTGATAAAGAATTGTCCTTTGTCGATCCTCATTTGTTTCAGTTAATGTGTCCAACTGCCCATGAGTCATGAGTAATGAAGGAAGCAAGTATATCTTCTTTGGGACTTGAAGCACATCAACCTCCGGTACCATTTTTTTGACAAGATCACATTCAATTTCTGAATCATCTACAAAAACAAAACTATCTAGCCCCAAGTTCAAGTCTTCAGATAAGGAAATAATATTTTCTGCTTTATTTTTCCAGTTGACTCGCCAAGCTGCCAAATGCTTTCGTTTTATTAACGAATGGGGATGGTTCTCCAAAACATCCATGACATCTTCTTCATTATTCTTGCTGCATAAAGTGATCAGGATGCCTCTTTCCGCAAGGAGGAGAATGGACTTTTGAAAGTCATAATACACTTTCCCTGGAAATTCATGGTTATCCAATTTGATCCCATCCATTCCATCTTCCCCGATAATCCCCCCCCACAAGGTATTGTCACAATCCAACACCAGACACTTTTTAACCTTCCCCGCCAAGATTTTCCCAATATTTGCAACCACTTTTGCGTACTCATTTAAGAAATCCTTTTTAAAAGGAGATTTGGAACTATACCAAAACCGATAATCAATGGAGAGTTCCTCTCCCAATTTCCGGATAATTCGTTCCCAATTAGCCAGCATAACTTGTGAGGAATTTTTTGCGGCAAAATCTTCAATAAAAGAATTCAGCCGTTGAATACGTCGTTGATTACTGTTCTCAGCGACATCTCCAATGATACCATTCATTGAATAAAAAGGAGAAATAAAATTGTTAATGACCAACGGACCAGAAACGTTGTTCATCACTTGAATCAGTAATTCAGAGAGTTGACCTCGCACATCATGGAAGTTCCAATTGCCCGTTTCATAGTCAGGTAAAAAGCTCTCCAATTTTAAGGAAAGTATGATCAAATCAGGCTTGTTTTTAGAAAAATGAGATTCTGGATCCATCACTTCCTGCAAAATCATATCATAGTTGCCAAAATGAACTTCTGCTTTAATTCCCGATTTGTACAGGTGATATTTTAGATATGGTTCAATCCCCTCAATCGTATAATTTCTCAAAACCCCAATTTTTAAAGTAACGTCGAAACCTTCTTTCAGTTGATCAGCTTTATCAATCGCTGAAATGAGTGAAGCCGATTTATCTAAAGAAACATTGTTTAAAATTTTTTCAAGCTCTTGCATCCAATCCATCCAATATAAGGCAGACTCAAATCATTACCGATCCGCCACAAATCTTGAGATTTTCCCCCGTAATGTGCTGAGCCTGATCACTTAAAAGAAATGCAATAGCATGGGCGATATTTTCAGGCTGAGCGAGTCTTTTTAGTGGAGTTTGCGCTGCTGTCAAGAGCCGAACCTTCTCTGGGATATCTGCAATCAAAGCCGTCTCTGTCATCCCTGGTGAAACAGTGTTAAACCTTACTCCCTGGGGGCCATATTCTACCGCCAATGACTTGGTCAATGCTTCTATTGCGGCTTTGGCCATAATATAACCTGATAACTTTGCTGGAGGAGTAGACGAAGTATAGATCGTACTGACGTTAACTACACTTCCCTGATGTTTGATCAATTCAGGTATGACACATGTAATACAGTTAAACGCACCTTGAATCTGCACCCTGAGGTGGGTCTCAATATCATCCCATTCTAACGTATCAAATTCCTGAGGAATGATTTTTGAAGTGGCATTATTCACAAGAGCAGTCACTGCACCAAATTCACGGATTGTAGCCTGGACCATTTTTTCCACACTTTCCCGATGAGTTACATCCGCCTGGAAAATTTTTGCAGACCCTCCCTGTGCGAGAATTTCTTGTTTCAGGTTTTCTGCTCCCATCTTATTATTCCGGTAATTAATCAAAACATGATATCCTTCATTTGCCAATAACGCAGAAACCGCAGCCCCAATACCAGTTGCTCCTCCTGTCACGAGAACTACTTTTTTTTGTAGCTCTTGCTCCATTTTGATTTTTGATTCCTCTAAATCTAGTACCTTTACCTGGCTCTCCCCTGTTTGAACCAATTGCTTATGTTGATTGATAATTTTAATGCTTAGCGTTAACAGCTTTTGCCGCTTCTGAACGTGAATGACCTCCGCGGCAATCGTCAATTTATCTCCAATACGAATAGGCAATAGAAATTGTAAGTTTTGAGAAACCCATAAAGCCCCATCTCCAGGGATATGTTTACCAATGATCGTTGAAATGAATGAAGCACCAAGCATTCCATGCGCAACAACACCTTTAAACGAGGTTTTTTTTGCATAGTCAGCATCTACATGCAATCGATTATCGTCTCCTGTCAATTCAACAAACTTGTCAATATCGTCTGCTGTTATTAAATGCTCAATATGCGCTGTATCCCCTACTTGATAGGACTCAATGCGATTCATCACCAAACCTTTTTTTCCTATTAAAAACTATGCGGGCAGGATTACCAACCAACATGGAAAAAGGAGCAATTGTTCCAGAAACCACAGCACCTGCCGAAACGACACTTCCAGTTCCAAGATGCGTTCCAGCCAGTATCACCACATTGCTTCCAATCCAAACATCATCTTCAATAATCACACTATATTGCTCACCTTTAAATGGAAGGCTCATCGTCTCTGTTCCTTGCTGAGAGATAGGTATCCTCAGATTATCTATTTTGTGATTTGCCGAGTGAATATAGGTGCCTCGTGCAATCATGACATCACTTCCAATAAAGATTCCATCTGAACATGCGGCGCTAATCGCACAGTATTCTCCAATCGAAGAGTTTTCTCCAATCTCTATCAGTTCAGGAAACCCCAGTATTGTATGCCTCCCAATCACAGAATTTCTACCAAGTTTTCTTAGTTTTGCACCCCAATATTTTTTTCGAATATAAGTTCCCATCACTCCTTTGAGAGGCAATACCAAAACAGATTCAAACAGGCATTGGATTTCATCCACCACCAGCTTTTGCAATGTTTTGAAACGCTTTATATTTGCCGAGATCATCATATTTCATAAGAACTTTGATTGGAAGAATATCAACACTATTGAAATGAGGACTTATTCATCAAAACAAGACGGTGTTGGTGGGGGCCATCATACGGCAAATAAAAGGGAGGAAAAACTCTATAATAATTTTGATGCCAGGGACACAGTTCATCAACTAAAATTTGATCATGAGGATCCCATGGATATTCAAAGAATTTCACAACCGTATTGTCAGGCAAGATTTTTTCAATTCGATTAACACAATAAAAATAAGTCTCAGCATTTTTTGAACCTCTCATGAAACTGAAATAGTTTGCAATAATTTCAGGATTCATTTCCTGCATGGAAGCAATGTTGATTGCCAATCCAATCGGTGCGTGACTTATCAACTTGGCGTTGTCTGCCTGAATTAATATGGCTTGGATATCACTGTTGTCTAAGGACTCTCTTATTTCTTCTTCATTTTTGACCAGAGCAATCGTCGCGTGAGGTACTGATTTTTGCAGAAAAACAGCGTCTATTAGTAAGTTTTGAGTGAGGTTTACCAAAATTAATTTCCCCTTCAATTTCGGAAAATGTAAAAGGATTAAAGAACTCATCACGGCGAATCCATCTCCAATAACCACAATAGAATCATTCAGCTGGCTCACTTGTATTTTTTGTTCAAGCAGTGATAAAGATATTGCCTGACGAAGCGTTCCTAACCTCATTCCATTATTTCTATTTTCATGAATTTGTTTTGCTGTTTTTAGGAGGCTATTAAATTCTGAGAACGGTTGACCCTTAAGACGAAAAGGAGTTTGTAACAAATAATGGATCAATCTGCCTAAAAGAGATCGGCTATACCCCCCTTCACCTTCTGGAAGACCTTTCCCATCAAATTTACCATCCTTAAATTCAAATCCTTGCAGCAAATCAATCCAATAAGAAGAGATCCCTTTCTCAGAACGATTTGCTTCTTCAATTAAACTATTTATTGCTTCTTGATTGAATAATACCATTGTCCCTTTAAGTGCAACTTCATCTTACCTTTTTCCAGTAAACATTTATCCACTCATCGGCTAGTGCAAAAAAGCTTTAGTTAAAATACTGTCCCCCATTGAGATCAATCCCACAACCTGTCATATAGGTATTTTCACCACTTAGTAAAAACTCAATTGCTGCTGCGATTTCATCTTGAGAGGCAATCCGTCGTAACGGTATTTCGCTTTCAATATCATCAATTTTGTTTTGAGGAACATTTTTTTCCAACATGGGTGTTCTTGTCATACTTGGATAAATAGAATTGACCAGAATGCCATCATGGGCCCACTCGGCAGCAGCTTGTCGAGCAAGCCCTGTTAAAGCAGCCTTACTCGTTGTATATTGAATCCCTGAAAATAGACTATAATCACGAGCTGCAATTGAATTAACCAGTACCACTTTTCCTTGAGACTTTTTTAAGAGTGGATACCCATATTTAAGACAAAGCATCGCCCCTGTGACATTTGTATGAAATACTCGTTCCCAGTCTCTTACCTGGAGTTCAGTAATTGATTGACGAGGAGCCGCAATCCCAGCAGAATAAACAATACCATCGAGAGAACCTGAACGGTTTTCCAACTCCTCAAAAGCTTGACAGATGCTTTCTTCCTCTAAAACATCCATAGCTAGAAAATCACACCTGGGTTCAAAGATTTCTCTTCGCCCTGCAATAAATACTTTATTTTTTTGTGACAACCTCTGGGCCGTATGTAATCCGATGCCGGAAGTTCCTCCCACAATTAAAAAAACAGATCTAGATAAAAACGTCATGTGAGATTTTTATAATAACAGAAGTTTAATGTTTGATTTGATGAGGCATTATATGACTTAATTATGAGAAGACATCAGACGTTTTTAGAGGAAACATTCTATACCCTCGCATCAGAAAGTTTCTTTAATATTAATAAATCCTGAGCCATTCCTTCAATTAAAGCAACTTGTTTATAGCCTCTTTGTAACAGGCTATCAGTATTTACCTCTTTCCGTAATGGATCCCGCTTCGGTCGTATTCCAAAAATTAAGAAAGCATCTGTTTTTAATAAATCGTGTATTCCATAAAAATCCAAAGTAGGCAAAATATCCCAATGGTAGCCAATAGAATAAAATGAGTAGAGCAAATTAACGTTTTTGATTTGTGATAGCCGTTGCCTATGAGTATTAAGGTCGACTAACTCAAAATTTTGCATCTTGTTCGAAGTCGCAAAACGATCTAATAGATCAAAATCTGTATAAAACGTTTCACCCTTTTCAAACATAAGATTAATATCTTGATGGAATAACCTTTGATTATTACTCAGTTGAAAAACATTTGCATTTCCATCTACTAGAAAAAATTTTGCAGAATGCCAATTAAACATATGCATAAAAAATACAGAACTTCTCGCTAAACCACAGCCAAAATCTATAATTTTTTCGGGGACTTGATCTTTGAATTCGTTAGTAAAAAAAGTTTTTAAAGCGTTATACTCAAGTATACAAGCTCCCATTAGTCGAGTCTTATAGATATCTACTTTATGTGTATCACCCAAATGATGCTTCGAATATCGTTCCAGTTTTATACGCTCCCATTTGCCAAAATATGAAAACTTAAATTTGTAATATCCTTTCATTCTAAGATACTCTGCACGAAGAGCAGGCATATAAAGTAATAATGGAGCAAAAAAGAAACGAAATAAGACCGAAATTTTGCTTAAAATACTTTTTTGCATATTTTATTTTTCTGGATACACATGGGCTACATCCGCACGACTGACAGCCATACGAATAGCAGGTTTATTCCCTACCGCTGTAATTTTATGCTGACGATTCTTGCGCATAAAAACCAAATCACCTTTCTGAACAATCTTTTTTTCTCCTTCAATTTCCCATTCCCACTCTCCATCAACAATATACCACCATTCATTCCAGTTGGGGTGATAGTGAAGACGATTTCCTTCTCCCGGCAGTTGTGAAATAAGGGTCATACTATTATTTTCTGTATCAATAATCCGCTTACTCCACGACTCATTTTTAGGAAGGACTTCAATAATATCATCAATGTTCACCAACTCTTTATTAGCATCATGGAGGTCATTATTGATGACACCATCTTTGGCAAGAATACTGGGGACATCTACTTCGGAATGTTCCCGTGATTTGCTGTCGTAATATTCAATCACTGTTTCCTGCTGCTCACATCTAGCTCTCAAGATACTTTCAGCCAAGAGGAAGTCTTTTTCTCGGTCAATATCTACCGTCGAAAGCCCTCTCAATTCAAAATATCCGATTTTTCCATTACCTCCATGATAGGCACTACCATAACGTTCCATATTCTCTTGATAATTTTTATAGTGCCATCCCATCAATACTGTTGCATAAGCACGCACAGGAGTCATGGTTTGCGAAGGCGGATTGATGATGAAGCGATCAAAATTTATCGGGGTCTCCTGATAAACACAGGCAATTTGTTTATCCTCCACGGAAATTAATGTATCATAGTCACCTTCTTGCATCATCGTCACAAATGCCCGCACTTCATCAACTGTCAAAAGAGGTGAAGTTGGCAACAATTGGATCAGCACATCACCATCTACATTCTGGATAAAATCTAAAGCAAACTCATCATTGGTCGCAGTATCTGAGGCAAGATGGTCAGGACGTTGATAGAATTGAATACCATATTCGTCTGCGATTTTTCCAAAAATTTCAGCTTCTGAATTAATATAAATCCCGTCAAAACAATTTGCGGATTTTGCTGTTTCAATAACATAACTAATCAATGGTTTTCCATTGATTAAACGGAGATTTTTTTTCTTTACCCGCTTACTGCCTAAACGAGCAGGAATCATTGCAATGATTTTTGGCATGGTTCCTTTTTGTAACAATGATTGAGCAACTGCTTGAGTAATT
>JANQHV010000517.1 GCA_028282505.1 SAR324 cluster bacterium | reverse complement strand
TAATCCCTCAATTTCCAGAGATTAAGAACAAGATTAGGATTAAGAGTAAGATTGTCACAACAAGAATTTGAACACTTATTTCTGATTAGCGGTACTTAGTACACAAATTCAGAATCTTTTTCTTGCTCTTAATCCCTGATTCCAAAAGATTTAAGATTCAGATTAGGATTAAGAGTAAGATTACCACACAATTTATCTACCCAAACACCCTTGTTCTAATGGAAATTCATCTGCTCAATATTTGTTTCTTTTCCCTGTTTTCTACGTACTCACGTATTCCTTCTACTATGATTTCGGCCTGCTCCTGATTTTTTTGGTTAGCCAGAATATCTATCTGAGATAGAATATCTCTAGGAATACGAATATTGACCCATGCATCGGGAACATAAGACGGTTTTGTGGTCTTCGCATTAACAGGCTCCCGGGGTCTTATACGACGATTGAGATTGGAAACCAGGGCTTGTTTTTCCGTAGCATAGATCGGAATATGGATACCCAGCGAATTATTTCTAAACTTTTGTGTCAACCTTTCTTCGATTGCACAAATGGCAAAGCGGACTTCTTTTTTTTGTACTGCCCTGGAAAGCATCAAGATTTCTTTGATGCCAGATGGATCAAAGTAGTATATGTTTTGCAGGTTCAAGATCAGGGTTTCTGGTCTTTCATTGGCTAATAGGGCGGTGACATAGAGATTGAGCTCTCTTATCGTACTTTGGGTCACCTCCCCTTCCATTGCTACAAAGGAAATTTTGTTTTGAGTGCGATGTGTTATCATAAACGGCCCCCCCGTTAAATTATTTCCTTCACATTGTTGCAAAATGAAGGAACTTTATCGTTTTGTATTGCTTGTCTTTTACAACGAAAGCAGCGTTGCCTGATCTTCAAATAGACTGGCTGCCTGCTTCCGTATATGTGCAATCAAGCCTCTTGTTTTCATCAAAAAATCCTACGTATTTCAGGTCTGTTATTTCCTCCTTCCTATCTAAGTACTGCTAATCAGAAATGTATTCAAATTCTTGTTGTTGTGGTCCTACTCTTAATCCTACTCGTAATCTTACTCTTTGGAAATTGGGGGATTAAGAATTTGTTTATTTTATTGTGAATACTTGTACTAAGAGGATTTCCCGAGAAACCCTCTAAGAAGAGATAATATCTTCCATATCTTCAATCAATTCATCAATTTGTTCAATAGCATGAGCCCTCTGTTCTGGAATCAGAATTCGATCAACTGATAACATCATTTGTTTGACGGCTTCTTTTTGCTCCCTGATCATTTGCTGGTAATGTGAAGGATAAGCCTGCTCCACATTGACAAACCAGACAATCAACTGTTCATGAATCACCTGGGCACCACGACCGGAACGCAAGAGAGCAATGAATTCTTTTTGACGGGTTTCCCGAAGTTTGATTCTTTCCGTTAATGTCTCTGGCAGCTTGCGGCTCAGTTGGGAAATTTCTTTTTGTTGATCAGGAGACAGTTCGCCAAACCAGTCTTCTAACAGTTCCAGTGTTCTTTCCACACGCCTTTCCAGGCGTTCTTCCGGGGATAGTTGTGCACGTTCTAATGCAGATTCATTGAATTCGAGCAGTTGTGTTTCAAAAAACTGAATTTGCTCTTCTGTTAAATCAGCTAGAAACGCAGATGTATCGGGCAACACTCGGTTGACCAGATTCTTCCTGAGTTGCTCAATATTCGTAAAAAACCAGTCAATTTCTTCGAAATCCAGTCCATCTTGACTCTTTTGTTTCAATTCTTTCAAAAGGGCCACATAGGTCAAAAGTTCGCTGTTTTTATGCCAGGTGAGGTGACGTTGGATCGTTGTTTCCAGACGTTCTTTTTGCTCAGAATTCAAATCAAAGTAGTCATCAATCGACCATAGGGCAATCCAATCAGCATACTGATAGGCCATTTTCAGTGTACAACTGGCCAAAAGCAGTATACCTAAAAAAAGAACCCACCATTTTCGGCAAATTATTATTCTCCAGGTCGGTGAGCATTTAAACCATAATATTGGGGTTTTGCCGACCCAATTTTTCCAAAGCATATTGCAATACATATTCATCCTCAGTGTCGATCTTCATTATCTCCATACCATATTCCTTGCTTCCTGGTTCATCCATCCCCTGTAAGTCTCGAGACCAGCGAACTTGACAAACTGTATGTAGAGTTTCCTGTTGTAGGTATTGTTGAAGAGGTGTGCCTACCAATCCTATCGACAGTTTGACCATCTGGCCAATGGAAAATTCTTTGAGGGATTCAACCCTCAGTCCTGTGGTTGAAATATCCTGGATCATTCCTGCAAAGTGCTGGAGCAATTCTTCTTCACTTTCAGATGCAATGGAGGAAAGGTTGAAAGTGGTGACAAAGGTATAACGGGTTGAGCGTCTGGCAAGGATGTAATCCATCAACGCCTCTATTTCTTTGAGTACATTATCCCAGTAAGCATTATTGATAGGAGGGGGATTTTTTTGAAAATACTGACAGCGTTTGATGTAACTCAGAGCTACACCATCTTCTGGCAAAATTTGCAGACATTGGATAAATTGATCCAGTGCTTCTTTAAACTTGCGTTCATTGTAGAGGTAGATCCCCTTGGAAAGAGTCGGTTGGATATTTTGTTTTTTTTGTTTCAGATCTTCTGGATCACTATCAAAAACTTCATAAATCGCCACCGATTCCGATCTGCCACGAACTTTGACCACATCCACTTCGCGAATGTTATATTTATTCCAAGTAAGGGAGGTATAGGTATGGTGTGAAATTAAAATATCAACATGAAACCGTTTAGTGAGTCCTTCCAGGCGAGAAGATAAATTAACGTGATCCCCAATCACAGTAGAGGTGACACGACTGGGGGACCCTAAAGTTCCTACCATCACGGGCCCTGTATCAATGCCAATACCCAACTGGATAGCGGGCAGTTTCTTTTCTTCTCTCTCTTGGTTATAGGAATCTAGAATCTTTTGAATATCAATAGCTGCTTGAACCACATGATCTGTAGATTGCTTGCCATCAAATAATGCCATGATCGCATCACCAATAAATTTATCGATGAATCCATGATTATTCGTGATGGCAGGTTCCAGATGCGTAAACAGATGATTGAGGAAATCAAAATTTTCTTGAGGTGACATTTTTTCCACATGAGTGGTATAGGATCGGATATCTGCAAAGAGAATAGAAAGTGGTTCTTCTTTCCCCATTCCCACTTGAAAAGAATCTGACTGCCAGGACAATATTTTTTGAAGAAATTGTTCAGGAACAAATCGTTTGAACGTTTGATTGAGTTGTTCGAGTTGGGAATAAGATTCATTCAATTGCTCATTGGTTTCTCGCAATTCCAGAGTTCGTTCTTCTACTCGTCTTTCCAGGACATCTTTTGCTTGCTTTGCAGCAAGTGCCATCTGTACACGCGCTTTTAGAATCAATTCACTGATAGGTTTGGTGATAAAATCGACGGCCCCCAGTTCAAAGCACTTTGCCAGCAGCTGGTCACTGGTTTCTCCTGTTAACATAATGACTGGTAGCTGGCAGTAATCAGGATGGGCCTTGAGTTTTTTCAAGAGTGTCACGCCATCGATGCCCGGCATGTTAACATCCATTAAAAACAAGTCAAATGCCTCTGTTTCCAACTTCGGAAACAAAAACTCAGGCTTTGTGATGAAACCAGACACATAACCTTGAGCAGTGAGTAGTTCTCTCACTTGCTGAACGATTTGTGGATCATCATCAATAATCAATAGCTTTGCCATAACAGTCTGATTGATAAGAATTCGTTTTCAGGCAGTAGTTTCTTCTGCTTGGGAAGCAAAAGCATCCTGTATCATTTTTTCAATTTCCTCTTCATCTCCGGCATAAGCAGCCATCTCAATTTTATTTAAAATTTTTACATAAATTGAATCATATCCCTTGCACATTGTCAGCATTTTATTGACTTGATCTACAATTTGATCAGGATGAAAAATTGGAATTTTTTTCAACTCATGAAATTCTTGCAAAAGTTGTTGTTCAATAGCTGCTTCCAAAGGAGGAGAGGTTTTCGTGACAGCAGAATCTTTTGCGGCAAAAGGCTTTTGGATTAAGTATTTAGAAAGCACAGACAACAGTTTATTGAAATCAACCGGCTTGGTCACATAATCTGCAATTCCAGCAGCCATCGCATTTTGTTGTTGATTTAAAAAAGCTTCTGCGGATAATCCAATGATGGGAATATGGGACAGTTGTGTATGTTGACGAATGAGGCGTGTTGCTTCCATTCCATCCATCACCGGCATATGGATATCCATCAAAATCAAATCGGGTAAAGATCCATCTCTCTCCATCTGCAGTACCTGTTCCAATCCTTCTTTTCCATTATTGGCAAGCAGTAACTCCATACCCAAATTAAGAAATAAAGCTTTCATCATTTCTTGATTCATCGGATTGTCTTCAATCAAAAGTACCCGAGTATCCTTGGAAAACTGTAAATCTTCCAATTTATAATTTTTGAGTAGCATTTCCTCGGAGGCAATCGCTTCGATAAGAGGCAATTGGACAGAAAATGTGGAGCCTTGGTCAGGCATACTATCTACTTTTATTTTTCCCTCCAATAAATTGACCAACTGTTGGGTAATGGCCAAGCCTAACCCGGTTCCTCCATAAAGACGGGTGGTCGAGGCATCCACCTGTTCGAAACTTTGAAAAATAGTGTTCCATTTGTCAATTGGAATCCCAATCCCTTCATCAATCACATGAAAAACCAGCCACGGGTCCTCTCTTTCAATCACCAAGCGAACTTTTTTTCCTTCCGGAGTGAATTTAATGGCGTTGCTCAGCAGGTTGATCAAGATTTGGTTCAATTTGGTCCGATCCGATTGAATATGCAAAGGGAGCCTGGGGTCCCATTCATAAGTAAAGTGTATCTGTTTTTTCATCGCATTCGCTTTGTTGATCTGGTAAATCCCCTGGATCAAGAGCTGCAAGTTGAGATTTTCAACAGATACCTCCATTTTACCTGCTTCAATTTTGGAAAGATCTAAAATGTTGTTAATCAATTCCGCCAGGTTTTCTCCTCCCACTTTGATATTCTGCAAGTACCGGTCAAATTGTTTAGGAAGCTTTTCTTTGTGTTGCAATAAAATCTGACTAAACCCTAAAATAGCATTCAATGGAGTGCGGATTTCGTGGCTCATGTTTGCTAAAAACTGAGTTTTGGCACGATTTGCTGTTTCTGCTCCTGCTTTTGCCTGCGCGAGTGCCATATTTTGAGCTTCCAATTCTGAAAAGATGCGTCTATTTTGTTCGGTTACTTCTCTGAGATTGACTAGCATTTGATTCACGGCTTTCCCCAACTCATCTTGCTCACTCCTCACTGTCACCGACTGATTCAAATTTCCCTGGGCAATCGCTTGGCAGACTTCTGTTATTTCCTGCAACGAGTTAACAATCATGACAAAACTATTGAACATCTCGCCAATTTCTCCCTTTTTTGTAGAAGGTTCGAAAGGAATCGAGAGATTTCCTAAAGAAACCCGCCTGGCCGTTTCTTTGGAAACCGACATCATTTCTGTAATGGCATCAAAAATAACAATCCCAAATAACAATCCTAAAAAAATCACCACCGCTGTGATAATTCCGATAATTTGAAAAGATCGGTCAATGGATTGCCCCAACCGAGTTATCATATTTTCCATCAAATCCCAGTTCTTATCGGAAATATTTTGAGCACGATTGAGAATCTCAGGAGAAATTGGGAAGATCGTATTTTCAATTTCTTCATTAATCTTTTGCACCAGACTGGCAGCCCCTTGAAAACTGTCCAGATATTCTTCCAGAAGAATGGCTAACTCGAAAATTTCTGCATATTGGGTATGAAACGAAGGGATTGTGGCCTGGTAATAGGTCACTAACTCCTCTACCTGCTGCAAGGTCTTTTCTAATTTTGCATTCATTTCCAAAAATCCTTGTCCATCATAGTTTTCCAATAAACGGAGAATTTGGACAGAAATCCTTGGAAATTGGTGATAATAGCCTGAAAGTTGTTCCTTATGTGTCACAAGCAAGAAGGGTATTTCCAAAACTTCTCGCAACATGTCATGTAGTAGTTCCGAATGGTTGAGAAAAGCCTGAATATGCTTGTCTAAAACCCCAATACGGATGACAAGATTTTTGTATTTTTTCTCGTATGGTTCGATTTGACGAGAAATCGTTTGGTAGGCTTCCAGAATTTCAGGATCCGTTTCAATAGAACTGGCAGACTGTAAAAGATTTTTTAGTGTTTGAAAACTTTCATCGGCAATCTGCCGATCTTCAGGCCGATGCAGTTGGAGAAAACGATCGACAGAATAACGAATTTTCCAAATTTCATTGAGTATCTGATTGGTCAGCTTCAGGTTTTGGCCAACCTGAAGAGTCAATGTACTTACTTTTTGCTCAATTGAGGTAATTTGTGTGTAGATAACCCCTACGATCCCAACCGTAAGCAGACTGATTAGAATGTATCCACCAAGAACCCTGGATTTGATATTCATGAGCAAGACCAACTAGCAGGTTAACACCCGAGGTGATTTTCAAGAATGAATTTAGCAGGATTGTGCCGATTTTTAGAACTTCCAAGCATCACGAAAGATGCATGGTGGATATGTAACTGAAGCGATAATGCCGAAAATCTGAAAAGAGACGGGGCCGGTACGCCATTGCTGCGATTCGTCAATAGGGCCATCCGCCAATAAGATGGGTAAATTCTTTGCAGTAAATCTCCTAAGTGCATCCATTTATCGAACCCCTGCAATTTCAGGTTGATCAGAATCAGAAGCATGGTCAACTAAATATTCTAGAATTTGTTGTTTGTCTTCTGGAGTCAGCAATTCGCTGATGTCTTTAAAACGATTATGCTTGTGCCTTTTGAAAAAACGTCTCCATTGCATACTCGCCTTATCGACGGGGTTTACCACTTCTGTTTCTTCCGAGTTAATGTGGCAATTTAAGCACTTTTGGGCGAACATTTCTTTGCCTGGACCTCCGTAAACTGGAGAAACACCAAGGATAAAAATAGTAATCCATATTGTGAACAAAGCGTAACGTAGCATCTCAAAACCGTGCGTTCAGTAAAACGTATGTATCAATTAAATGCTGTTTGTGTTCGATTGTAGAAAAAATTATTTTTTCATAATCTGTATCGACTCGTTGATATCCAAAACGGAGGAACAAATTCTTTTCCAGGGGCTGTATCCAATACAAATGGATTGCTGTACCTGCAACATTATGAAATGCAAAGTTAATATTGGCAGTTTGATTCAAATCTCCATGATATACTGTCGCAAAATACCATTTACTCGCTTGATGATATTCCAAACCAATCTTTGGAGGAAGCTTAACATCAATAGGTAATTGATAACGAGTGCCGATATTATATGCATGACTATGTCTTGTTGAACTACCTGCTGGTAAACAATCTTCCCGGTTTAGACCAACACAAAGAATAGGGATATCAGTGCCTTTGATATTGATTTGCAAAAATTTTCCATTACTTTTGATAATATTACTAATATAACTGAAATAAGTATCCAAACTAAATGGAGTTAGATGCAACTGCAAATGGATCACGTCCCGTTGAACAACAGCCATCGATTCGGGAATCTGAACAACTTGAGTCTCCAGACCCGTTGCATTCGCAATAATTTGGGTCCTGCGTATATTTTCCAAACTCAGGCCAACATCATCTATCTGTAAATGATCATAAATCAATAATCCCTCCACATTTCTGAAAAGCAACTCAGCTTCTGCCTGGTAAATTGCGACACGCATTGTATGAATGTCCTCATCACGAAATATATCACCCCCTGTTGCTCCCACTTCTCCATAAATGAAACGGAGGGCTGGTCTCATTTTCCAATAGTCAGGAAGATTCCAACTCAATACCAGTCCATCCAGTTCAATGCTGTATGCCCCCACAGGGTAAGTTGACTTTCTGGGAGTATTTTCCATCAATTCCATCGGAGGACCGCCTGACCCAGGCAGTCTTCCAGCAGAAAAACTAAATGTATCGTTGATGAAATAATCCAGATAAGCTCTTTCCAGTCGGAGACTCGTATCGTTTGGTACCCCTGTCCCTGTCAAGTCTGGAGGATCAACAAATTCGTTCTCTCCCCAATTTTTAAAAACCGTAATCCGGCCAGTGAAGCGTAGTTTGTTGACAATACTTGTCCGCATATTGAGACGAAAACGCAATTGATTGACCACCACATGGTCAGACTCTCTTTCTGAAGTCTGAGGATTTTCTCCAAAATACTGATAATTATGATGCATGAGGCGAAAATCACTCGTCAGGTGAATACGGTCCGAAGCATTTTGTTTTTCAATTTTTTCCAAGAGTTCTTCTAATTCATCAATACGATCTTTGAGCTTATCCAACTCAGCTTCGTTTCCGAATATAACGGAACTCATCATTCCCAATACCAGGAACAGAGAGAACAATCTGAATGATTTAGCAAAAGAGATGATTATTTGATCCATGTTCAAAATTATCAGGTTGAAATCCTTAGCTGATTTTTAAATCTATTTTAAATAAAAATTAAATAAAAGTCAATATACCCCTCTTACTTATAGCAAAGAAAAGATTGTTCTGCCTATGTTTTTTCTATGAAAAAATTATTGACTATTCTCATATTTTGTTTTTAAATAGGACTATATTAGTACTATTTAAATATCATTCATTACTGTAGGGACTCTCTATATATATTGGACATCTGGAGATACAGTAACCTACAGAAATAAATTCAATCAACATAATGAACTTGTCAACAGAGGAAAATTGCACCCTTAAATAGCACTTGTTCAGTCCTATTTCCAAAAGGAGGTTTTATGAGAAAAGCAGCTTCTGGTCCTCCAATTACGAGAGGAGTCATCGAAACAGCTCTCCAGAATTACTTTGCCAGAGGTGGAAAGGTCACTGTTTTACCACCACAATCTCATACAAATAGAACCATAATCGGGGGAGACATATGGGCCGCCTATGAAAGTTCAGACGATTCCTGGCTTGTTTAGTCATCCATTGCTCAACCGAGGTGAAAAGTAGCATCGGCACACTGTTTTTGCAGAAATATCATTAATAATATTGCCGATTCAACAGCCGATGCAACTTCTGTTGTCTTGCAAAGAAGCCTGGAATGAGAGAAGTTGGATTCACACTTATCCCTCATGAAAACTCTTCAATGCTTCTTCTTCTGTCGAAAAAAATTTGACCATTCGGTCCAGACCAGCCATTTGTAGTATTTGAAAAATGCTTTCCTGGATTTGGCATACCACTAATGGAACCTTTTGTTTTTCGAATTCACGAAACAAAAATATGATAATACCAATTCCTGTAGAATCAAGGAAACTTACCTTTTCAAGATTGAGGATTACCCCTTGAATCACGTCATATGTGAATAAAGGTTTCGCATATGTTTTTACCTCTGCAACGGTATGATGAACGAGCTTCCCTTCGATCGATATGGTGCAGATATTGTTTTCAATGTGATGTTCTAATTCCATAGCTCACCTTTTCGAGTTTTCTTTTCTTTGCTGCATGCACCTTCAGCAAAATTTCTGCCACTGTCTTATATGTCTTTTGTCTATGGAAAAACAATAAGTATCAAGTAAAAAGAAAAACGAAGGCAGCAGATATCATTCATCAAATAAAATATTTACCCTTCGGTTTTGCTTTCCCTTTTTCTCTACTTTCCCCAGACGCACTTTCCCTATTTCTCCTGTTGCAGTAAGATGAGTACCTCCGCATGGTTGCAAATCGACATTTTTGATATTCACCAATCTCACCTTTCCTTGTCCCATTGGTGGTTTCACAGACATCGTACGTACCAGATCCATATTCTTTTGTAGTTCTTCATCAGTAATCCATTGAATTTCGACTGGATGGTTTTCTTCAATCAGGCGATTTAACTCCGCTGTCACCTGCTCTTTATTGACGGTTTGATCTGGCATATCAAAATCCAGTCGGCCTTTTTCTGCACTAACAGCGCCTCCTGTGACAGGATGGGGGATTAAGGAGCACAGCAGGTGCAAACATGTATGAAAACGCATATGACGATTTCTTCTTTCCCAGTTGAGAGAAACAGTGACGTGATCACCCACTTTTAATGATGTTTCTGTATTATCTGGCAGGTGAAGAATAAAACTACCCGATTTAACGGTATCAATAATATTAATGATAGAGCCATCTGCACAAACCAGTGTTCCAGTATCTCCCGGCTGTCCACCACCTGTTGGATAAAATATAGTTTGATCCAGTTGTATTCCCGACTCATTGATTGCCGTAACCGTGGCATTACAGTCTTTTCGATAGGGGTCTTCATAAAATAATTCAATTGTCATCTTTATCCTTTATCAACTGATTGACTGACACATCTTTTCATAGCCCAGCGATCATGTGAGAGCGGGTAGCGAATAATGTAATTTAAAACGTCTTTTTCTTTTCCGATGCTGGGCT
>JANQHV010000510.1 GCA_028282505.1 SAR324 cluster bacterium | reverse complement strand
CTTTTAGGTATCCTGCTATTAAATGGTTAAACTCACTTGAGCAGTGCAAACATTTTTGAACTGCAAAAGTCTTTCAAAGCAAAAGGTTGTCAGGGCAATCTGACTAAAGAATATAAAAAAATACTATGAGTAAATTTATTTTTGGCCCTGTGAACTCCAGGCGTTTGGGACGCTCCCTGGGCATTGATATTGTTCCGAAAAAAACCTGTAATCTGAATTGTGTGTATTGTGAAGTTGGTCCCACGACCACCAAAGGAATAGCAAGGGATTTTTATGTTTCCTGGGAGGAATTGAAACCGGAGTTTTACGAAGTTTTACAAAAAAAAGAATTTGATGTTGTCACGATCACAGGCATGGGAGAGCCAACTCTCAATAAGAATCTCCCGGACATTGTGCAAGGAATCAAAGAGTTGATAGACAAACCTCTGGTTTTATTAACCAATGCTTTACTCTTGACCGTACCAGAAGTCCGACGCGAAGTTTTAGAATTTTCGATCATTTCCCCCTCATTGGATGCTGTTTTACAAGAGGATTTTGAAAGAATTGATCGGCCTGTGATTCCAGTAACACCACAAACCATCATTGACGGACTGGCTGCATTGCGCAAGGAATTTTCCGGTAAAATATGGCTCGAAGTTCTGTTAGCACAAGGATACAACCATTCACCAGAAGCCATTGCTGCTCTTCAAGAAGCTGTTAAGAAGATCCAACCCGACAAAGTTCACTTGAATAGTGTGGGCAGACCGCCCTTGACTGCCATGAAAGAAAAGTTTGCCGAATCTGTCCAGCCATTGAGCATGGAACAATTGGAAGCAATTCAACAAAAACTGGGGGACTGTGCCGAAATCATTGCTTCCAAACGACAAACTATCACACAGAAACAAAAAATTGATAATTTGCCAGAAAATATTCTGCAATATCTCAAGCGTCGTCCAGCAGATCAAGAAGAGATTGCTCAGGGGCTGAATGTTCGCTCTCAGGAAATTGGCGATATTTTAACCCAACTGTGTCAAAATAATCATATCCAGAAAAAAATTCATGAACAGAAGGTTGTTTTTTTCACAGATGTCGGTTAAAGTCCTGACAAAGTACCTCTCAAAAACTATAACAGTGACACCAACAGCGAAAAACAATGGATGATAAACTGCATATAGGCAAACAGAATACAAATAAGGTTTTGTGGATTTGTGTCAATATCCTGAATATTGCTAGATCCCTGGATAGTTTATCCTTTGAAATCAACATGCTGGCCAAGAATGGGTCGATTAATGCAGCCCGAGTGGATCGCAGCAAAGGACAAATGATGGTTCCCCTGGTAGCAGGTCTTTCTGATATTTCTCAACAAATCCGTACTGAAATCGATTTACTCAAGACAGAATGCATTACCCTTTCCAGGAAAATCTCTCTTTGTTCCGTCAGCACCAGAAGGCATTATCAATACAGAAAGTCATTGATCCAATCCCTGAACAGGCTCCAGGATCAAGATCAAAACCCTCTCCTGGATCAAAGCGAGAATTCACAAATACTGGATATCTTCACCTCGAAAAAACGAAACACGGTGAATTCTCTTTCATCATGGCTGGATGAAAAATTATCGGATGAGGTGGGGGAGTTGGAACGAGCCAATCTAGAAAAAGTAGCCAGTAAAAGCGATGGCAGTCAAAATCAGTTCCAGGTATTCACTCAAGAATCGATAAGAATCATCCAGGCGGCTATCAAACGTCTGGAGCGTATCGAAAAAATTCGACTTACTGCAAAATATGTGGCTTCTTACATCTCGATCAATGTCGCTTACCTGGAAGCAGGGGCTGACCGTTTTCACGGTCTGGTAGAAAATATTAACTCCATCGTACAGCAACTGGACGAACAGCAGCAAGAGTTGATTAAATACGCAGAACAAGGACAGCGATTGTTACAAACAATGCTTTCTCAAAGGAATTAGTATGAAAAGTAAAGTAATCTATAAAGAGCAGGGACATCAGTGGGTGATTCTTGGCAGAGATACCGAAAGAGCTGATAATGTGATTGATACCAACGAGTACCTCATCATCAACAATGGCAATGCTATTTTACTGGATCCAGGCGGTATCGAAATCTTTCCGCAAGTGCTTGCCGAAATCACACGGTATCTCAACGTTGAAGAGATCACAACAATCGTGGCCAGTCACCAAGATCCTGATATTATGTCTTCTCTGGCCATGTGGATTGACCTCTGTCCAGATGTTGATGTCTATTGTTCCTGGCTTTGGACTGGATTTATTTCCCATTTTGGCATGGGAACCAAGCTGGACTTGCTACCTATTCCAGATCAAGGCATGGAGATTCCCATTGGAAAAAGTGGAGCTTCTATTTTTGCAATTCCGGCCCACTATTGTCATTCTTCTGGCAATTTCAGTTTTTTTGACCCGATTTCAGAGATTCTGTTTTCAGGAGATGTGGGGTCTGCGTTGCTTCCAAATATGGACGTTAGCTTATTTGTAGAGGATTTTAATACCCATATTCAATATATGGAAGGCTTTCATCAACGTTGGATGCCATCGTCTACAGCCCTCAAGGGTTGGGTACGGCGAGTGAAAGAGCTAAACCCCTCCATGATTTGCCCTCAACATGGTTGTATTTTTCGAGGTGAAGACGTAGCCAGGCTGTTGAACTGGCTGGAAACATTGGATGTTGGTAAAATAAATCAAGATGCCAACAATGCTGAGCTGAATCAAAATATCTCCATGCGCCGGAAAAAGAAGGAGGATTGAGCGACACAATCATATGTCTGACAGTATTAAAGCATCCAAAAGCATTCTTGCTCTTCTGTTGATTCCAACGATGGCACTATTCTACATTGTCATCGATGGATCTTTAGAAAGAAGGGCATTTCTGAGAAATATGGATACTTTGAACAAACTTGTCATATTTTCTACTTATTCCAGTCATTTGATCCACTCCTTGCAAAAAGAAAGAGGACTCTCTGCAGGTTTTTTAAGCAGCCAAAAAAAACGATTTTCCTCTCAGCTTCCCAAACAGCGCAATCTATCCGATTTCTA
The DNA here is from genome assembly GCA_028282505.1 of SAR324 cluster bacterium. GTDB lineage: Bacteria > SAR324 > SAR324 > SAR324 > NAC60-12. The sequence goes on along the minus strand of JANQHV010000510.1, from coordinate 13,148 downwards.
TCTGGAAGAACTGTTTGCATTTCTGGAACATCCCAGCAATAAGATGCTCAACGAGTTACTCCAGGATAAAATCGTCCCGATCAAACGAGATGCTGCACAGATAAAAGAAATGCGAGATAGAATTGATCATCTCGATATTGAAAGCAAGGAAGATCTCGATTTTTATACAACCATCATACGACATTTTATCAATATCATTTCCACTAGCCTCCAATATGCCGAAAATTCCGAGTTATTCTCTGGCTTGTTGAGTTACATGGCTCTCGTTGAAACACAGGAATATGCAGGAATGGAACGGGTTCTCCTCACCGATTCCTTTGAGAAAAGCCACTTCACTTCAGAGATGTCCCGGCAACTGGTCGCTCTCATTGCTGATCAGAATTTGCGTATTTCCTCTTTTTTATCACTTGCCAGGAAGGAACATCAGGTGGCTTTTCAAGAAATTGCGGAAGAAAGAGCATTCCATGAAGTAAAGCGCCTGAGAGAAATTGCTTTTGGTCAACTTGAATCAGGAAATGCTCATCTGAGATCAGAGTACTGGTTTGACATCGCTACCGAGAGAATCAATTTCTTATATTCATTGCAAACAAAAATTTCTGAACACCTGAATGAAAAAGCCTCTCAGCAGGCACAAGCAGCAAGAGATAAAATGATCGGATTCTTATTGATCGCTGGAATTTCATTAGGATTGACCTTGATGACAGGCTACATGATCCAACGGCTTCGGCACAATTATCTGAGACTCCAGGAAGAAATGTCTGAACGACGGGAAATAGAAAAGGAGTTGAAAAGATATGAAGAACAACTGGAGGCAATGGTTGCCAAAAGGACAGAAGCCCTGCACCTGGCCAAACAGGAAGCGGAGTTAGCCAATAATGCAAAATCAGAATTTCTGGCCAATATTACTCACGAATTGCGAACTCCTCTGCATGCGATTCTCAGTGCATCTCAAAAAGGAGTGAAATGGATTGATAAGGATGATCGAGAAAAAAAAATACAACGCTTTTCTCAAATCAAGGAATACGGAGAGCGGCTGCTGGCACTGGTCAGTGATTTGTTAGATCTGTCCAAACTGGAAGCGAAAAAAACCTCCTATCATATGCAAAAGGCCGATCTTAAAACAACCGTCAATACAGCATTGCAAATATTGGGAGAATTAACATCAAAACGTACGATCCACTTTTTTGAGGAAGGAGTGGATACGATTGCCTGGTTTGATGATACACGGATGTTGCAAGTGATTCTGAATCTGTTGTCCAATGCGTTCAAATTCAGCCCAGAACATGCTAATATTTCTATCGTGTTTGGCAATGCCGATCTCACAAATGAACAATATGTTCATCATGAGATGCCTATGTTATCCCTGCAAATCATAGATGAAGGCATTGGGATTCCCCAAGAAGAGTTAGAATCTATCTTCGATCCATTCACTCAAAGCAGTAAAACCAAAACAAAAGCAGGGGGAACTGGGTTAGGACTTGCAATTTGCAAAGAGATTGTTGAGGCTCATCAAGGAAACATCTGGGCAGAACACAATCCAGCAGGAGGAAGTATCTTTACGCTGCAATTGCCTCGGGAACATACACACTAGCTTATCAATTCAACATGGGAACACATATACTGGTCGTAGACGACGAAGAGTTTATCCGGGAGGATATCCAGGAGACTTTAGAAGATGCGGGATACCTCGTAGACCTGGCTGACGATGGAGACACTGCCTGGGCAATGCTGCAAAACAATCCGACTGTCTATAGTGTCATCATTCTTGACCGGATGATGCCTAATATGTCTGGGATGGTACTACTGGCAAAAATAAAATCCGATAAAAAATTACAACACCTCCCTGTTATCCTCCAAACCGCCAAAGTTGCCAAAGAAGACATCATCGAAGGCTTGAATGCAGGAGCCTATTACTATCTTCCCAAACCCTATGAACTGGAACAGCTCCTGGCAATCGTGAAAGCCGCCATTATCAAAAATAACGAATATCAATATCTTCATCATCAACTGTCTTCTGTTGATGAAGCTCTGGCTTCTCTGACTCTCATGGAGCGTGGCACCTTTGAATTCAAGCTGCGGACTCGAAAAGAGGCCATTGCCCTTTCCAGGGTACTCTCTCATCTTTGCCCAATTCCCCAAAATGCGGAAGTCTTACTCTTTGAACTCCTGGTCAACGCCATTGAACATGGGAACCTGGGATTCACTTATAATGAAAAAACAGAACTCCTTGACGCAGAAAAGTGGTATGAGACGGTGCAAGAACGCTTGGAAATGGAAGAATATCGCACAAAACTGGTAACCTTGAATGCATCCATCAGTGCCAGTGAAATCAGATTCTGTATTGAAGATGAAGGAGAGGGTTTTGACTGGGAGCCTTATCTCGATTTTTCAACCGATGAACGAATTTTGGATAATCATGGCAGGGGCATTGCCATCTGCAATCATGATACGGGCTTTTCCATCAAATTTCTGGAAAAAGGTAACATTGTGGTGGCCACCTTATCCCTGGAAACTCATGTAAAGTCTGAATAACCATTTTTTCATACCAATACCTTTAATTCTTCTTTCTCAGGGAGCAGGTTATCCATATCGCTGACCAGCATCCGTCAATACAATCTGGGAATCAATCTATATTTTACTTTTCTTTTGTACTCTCCGTATTTTCCTGACGTTTGTAAAACTTCTTCTTCATAACGAATCCTGAGGATAAACAACAACACAGCAATCAAGAATATCAAAAAATTGGCAAAACTAAAGTGAGCCACCAGAATTCCCATATCCAAAATAAGATAGGATAAATAAATGGGATGCCGAACGAACTGATACATGGCCCGTGTTTGTACACCGCGATAAATCGGTAAAATCCCAAAACATTTCCCTAATGAAATAGTTGAAGCGATTCCCATCATCCCTCCAACTCCAGTCAGCACTTTCCCTATTACCCCCAGTAACCATTCACCAGAAATTGTAACATCATACAGCAAATAATAATGGACTGATGCCAACGAGACAAAATAAGCAACTATGGAAGAAGAATATTGAATTGGTTTACTGCGGATGAGGAACAATAAGGCCGTAATACTATGTAGGGAAAACCAGATAAGGGTTTCCATCTCTGCAACAACGAGAACTTCGAGGAATGTATAGTATGCCATCCATAAAGCGACAAAACACCAAACAACATTCAGATACTTTTCATAAGCCCGAATCTTCATGACCACGTCCTTTTTCTAGTAAATCCATTCTGTTTTCTCTTTTTAACACACATTTGTATTTTTCTTGACTATTTTCTATACTATCGGAACATGGGGACGTTGAGTATTATTGATTGTACAACTTGCGACAAATGAAACTGATAAATCTGATGCCAAAACAAATAACCGATTCTTCATCACTTTCTTCAGAATCCTCAAAAATTTTGGTGGTGGATGATGAGCTCATGATTCGGAATGTCCTTGCACTCATCTTCGAAAAAACTCCCCATCAGCTGGATTCTGCAACAGATGGTCAACATGCGTTAGAGGTATGGCAAGCGGCCAATACGCCTTATGATTTGATGATCATTGATTTGAACATGCCTCGTATGGATGGCAAAACATTGATCAAAGAAATTCGCAAATTAGATCCCAATGTGGCCATCATTGTCTTGACAGGGCATGGCAGTCCAGAAGACGCATATCACCTTTTGCAAAATTTTCATATTTCTGATTTTTTGCAAAAACCACTAAACAACACCAACCAGATCCGTTTTTCTGTAGAGAACGCCTTAACCCGGCGTATGATAGAACAAGAAGCCCGTGCTCAAACAGAAGAACTGACCAAGATCAATATCGAACTACAAGTTTCCACACAATACCTGGATAACATCATAGATTCCATGAGTGATGCTTTGATCGTTCTGAATCCTGACTATACCATCCGTACGATCAATCAGGAAACACTGCACTTGTTGGGGTATGAAAAAACAGAACTGTTGGGCCAGTCTGTGGAAATGATCATGGATGAATATGCATCGCACAAAACTGAGTTTGAAAAATTAGCCCAAGCAGGAACCAGTAAAGGTATAGAAAAGAAATACCTCCGCAAAGATCAAAAACAAGTAACGGTCCTTGCCTCCTGTTCCGCAATGCACGACCACAAAGGAAATCTGGAAGGCATTGTATGTGTCGCTCAGGATATTACCAAACGTAAACAAACTGAAGAAGCACTCCGGCAGGCCAAAGAAAACGCTGAATCTTCCAATCGGGCAAAATCGCAGTTTGTGACTAATTTATCCCATGAAATGCGCACCCCTCTCAATGGGATTGTGGGCTATGCTGAATTGCTCCTGGACCACAACAATCACCACAAATGTGTGGATTATGCTGAAACCATTTTATCAGAATCCAGTGTCCTTTTAGAATTGATGAATGGATTGCTGGATCAGGCAAAAATCGCATCGGGTAAAATGATACTCGCTGAGAAACCGTTCCATCTTGGACATTTCCTGGAGAATCTTGATAAAATCATGGGAAACCGTGCCCGCCAGAAAGGATTGCATTATGAATATAAACTGGCTACGGATATCCCCCTTGGACTGATCGGAGATGAGGCCAGGCTTCGACAAATCATGGTCAATCTGATTGGCAATGCCATTAAATTCACAGCGAAAGGCAAGATTATTATCAAGGTGGAAACTGCCTGTAATTTGAAAAATAATATTTTGCTGCGTTTTTCTGTGCAGGACACAGGTATTGGAATTCCCAAGCAAAGCCAGCCCTACATTTTTGAAAGTTTCACGCAGGCCGATGGGAGTATCGTACGTAATTATGGAGGAACTGGTTTGGGAACCACCATCTCCAAAGCCTTAGTTGAAATCATGGGTGGGGAGATTGGATTTGAAAGTGAAGAAGGGAAAGGAAGCAACTTCTGGTTCATTGCTCTGCTTGACAAAATCCAGGACGATACCATGTTAAAGCAGTTGCTCCAGTCCAATACCAAATCTTCGCTCACAACCACCAGTATCGAGAGGAGTGGTCATATCCTGCTGGTGGAAGATGACGAAACCAACCGTTCTGTTATGACAGAACATCTCCAGAATGCGGGATATACCATTGAAACAGTGGGAAATGGAAAACTGGGGCTGGAAGCCTTCAAGAAGAATCAGTTCGATTTGATTTTGATGGATCTCCAAATGCCCGTGATGGATGGACTCACCGCATCCCGTCTCATTCGCCAAGAAGATGCAGGCATTCGCACCCCCATCGTCGCTTTCTCGGCTAACGCCTATTCTCATGAAATTGAATCCTGTCTCGCTGCAGGGATCAATGATTTTTTGGAAAAACCGGTGTATCGCCAGAAACTATATGCCATATTAGACAAATGGTTAGGTTATAACCAAGGATCAACCAGTCTTACGTTAGCAACAGAAACTTCATCCTCTCAGTCACAACTTCCTTCAAGCCCTCCTTTCGATTACGATCGGGTATTGGAAGAGCTCAATGGGAACGAAAAGCGGTTGCAAAGCATTCTCACACGTTTCCTGGAAAGATTGACCCCGCAATTGGAAACAATACGTAGCTCATTAGAAAAGGGAGAATCTGAAATAGTCCGAAAAGAAGCCCATACCATCAAAGGAGGTGCTTTAACACTAACCGCCCAGTCATTGGCAGAGCAAGCACTGCAAATGGAAGATCTGGGAAAGTCCGGCAACTTACAGCAGGGACAGAAAATTCTGGAAAATATTATTTTTGAAAAACAACGCTTGGAAAATTATGTCATAAATGTCATAAAGCAAAAATAATGAGTATGTTCAAGAGTCCATTAAGAGTTGAAATTTTAACTTTTTCTGGCATTTTAGGCAGAATTCAAATGACGCACAACACCGTTTCCTGAATTCAACCTCAAGACATTAGGAATAGCATGAAACAACTGAATATTCTGATCGTGGAAGATGATATAGTGAGTCTTGAATTTTTAGATGAAATCCTTTCAGCTTATGGAACAGTCGATACAGCAGAAAGCGGAAAAGATGCATTGCACGCTTTCCACGTGGCACATGCCAAATCTACTCCCTATGACTTAATTACATTGGATATTGGGATGCCAGACATTAGTGGAAACGAAGTGCTGGAAAAAATTCGAGAATGGGAATATATTAAAGGTTTTGCCGGGCAAGATGAAGAAGTCAAAATAATCATGGTCACCGCAGAAAAACGGATGAAAGAAAGAATAAGATCCTTGCGTAAAGGCTGTGAGGAATTCATCTCCAAACCAATTGAAAAAGAAAAAATAACAGCGACTTTAGCCGCTCTTGGTTTGATCGACTAATCAGCATCTAGATGCCTAAAATACTTTTGGGGGGGTAACAAACCTAACTACAGCAAAAATAACCTCAATTGATAACGTATTCATAAAATAATCGCTCATGACACAAATTAGTGAAGACCAGCAAGAACAAATCTTGGAATTTGTTTCTGAAATTACAGACATGTTGGATTCCGTTGAACCAACCCTGATCAATCTTGGCTCAACTACTGATGCGGAAGATATCAAAAGCACAGTGAATGATATTTTTCGTTTGTTTCACAGCATGAAAGGGGGTGCCGGTTTTTTACAGTTGGGCACCATCGAAAAAGTGACCCATTCAGCAGAGAATTTATTGCAGCATTTTCGTAAAGATCCAAGCACATGGCATTCAGACTATTTAGAAGTATTGATGACGAGTTGTGATGTGATTCGGCAGATGTTGGACCAGGCTAAAGAAGAATTCCATGATAAAGGTTTTGAAAATGAAGCGTCTGATTTGATTACCCAATTGGCAGAAAAACTGAAAACATTGACCGGTGAATCTGGAGCAGATTCGGTACAGAACGAACCAGCCAAAGCCCCAAACATTGAATCAGCGAAAGCTTCTGCCAATCCGGCTCCTGAGCCCCCACCCCTGTTTGATCTTCCCGCACCAGACACATCATCTTCTCCGCCACCTGCACCAGAACCAAAGAAGGTTAAAGCCCCAAAAACTCCTCTCAACATCAAGGGGTTAGAAAGTTTTGTGAGCAGTACTGATGAACACCTGGAAACGGCGGAAGGTTCTATTTTAGTGCTAGAACGGCTTGGAGGGGAAGTTGACAATGAGGAGTACCTACAATCTGTTCTTCGCAGTTTTCACACCATCAAAGGAAATGCCGGTTTTCTGGGACTGGCGTTGATTGAGCGTTTGAGTCATAAGGCAGAGACGGTCCTGGAAGAGATGAAAGACGGTAAACTGACCTTTGATGAGCAGAGTACACAAGTGCTCTTGGAAGTCATCGATGTCTTGCGCGAAGGAACGGTTGCTCTTGCACAGGGACAGCAATGTGATGCAAAACGATTTGAGGAAACAGAAAGCAAACTGGTGGCTTTCTCTTCTAATCCAACGCTGTTGGGAAATATTATGGTCGAAATGGGTGCCGTCAAACCCAAGGATATCGAGGAAGCTCTCGACCACCAACGCTCTTCCCTGGGAAACATTCTGGTAAAAATGGGAAAAGCCGAGCCCAAGGACGTGGAAAAAGCCCTGGTGACACAAAATACCAGACAGAAAAAAGCTCCTGCGGCCAGACCATCGGCAATTAAGGCACAAGACATCCGTGTCAGTCTGGATAAGCTCGATAAATTGATAGATTTAGTCGGAGAACTCGTCATTTCTGAAACCATGATTGCTCACCATCCTGCCCTGGAAAGTAACGAACTGGAAGATTTACGAAACATGTCTCGACAGTTGGACCGCTATATTCGAGATCTGCAGGAAACCGCCATGTCTATGCGGATGGTTCCTGTTTCTTCTGTGTTTCAGAAGATGGTACGGGTGGTTCATGATACTTCCAGAAAGTTGGAAAAGAAGGTAGATTTGAAGATGGAGGGAGAAAAAACGGAAGTTGACAAAACCCTGGTAGAACAAGTGGCTGATCCCTTGCTGCACCTAATCCGAAATGCGGTCGATCATGGTATAGAAATGCCAGGTGATCGGGAAGCAGCGGGTAAATCAGGAACAGGAACCATTCGCTTGGAGGCACAGCATGTGGGGAATGAAGTGTGGATCATCATCGATGATGATGGAAAAGGGTTGAGCCGGGATGTCATCTTGGGCAAGGCAAAAGAAAAAGGATTGGTTGCTGACAGTGGTGAATCGCTGACGGATGAAGAGGTTTGGAAGCTGATCCTGGAGCCTGGTTTTTCGACTAAGGAAAATGTAACAGACTTATCTGGTCGAGGCGTGGGCATGGATGTGGTCAAACAGAATATTGAAAAACTGCGTGGCAGTATCAGTATTGAATCTCAGTTGGGAACAGGTTCCATTTTTACCCTGAAAATTCCACTCACTTTGACCATCATTGATGGTTTGCTCATTCGTGTGGCTGATACTTCGTATGCCCTGCCAACCAATACCATTAAAGAAACTCTCCGTCCCCAGGATGCACAAGTTACTAAAACCATGGATGGTACCGAAATGTTGCGCCTGCGTGAAAAGATGCTGCCGATTTTACGCCTTCATGATCTGTATCGGCTGGACACTGACATTACTCAGCTTTCGAAAGGAATGATTCTGGTGATTGAACAATCTGATCAAATGTTCTGTATTTTTGTCGACTCCGTTTTGGGGCAACAGCAAATAGTGGTAAAGGGATTACCAGAATCCATGTCGGGTGTTCCTCACCTCTCTGGATGTACCATTTTAGGAGATGGACAGGTTGGTCTCATCCTCGATGCGAACAGCCTTTCCAAAATTACTACCCAGTCTAGAGCAAGAGGGTAATATTTAAATTTTAATTCTTAATTTAAGAGGGGAGAATCATAATGAAAAACATGAAACTGAGTAGTAAATTGATGCTAATGCTGATCATTCCCATTATCGGTTTACTGATCTTCGCCATCAATGGGGTTAGTGAAAAGCTGGAATTGTCCAATAATGCCGAAACCATCGAAAAATTGTCCCAACTGGCCGTCCACTCCAGTACACTGGTCCATGAACTCCAAAAGGAAAGAGGGCGAACTGCTGGATTTTTAGGGAGTCAGGGAAAAAACTTTGCTACTGAGATCCTGGCACAACGTGCAGAAACTGATAAAAAAGTGACAGAGCTGAAGGCATTTCTCGAAACGTTTAATCAACAACTGCTGCAATCTGCTGGAACAAGTTTTAATCAAGCAATGGGCCATCTCAACAACTTGGAAAATCAACGTAGAAAAATCAGTAATTTTGATCTCCCCAACAAAGATGCTATTGCCTACTACACTGATATGAATGGTTTCTTTTTGAAAACGATCACTGCCATTGCTTATCTTAACAATGACAGTGACCTTGCTGCCATGATGGCTGCTTATAGTCATTTTTTGCAGGGAAAAGAAAGATCGGGGATCGAACGTGCCGTGATCAGCGGCGTCTTTGCAGCCGAAAGGTTAACACTCCAGCAATACAATCTAATTACAGAGTTAGTTAATATTCAAAACACCTATTTTAATTTATTCTCCACATCAGCAACGGCAGAGCAACAAGAATTTTATAATAGTAAAATGGCAGATCCCGCTGTGGCAGAAGTGGAGCGGATGAGACAAGTCGCTTTGGGCACGATAGAAAAGCTGCAAATGACGATCACGCTGCAAAAGTATTTTGGTTATGGAGGATTTATCCATTTTTTTAAAAATTACGTATTGAGAGGGCAGGAAAGGCATGTTGAACAGTTTGCTAATCGATATCAGGAAATTATCACCAACTTTGCCAAGTTTGAAAAGAGCAGCAATTTGGTGGAAAATGACAAAAAAGATCTGAAAACGATTCGGGACACCATAGAAAAATACAGTGAGGCTATTGCTACTGCAAAAAAATTAAAACAGGAAGGATACAGTATTCAAGAAGTCGACAGGGTCATCAAAATCAGTGATGGTCCTGCCATCGCAGCTTTGGAAAGACTGGGGAAAGGTGGCAGTTTTGAAATCGAACCGGAATTTTGGTTCAATACCATTACCCGAAAAATCAACCTGCTCAAAGAGGTAGAAGACAAGTTGTCAGCAGATATTGCTCAAAAGAATGTGGAAATTAGCAAGAAAGCGGAATCTGGATTAACGTTCTTTTTGGCACTATCCTTAATCATTCTTGTCATTACCGTGGTGACTGCATTTTTCATCACACGGGATATCGTTCAATCGCTTAAAAAAAGTACCGATGTGGCAAAAAAAGTGGCAGAAGGCGATTTGAATATGCAGTTGGACATATCTTCTTCCAATGAAATTGGTCAATTATTCATTGCTATGCAGAAAATGATAAATGCCTTGAAGATCAAAGTGGAACTAGCACAACAAATTTCTCAAGGAGACTTGACAGCAAACATTACATTAGCCTCAGACCAGGATACGCTGGGAACTGCATTGCAGGGCATGACCAACAGCTTGAATGAACTGATGTATCTAGTTGCTGTGGCAGCAGACCGAATTGTTGGACAGGCACAGCAGCTTTCCAATTCCAGTCATCTTATTTCCCAGGGAGCAACCGAGCAAGCTTCTTCTTTGGAGCAACTCTCTTCTTCTATGGAAGAAATGAGTTCTCAGACCAAAACCAATGCAGAGAATGCTAAACAAGCCAGTCAATTGGCAGCTGCGGCACGCTCCTCTGCAGAAGAGGGCAATCAACAAATGAAACAGATGCTTGCTTCCATGAAGGAAATCAATGCGGCTTCAGAAAATATTGCCAATATTATCAAAACCATTGATGAAATTGCCTTTCAAACCAATGTATTGGCCATCAACGCGGCAGTAGAAGCCGCTCGTGCCGGGACACACGGCAAAGGATTTGCTGTGGTAGCAGAAGAAGTGCGTAGCCTAGCCCAACGTAGCGCCGACGCTGCTAAAGAAACTGCAAAAATTATCCAGGATTCTGTGAAGAAAGTAGAAGCTGGTGCTGACATTGCGGATGCCAGTGCATCTTCCCTCGTACAAATTTTCGAAGGTGCCACAAAAGTCACGGACCTGGTCAATGAAATTTCGACAGCCAGCAATGAACAGGCACGTGGTATCAATGAAATCAACAGTGGACTGAGTCAACTCAACCAGGTCACCCAACAAAATACCCAGGTTGCCGAACAATCGGCAGCAGCCAGTACTGAACTCAATTCTCAAGCACAAAACCTGAAACAAGTAGTTGCTCAGTTCAAACTCCGTCAACAAGGAACTGGAACACCATCCTTTTCCTCTGCGCAGTTTCCTGCTGTCAATCAATCACATGGCCCTGCACCCATCAAAACTCAACATCTGCCCCATGTACCGGCAGACAGCCTGGATTCTTTTCAAGAAGAAGATACTGGAAAGTTTTAGGAAACCTTGTTCCTTTAACCTTAAGCCAAAGGAGTAAACTATGGCAGAAGAAGCATTAGAAATTCCTCTTACTCCTGAAGAAGAGGAAGACACACAAGAAGGAAAATTTCTGACATTTCCCTTGGAAAACTCACTATACGGCATTGAAATTCGATATGTGCTGGAAGTGGTCATTCGGAGCAACAAAATTCAAATTACTCAAGTCCCGCATATGCCTGAGTATACTAAGGGGGTGATCAATTTACGTGGTAAAGTCATTCCTGTCATTGATCTGCGAGCACGATTTCAGTTGTCAGCAAGAGAATATGACGATCGTACCTGTTTTGTCGTCGTCAATATCCAGGGAATGACCACGGGATTGATTGTAGATACCGTTGCTGGCGTTGCCACTATTGCCAAAAGTGATATTGATCCGCCACCACAACTTGATACATCTGCACAAAGCCGATTCATTGCAGGAATGGGGAAAACAATAGAAACCGTGTATATTCTGCTCAATGTCAATCAGCTTTTAGGTAAAGATGAAATCAAAGAATTTCAAAAAATGGAGGCTTCTAAGTAAAACAGAATATAAACAAGGGTACTGTGTCAAGGGGGGAATCTATGTTCTAATTTTTTAATTCATAAAACGGAGAATGGCTATGCAAAATATGAAAATAGGAACCCGTTTAGCTTTGGCGTTTGGCATCACGATTGTCTTGTTGGGAGGAGCTGCCATCCTGGCTATCAATAACATGAACAAACTGGCAAATTTGACGGATAAACTCTATAAACATCCCTTCACCGTGGCCACCAATGTCATTGCGACAAAAGCCAATATCATCGCCATGCATCGCTCCATGAAAGATGTAGCTCTGGCCAAAAACGACAGCCAAATTCAAGCGGCTATCAACGTTGTCAACTCTTATGAACAAGAAACATACCAATACTTCAAGATTATAGATGAGCGGTTTTTAGGAAACAAAAAGATGGTCAATGACGCAACACAAGCCTTCCGAGACTGGAAACCGATCCGGGATGAAGTGATTGCTCTGATGCGTGCTGGAAAACGAGAAGAAGCTGCCGCCATCACCAAGGAAAAAGGAGCAAGACATGTGGCCATGCTCAATAAAAATATTGGAGCATTGGAAAATTTTGCTCTCAACAAAGGTCAAGAATTCCATAGCAATGCAGGTAACACCAAAGAGGAAGTCCAAATGACAGTGATTGTCATCTTGGTGATTGCTTTAGGAATCGCCATCTTACTGGCTTTTATGATCACACGCGGCATTCAATCACAAGTTGGAGGAGAGCCAGCAGAAATTGCGCAAATTGCTGAAAAGGTTTCACAAGGCAATATTGATATCCAGTTTGGCTCTGTTGGTAGAAACTTGACGGGGGTTTATGCGGCCCTTGAAAAAATGGTCAATGCCATCAAAATCAAGGTGGAAATTTCCCAGGAAATTGCTAAAGGGAACTTCAGTGTTGAGGCTTCTCTTGCTTCCAATGAAGACGCCTTGGGAAAAGCGCAGCAGGAAATGATCAATCAACTCAATGAAGTGTTGCATCAAGTGGCCAATACAGCAGACGGATTGTCCGGCAGTTCCCAGGAAGTTGCCGATTCCAGTCAGGTTATTTCTCAAGGTGCCACTGAATCGTCTTCCTCCCTCGAACAACTTTCCACCTCCATGGAAGGAATGAGTTCCCAAACCAAACTCAATGCTGATAATGCAGGACAAGCCAGTCAATTAGCCGATTCTGCCCGCAAAAAGGCAGAAGATGGTAATAAACAGATGCAGCTCATGCTTTCTTCTATGAAAGACATCAATGATGCTTCTGAAAAC